>JACREG010000050.1 GCA_016218375.1 Gammaproteobacteria bacterium
GAACCGGCCTTCGCCAGTGTCGCCATCCGTCCGGCCTCGGCCGACGCCAGCTTCCGTCGCTATTTCCGCGCCACGACCGCGGATGCCAGCTACATCGTCATGGATGCGCCGCCGGACAAAGAGGACATGGGTCCATTCCTCAAAGTCGATGCGATGCTGCTCGACATCGGTCTGAATGTGCCGCGGGTGTTGGCCGCCGACATCGAGCGCGGCTTCTATCTGTTGTCCGATCTGGGCGACGAACATTATCTGCACGCGTTGACGGCCGAGACGGTGCAGCGGTTGTACGGCGATGCGCTCGGCGCGTTGCTGGTGATTCAAGCGCAGGGTCCGCAGGCCGGTGAGTTGCCGGCGTACGATCGACCGCTGCTGTTGCGCGAAATGGATTTGTTCCGCGATTGGCTGGTGGGCCGACATCTGAACATGACGCTCGATGCGGAACAGACCGATATGCTCGGTCGCTGCGTCGATCTGCTCGCGCGCTCCGCGCTGGAGCAGCCGCAGGTCTGTGTGCACCGCGATTATCACTCGCGCAACCTCATGGTCACGCCGCAGAACACTCCGGGGATTCTCGATTTCCAGGATGCGGTCATCGGCCCGGTGACCTACGATCTGGTGTCGCTGCTGCGCGATTGTTACATCGATTGGCCGCGTGCGCAGGTCGAGGATTGGGCGCTGGGTTATTGCGAACTCGCATTGCAATCCGGCGTGTTGCGTCCCGAACAGGCCGACGAACGCCAATTCCTGCACTGGTTCGATTGGATGGGCGTACAGCGCCACCTCAAGGCCGCCGGCATTTTCGCGCGCCTGTATCGCCGCGACGGCAAACCGGGCTATCTCGGCGACATCCCGCGCACGCTGGGCTATGTCGTGGACGTGGCGTCGCGCTACCCGCAACTCGCCGGCTTGGATGCGTTGGCGCAGGATGTCATCGAGCGCCTGCCGCGGGCGGTCCCTTAACGTCCCTCGGTCCCGGTCACGTGCTGCTTGCCAGTACATTAATGGCTTCTGATGTGCCTGCCAAGACAATCCGTTGCGTGTTTCCCGACGGTGGAATTGCACTGGACGTTCGTCCAGTTCCACGTATTAACCTACGTCCACTGGCATCGTTTCGAGACCGGACATATAGTAAGACTTAGTAACCTAAGTTACATAACATAAGCCATTGGATTGTGCGTTAGGAGACTTCCTCAAATGACAAACGATAACTATGCATGGAAGACTGACGACATTACGGAGCCTGGGTCGGGTGTGGCGGTCAATCGCGTATTTATTCTTGCCGAGCTGGATTATTACGTGGAGGGTCTGAGCCATGTGATTTCCTCCGACGAGAACAACATAATCACCGCCTGCGTCAAACCCGGCGATGGTTGCTGGAACCGCTTTCTGGATACGCGGCCCGATATTCTGCTGGTCCATCACCGCGCGGTTATGACGCCCGCCGCGGCGTTCTTCGCGCGCTTCAAACAGGCCGTGCCCGGCGTACGCATCCTGGTATTCGGCCATGAGCTGGAACGTGCCTTCCTGCACCGCATCATCCGCGCCGGTGCCGATGGATATATCAACGAAAAAATGTCCGGCGAGCAGGTGCGACGTGCGTTGCACAGCGTTCGGGCCGGCGAGATCTGGGCGGAGCGCGAGGTGCTGTCGGAGTTCGCGCGCAGTGCCGTCGAGCTGGAAGAGATGATCGAGGCGATCATCCAACGCAAGATCGAAGGGCTGGGCGATACGCTGTCGCGTCGCGAAGTCGACGTCTTTCAGTTGGTGTTGAAGGGCCTGTCGACCAAGGAAATCGCCGACGAACTGGCCTTGTCGCAACAGAGTGTCAAGCTGTACCTGGGGCGGGTGTTCAAGAAGTTCGACGTTACCAACCGCGCCCAGCTTATTCTGATGGCATTCGAACAAGTGTGTCCGGTCAGCAATATGATCCGCCTGTTCCGCATGACGCTGGACAAGCGCCGGCTGCGTCAGGGTAAGGCCCCGCATATCCCCGATCCCCTCGAAGAACAGTTGCTGGGAGCTGTGTCCGCCACTTGAGCGGGCATCTTTGATTCCGCCTATGCCTTGCAGCGTATGCAGGGCATAGGCGTTTCTGCGCGTTAGAGATAACGCCCGAGACTGCCGAACAGCACCAGCGACAGACCCAGCGTCAGGTTGGCCATAATCAGTTTGCGAATAATATTGAGACTGGCGCCGGCGCCGGGATTGTCCTGCGCGGCGAGCGCCGACTGCATCTTCCGATAGGGGCCGAAGAAGGCGACCAGAAAGATGATCGCCATGACATTGCCCAGCAGCAACATGGCGTCGATATGCCAGTGCAGTTGCGCGAATCCTCCGTAGACTGCATAAATCATCCAATACCCCGTCAGCAGCAATAAGACCACCGCAAGCCACACCCAGTTGAAGAAGCGTTTGACCGCTTTGGTCATCAGCGCCAGTCGCACGGGCGGTTCCATTTCCATGCAGCAGGGACGCAGCACTATCAACGAGAAGAACATGCCGCCCACCCAAATGACGGCGGCCAAAAGATGCAATGAGACCGGGATAGCCATAGTCGTTTCCTCCACAACAGTGTCGACATGATGCACGCTGCTATGAATAGCGCTGTGCGCGGGCGAGCGTCAATCGGACATGCAGCTAATGTCGGAGTGGCCTTGGGTATAGCGCGCAGAACGTGTGCATGAGCCGGTTATTGCGCGATGGAGGCGGAGAAAATGCGCGTTCGTTGATATTGGTCTTGGATCGCGCGGTTTGAGCTTCTGTATTTAGACGAACGGTCAGTGACGCACGCCTCCAAGCTGTCCATCTCGGTAAGTCATCGAACTGAAATAATTCAACCAATATCCAGATTGTTTGATGGAGATTCATGCCGCTAGCATGGGTTCATCTCGAATAGAGAGATATTACTCATGCGGCACAGCCTGGAGATTTGTGATGAACAATAAAACAATGCGCAGCATCGATGCCTATGCGGCGAATGCCGATGCCATTCAGATGAACCCGATCGGGTTCGTCAGCAATGAAATAATCGAGCCGGCCTATATCGAATGGAAGAAAACGACCTCGCAGATCGTTTTGCACGATCGCTATGTCGATTCGTTGGACTCGCTGGTGGATTACTCGCACGTGATGATTGTGTTCTGGATGCATCAGGTGTGTATCACCAAGGAACGACATGTGCCGCAGGGGAAATACGACGTGGTTCCCGAGGTCGGCATGTTCGCCTGCCGCTGTCCGCATCGGCCGAATCCGATTGCCTGCACGACGGTGCCGCTGCTCGGCATCGACGGCAACGTGCTCACCGTCAAGGGGTTGGACGCCGTCGATGCGACGCCGGTCATCGATATAAAGCCCTATACCCCGCAATACGATTTCATCTGCGACACCAACGACGATGTCAAAAAATTGATCTGCAATAACGTCAGACTGCCGGAGTGGATTTTCCGTTTGACCTACTGATGCGCGCGAAAAACATTCAGCTTGAGAAACCGAGGAACTAACCGTAATGAACATACCAAGACACTATGATCTTCAGGCGAGCATGCTGGCCATCGCATTGGCCTCTCTGTCCTCCGCGAGTTATGCCGGTCCGGTAACGACGGTGGAGGGCTCCGGCGGTGGTGGTTTGACCACCTGGGCGCTGTTGGCGCCGGAAAAACCGACGGTGTCGGCGACCTATGTCGACGTGGACAGTTACACGCACCGTACGTTGGCCGTGCTCGGCAGTGTCGGAAATCGACTGGAGTTGTCCTATGCACGAATGACGCTCGACAGTGGGGCGATCGGTCTGGGCGATGTCGACATGGATGTGTTCGGCGCCAAGTTCAAGCTGCTCGATATGTCCGAATCCTTCGCGACGGTTGCCGTGGGTATGCAGCACAAAATCAATCATGACCTGCCCGGGTCGACCATGACGGCCTTGGGTATCGAAGACGATTACGGTACCGACGGTTATATCGCCGCCACCAAGGTGATGCCGGTGGCGGGGAAGAATGTTTTGTTGAATGCGACCGCTCGCCTGACCCGGGCCAATCAGTTGGGCTATTTCGGCTTTGGTACCACGGCCGATGACGGTTATGAGGTCGAGTTCGAAGGTTCGGCGGGCGTGTTCTTGAACCCGCACGTTATCCTGGGTGCCGAATACCGCAGTAAGCCGGATAAGATCGTCGGCTTGCAGGAAGATGCCTGGTGGAATGTGTTCGCCGGCTATTTCTTCAACGAGCAGGTCTCGGTGGTCGCGGCCTACGCCAACCTGGGCGATATCGCTGCGGAGATCACGCCCGATGGCGGCGACCAGGATGGCTTGTATCTTCAGGCGCAATTCACGTTTTGACGCGCAGCCTCCGGCGGTGCCCGCAGGGAGACTGTATGCGTAGATGCATGAGCTTTCTCGCGGGTGCCGCCGGCTTCTTAACAGTGCACTGACTTCCCCTGGCGCCCAGCGGTAGATTGGACCCGGAACGGCCCGACTGGGCAGGCGCGCGTGACTCGGATACTCTAGCCCCCAGATTCCGCTCCCAGTCGCAAGTTTGAAGTGCATGAAAGCCATGATTCTCGCCGCCGGCCGCGGCGAACGCATGCGGCCGCTGACCGATACCACACCCAAACCCCTGCTGCGCGCGGGCGGGCGGGCGTTGATCGAATATCACCTCGATAATCTGGTACGCGCCGGCATCGCCGATATCGTTGTCAATCACGCCCATCTCGGCGCGCAGATTGTGGCCGCGCTTGGTGACGGTGCACGCTATGGCGCGCAGATCGCGTATTCCCCCGAACCCGAAGGCGCACTGGAGACCGGCGGCGGCATTCAGCGAGCGCTGCCGCTGCTGGGCGACGGCCCGTTCCTGGTGGTCAACGGCGATATCTGGACCGATTTCGATTACGCGGCGCTGCCGCATGACTTCGCCGGTTTGGCGTACTTGGTTCTGGTCGATAATCCCGAACATCATCCGGCAGGCGATTTCTGTCTGCGCGACGGGCGTGTCTATGATAATTCCGGGGATAACGCTGGGGATAACACCGGGGATGGCAACGGGCCGCGGCTGACCTTCAGCGGCATCGGTTTGTACCGCGCAGCGCTCTTCGCGGGCTGCGCGCCGGGGCAATTTCCGCTGGCGCCTTTGCTGCGCGCGGCCATGGCGCGTGGCGAGGTGCGGGGCATGCATTACACCGGGCGTTGGTGGGACATCGGCACGCCACAGCGGTTGGCCGAGTTGGATCGGCTGCTCGGTGGGTTATGATGCGCGGCGTGTCGCCGTTGCGTAAGTTCTAACCAAGTTCTGAGCAGGGAATTCGAGCATGAGTATGGATGAGTTACGGCGCTACCCACGGGTGCCGGTGACGCGACCGGTGCGCATCCGCATCAGCAGCGGTGCGGTGGTGCAGGCGCGGATGGTGAATATTTCCCAGGACGGCGCGGCGGTGATGTATGAGGTACCGGCCGAGATCGGCGCCACCTTGGAGTTGTCGTTCAGTTTGTTCGTGCGTGGCCGCGAGATCGAGTTTCACGAACGTTGTGTCGCGCGCTACAACTATCTCAGCAGTCGCGGCTACATCATCGGTTTCCAGTTTGTGGCGTTGGACACCGATGTCCGGGAAAACCTGCGCGAATTCGTCGCCACCAAGCGTAGTTTGCAGGATCAATAACCACTCCCATGAGCAGTCATCTCGCCGTCGCCATCAGCGCGCATGGCTTCGGTCATGGCGCGCAGACCACGGCGGTGTTGGCCGCGTTGCGCGCACGACAGCCGGCGTTGCGGTTGACGCTGCTGACCGGCTTGTCGCGGACGTTTCTCCACGACCGCATCCCCGGCGACTTCGAGCTCATCGACTGGCGCGGCGATTTCGGCATGCAGATGCGTTCCGCCTTGGATGTCGATCTCGCGCGCAGCGCAGCCGATTACGCAAGCTTTCATAGCCGTTGGGCAGAACGCCTCGACACGACCGCGCGCCTGCTCGAAGGCCTCGCGCCCGATCTTCTGCTCGCCAATATTCCCTATCTGCCGCTGGCCGCCGCTGCGCACATCGGCTTGCCGTCCGTCGCTTTGTGCTCGCTCAACTGGGCAGGTATTTATCGGCATTACTTCGCAGCGTGCCACGAAGCACCGGCGATTCTTGCGGCGATGGAGAATGCCTACAACAGCGCGCAGGCATTTCTGTGTCCGGCGCCGTCGATGGCGATGCCGGAGCTGCGCAATGTGCAACCGATCGGTCCGCTGGCGCATGTGGGAAACAATGTGCGGGCGGAACTGTATGCGCGCCTGAACGTGCCGGAATCGCAGCGACTGGTATTGATTGCGCCCGGCGGCATCGAACTGCGTCTGCCGCTGGAAGATTGGCCGGCGCATCCGGATATCGCCTGGATCGTTCCGGATGCATGGCAGGTACGGCGTCGCGATATGTGGGGCTTCGAGGCGCTGGGATTCGCTTTCACCGACGTGCTCGCCTCGGTGGACGCGTTGCTCGGCAAACTCGGCTACGGCACCGTCGCCGAATGTGCCTGCAACGCCACACCCCTGTTGTACATGCCGCGCCCCGATTGGCCGGAGGAACGCTTTCTCGCCGAGTGGTTGCACGCGCACGGCCGCTGCGCGCCGATCGAACGCAAGGCGGTGTTGCGCGGCGATGTGCGCGAGGCCTTGGAAGCGCTGTGGGCATCGGCTGTGCCCAATGCGCCGCAACCGACCGGCGCGACGGATGCGGCGTCGGCGCTTGTGGCGATGCTCGATATAAACTGATCTGTTTCGGTGGCAAGCGCAATTTTCTGTTCCATACTTAAGCGCTCTACGCCCGCGCTATCGGGCTGAGATTCCTAATTACTCGAGGAGGAGTCGGTCATGTTGCAGAATTCAACCGTTGTAAACGCTACCGATTACCGTGCCGCTATGGGGCAATTGTTGGTGCTCTATACCCAGGTCGATCATCTGATTATGGAAATCTGCGCCGAGCGCATCGCTACCGCGCCCGACACGGCGGCCAAATTGGCGTTGGCCAAACAGACCGGCGACGAGAGCCGGCATGTAAGCATTCAAAACACCTGGATGGAAAAATTTGGCGTCGACGCCACGCCGCTGATCACGGCCGAACAGCAGGCCATGATACGGGCGCATTTCCGCGATCTGCCGTGGCTGGAATTTTTGGCCGATTTGTATCTGTGCGTCGAGGCGCTCGGCAGCGAAGCGGTGGAGAAGATCGTGCCGTTGGCCGATCCCGGTACGCGCGAATCGTTGCGCGTACCGCTCAGCGACGAACTCGATCATGTCGCCTTCGGTGTCACCCGCCTCAAGCAGGAATTGGCCACGTTGCCGGCGCAGCAACGGCGTGCTTTTGTGGCGTGCATACCCGACCGCATCGAGGCGCTGACAGAGGTATTCCACGGTTTCGATCTGGGCGTGCCAACACTGTTCACCGCCGTCGGCGCGGATTATCGGCGGCTCTGCGAGCAGTTGGACCTGCGCCAAGATGAGCTGCTTGATGAGTTGGTGGCTTGAGCCGGGGCGGCTGACAGGAAAACGAAGCAAGGGGGTGGGATGAGCTACCCCTTTTTTTGAGGGGCGATTGAGGCGTTATTCCTTCGGCTTGGAATACTGCCGCCGTGTACTCAGCGTGCCGCCGACGAGTCCGCTGATGAGCAGCAACGCGCTGGCGGGCAGAGGAACGGCGTGGACGTAGAGATTCTGGCTCTGTGCGTAGCCGCCGCAATCTTCGTAACCGCAATTATACCAATTGTTTCGATTGAACAGCAGTCCGCGGGTGTCCTGTGGATTGAAGTTGAACAGGCCATCCGCATAGTACATATGCAGCAGGTTGAATTGGGCGGATGAACCACAGCCATCGGCCAGGCAAAAGGGAAGATCGATCCCTAGAGCGCCAGATGCAATAAGGTCATAGGTGAAGTATCCGGGTTCATATTCGACCAAGCCAAAATATTGCGAGCGGAACGCAGAGCCGTCGGCAAGGTCGTTATCGTTCACGGTGACCGTTATCGGTGGCGCCGTGAGATAACCATTGTTCATATCGTTGAAGTAGAGTGTGAAGTTATGCGCATCGCTGCCGGCGATGTTGTAGCTGTTCTGAGCGCTGATCCAGGCGGCTCCGGCGACGGTGCCCGGCGGCGTGAGCAGATCGTAACGCATCAGCCATTTAAAATCGTATGTGCTGCCATTCAGCTGTACATATTGGAAGGCGGATACGCCATCGATATACGAGTCGGCATACAGGTTGGTGCCGAGAGTGTCGCCTAAGCAGTAACCTGTTTCAAAGCAGTTCCGTATATCGCTGGGCAGTGTGCTGAACGATGCAACTGTGGTTGTGATGGCATTGGCCTGCACGGAACACAGCAGGCAGGCGGCGGGCATAAGCAGCTTACGCATGGTGGTCTCCTTCCTATGGATTGTTGTTTCCAGCGGAGGCTAATTCAGGCGGGGACGGGAATGCAAGCGAGGCGGCTTGTGGCGGGTAGAGGGTGATGCGCCAGGACTGAGGATGGGTGGGAGGGTGAGGAGGGGTATTTATTAGGTAAATCAGTTGCCAGTGCCGATGCCCGCCGCCTGTTGGTCGGCGTGATAACTGGACCGCACCATCGGGCCGCTGGCAACGTGGTTGAAGCCGAGCGCGTTGCCGGTTTCACCGAGTTGTGTGAATTCGTCCGGCGTGACGAAACGATCGACGGGTAAATGATTCAAGCTCGGTTGCAGGTATTGACCGAGCGTGAGCATGTCGCAATCGTGCGCGCGCAGGTCGCGCATCACCTGTTCCACTTCGCCGAGTTCTTCGCCCAAGCCCAACATGAGACCGGACTTGGTCGTTACGTTCGGATGTTCGGCCTTGAAACGCTTGAGCAGTTCCAGCGACCAGGCGTAGTCGGCGCCGGGGCGGGCCTTCTGATACAGGCGCGGCACGGTTTCCAGATTGTGATTGAACACATCCGGCGGCGCGGCGCGGAAGATGTCCAGCGCGCGGTCCATGCGACCGCGGAAATCGGGCACCAGTACTTCGATGCGCGTGTTTGGATTGAGTCCGCGGATCGCCTGAATGCAGTCGACGAAATGCTGCGCACCGCCGTCGCGCAGATCGTCGCGATCCACCGAGGTCACGACCACATAGCGCAAGCCCATCGCCTGAATGGTGAGAGCGAGGTTGCGCGGCTCCTCGGCATCGAGCGGATCGGGGCGGCCGTGCGCGACATCGCAGAACGGGCAACGGCGCGTGCAGATGTCGCCCATAATCATGAAGGTCGCCGTGCCGTGCGCGAAACATTCGCCGAGGTTCGGGCAAGAGGCCTCTTCGCAGACCGTGTGCAGGCGGTTGTCGCGCAGGATTTGTTTGAGCCGTTGCACTTCCGGATGCGCGGGCGACTTGGCGCGAATCCACGCCGGTTTGCGCGCCGGCTTCACCGTCGGCTCGATCTTGATCGGAATGCGCGCGGTTTTGGCGGCGCCGCGTTGATGTTTGGAATCGGTGTCGTTCATGGCGCGCAGTTTACCCCAGCAAGCGGGCGAGGTGCGATTCCAAATGTAATTGCAGTCGCGCGGAAACCGCGTCCAGGTCCAGGGATATGCCCAAATCATGCAGTTGCGTGACCCGCATGCCCGGATAGCCGCAGGGATTGATGCGACCGAAGGGTTCCAAGTCCATGTTCACATTCAGCGCCAGGCCGTGATAGCTGCGGCCGCGTTTCACGCGCAGGCCCAGCGCGGCGATCTTGGCGCCATCGACATACACACCCGGCGCATCGCGGCGACCCTGCGCCGTGACGCCGTGTTCCGCGAGCAGATCGATCACGGCCTGTTCCATGAGTTGCACCAAGCGTTGCACACCGAGATGACGGCGTGTGAGATCAAGCAACACATACGCGACCAGTTGACCGGGTCCGTGATACGTGACTTGACCACCGCGGTCGATCTGCACCACCGGAATGTCGCCAGGGTTCAACAGATGTTCGGGTTTGGCGTTGAGGCCGAGGGTGAATACCGGCGGGTGTTCCAACAACCAGAGTTCGTCGGCCGTATCGTCGGTGCGCGCGGCGGTGAAGTCCTGCATGGCGCGCCACGTCGGTTCGTAGTCGACGCGGCCCAGGTAGCGCACTTCCATCACAACACCATCAAGACTTGATCCCAGCCCGACAGCGCGCGATAGATCGCATCGAGTTGTTCTTGGCTGGTGGCGCGCACGGTGACGGTGACGGCGAGGTATTTATCGCCCTGACTCGGCCGGCTGCGTACCGCCCCTTCGCCGAGGTCGGATACATGCTGGCGCACCAGACTCACCACCTGCGTCTCGAAGTCGGCATGGTGATGGCCGACGACTTTGATGGGAAAGTCGCAGGGGAATTGCAGCGCGGATTCGGTGGGCGAGGGCATGGACGGTGGGTCGCGGTGGATTGGGAGCGGCCATTATACCTGCGGGGGCCGGGGATGTGCTGCGAGAATCGGTGGGATAAAACCAGCATGGTCCCGGATTCCGCTTTGCTTCATCCGGGCTACGCTTGCTCTCAGAATTCCAGAGATTCCAATGTAGCTGACAATTTCCCACCCCAGAGATCCTTTCGCATTGATAACGCGGATTTCTTAAACGATTCCGCAGAAGGGTCTTTAATAAAAGCGTGTAGATTTTCTAGCACTTCATCTGATGCAAATAGGATGGCGTTGTGCCACTCCGCTTTTATTTCATCAATTAGCTCTTCTTGAGTTTTGAAATCCCGACCAAACTTTTCAAGCCCCTTGCTGCGCTTATCGAAGTCGAGCAGTGTATACATCAACATGATGATGCATTTGTAGCGTGCGTCCTTGAATTCCTGTTTCTGTAGTTGCGCCGAACTCATTCGCTCCCAAACGATACGCAAATAGGTGCCAAGCGCCCCACCGAAACCGAGCAGACCTAGGGCCGACAAAGTATTCTCGACGGTTAGTGTCATCTACGTCCTTGAGGTCTTTTGAGCCACATAACTTTAATTAGATCGAATAGTACGTTCGTACTATATGTAGTATTTTCGTACTAGCCCAGACAGGAAATCTTACGCCGCCTCCCCCCTCCGCACCTTCTCCTTATACTCCCCATACAACGCACTCATCCGCCGATACACCGCCCCCGGTTTGCTATCGCCGACGGGTTTGTCGTCGAGCAGCGTGACTGGCAGGATTTCCTTGGTCGAACTGGTCATCCAGACTTCGTCGGCATCGCGCAGGTCGGCTTCGCTGATGTCGGCTTCGCGGTACGGCAGGGCGTTGTTCGCAGCGAGTTCCAGGATCACGTCGCGAGTGATGCCGGGCAGCAGTTGCGGGCCTTTCGGTGGTGTAATCAACAGACCGCGTTTGACGATGAACAGGTTGCTGGCCGCGCCTTCGGTGGCGTAGCCGTTGCGGATGAGGATCGCCTCGGCGGCGCCGGCGTCGATGGCCTGTTGGCGTAGCAACACGTTCGGCAGCAGGGTGATCGCTTTGATGTTGCAGGCGTGCCAGCGGATGTCGTCGAGCGTGATGGTCTTGATGCCGTCGCGCGCCACCGCCGGATCGGCCGGTGGAATGGGATTGACCATCGCGAACACGGCGGGCACCAGCGAGTCGTCGAAGGCGTGATCGCGCTTGGGCGCCACGCCGCGGGTGACTTGCAGATAGATGTACTGATCGGCGCCCGGGTTGCGTTCGAGCAGACCTTCGATCATCGACCGCCATTCGGCCGTGCTCATCGGCTCGCGGATGCGAATCGCGCTCAGGCTGTTGTGCAGGCGCTTGAGGTGCGCGTCGAGGCGGAACGCCTTGCCGTTGTACACCGGGATCACTTCGTAGACGCCGTCGCCGAACAGATAGCCGCGGTCCATGACCGAGACCATGGCTTGTTCGGGTGGGAGGAATTTTCCGTTGAGATAGATGATGGGCATATTGAGTGACCGTGGAAGAATTCATGTCCCGTCATTCCCGCGAAAGCGGGAATCCAGAGCTTCAAAACACTGGATTTCGGCCTGCGTCGGAATGACGAATTGTTTATTCGAAATACAGCTTCACGCTATCGACCGCACGTTGCCAGATCGAGCCTTCTTCAACCGCCTGCAAGGCGTTCAACGAGGGCTCCAGCAACAGCTTGTCGCCGAGTTTGACTTGTACCGAGCCGAGTTTGGCGTCGGCCGCGACCGGCGCGGTGATTTGACCGGGCAGTTGCACGCTGGCTTTGAGCTGGTCGTATTGACCGCGCGGGATGGTGATGAACAAGGGGCTCTTGAGGCCGAGCGGCACGGTTTCCTGCGCGCCTTTCCAGACGCGCGCATCGACCAGTTTGCTGCCGGCGTCGTAGAGTTTATGGGTTTCGTAGAAGCTGAAACCGTAGTTCAACAGTGCCTGACTGGCGGAGGCGCGCGCGTCGTCGCTGGCGGCGCCGAGCACCACGGCGACCAGGCGCATGCCGTCGCGTTGCGCGGAACTCACCAGACAGAAACCGGCGGCTTCGGTGTGGCCGGTCTTGATGCCGTCGACCGAGGCGTCGCGCCACAGCAGACGGTTGCGGTTGTGCTGGACGATGCCGTTGAAGGTGTATTCCTTCATCGAGTACCACTTGTAGTACTCGGGGAACTCGGTGATCAGCGCGCGCGCGATGATGGCGATGTCGCGCGCAGTCATGTAGTGCTCCGGATGCGGCAGGCCGCTGGCGTCCATGAAATGACTGCCGGTCATGCCGAGTTCCTCGGCATACTTGTTCATGTAGCCGGCGAAGGCCTCTTCGGTGCCGGCGACGTGTTCGGCCAGCGCCACGGTGGCGTCGTTGCCCGACTGCACGATCATGCCGATCAGCAGATCCTGCACCGAAATCTGTTTGCCGACTTCGACGAACATGCGCGAGCCTTCCATGCGCCAGGCACGTTCGCTGATGGTGACCATGTCATCCAATTTGATCTTGCCGGCGGCGAGTTCCTTGAAGATCACATAGGACGACATCACTTTGGTGATGCTGGCCGGTTCCAGGCGGGTGTCGGCGTTGCTTTCCGCCAGCACCTGACCGCTGTGGAAGTCCTCCAACAGATAGCCGCGCGCGGCGACCTCCGGGGCCTTCGGGATGGGCATGGCGAGGGCGGCCGCGGTTGCCGGTTTCGGGGTTGGTCCCGGAGTCGGTATTGGCGCCGACGGATTCTGGACCGGGGCCGGCGTTGGGGTCGGGACGTCCTCGGCGCGGGCCAGGGGCAACAAGGACAGATTCAATACGGCGAGCAATAGCAGAACGAAGGCGTGGCGCATGATGTGATGTGTCGAGTCCGGGTGAGCGATGAATGCGGAGCGGCAATTGTCCGCGTCCGGGGTTGGATTTGCAAACGCGTCAGTCGACGACCACGCGTGGATTGGCGATACCGTAGCGACCGAGTGTGGCCGCCATGCGGTCGGCTTCGGCGACGCTGGCCAGCGGTCCGATGCGCACCCGATAGATCGGGCGCTGGTTGCTGACGGACTCGCTGATGTGAATGTCGGAGACGTGCGCCGCGCTCAACTTGCTGCGCAACTGCTCGGCGTTGCCGCGGTTGGAGAATGCGCCGATCTGGAGATATAGCGTCGGTGTCGCGGCTGCCGGAGAATTGCCGGCGGGCAGCGTGTCGTCGGCGTGGGCCGGCGTAATCAGGCTGTCGATAAGTTTGGGCGCGGGTTTGGCGGTGGGCGGTGTCGGCGCCGGTCTCGATACGGGCTGCGCAGGTTTGCTGGGCAAGGTGTTTTCCGCCATCCGCAGCGTCGGACCCGGATCGGGGCGACGCGGATCGAGCGCACGCACCTCGACCAAGCCCGTGCCGGTGCCGATCAAACCGAGTTTGGCGGCGCCGGTGTAGCTGAGATCGATGATGCGGTTGTCGACGAACGGTCCGCGGTCGTTGATGCGCACGACAATGGAACGGCCGTTGCGCAGATTGGTGACGCGTGCGTAGGTCGGTAGCGGCAGGCTCTTGTGCGCGGCGGTCATGCCGTACATGTCGTAGGTGTCGCCGCTGGAGGTGCGTTCGCCGTGGAAATCGGGGCCGTACCAGGAGGCGACGCCGCGTTCGACATAGCCGTTGCTGGTGGGCATGACATGGTAGCGTCTACCGAACACAACATACGTGGCGGGATTGCCGTAACGGCTGCGCGGTTCGACCTTGGGCATGGCATCGGGGATGGCCATGATGTCGCGCGGAACGGCGTCGGTCGTGCCGTCGCGACTGAGGCGACCCGTAGGGACGGTGCCGCACGCGCCGAGCGCGAGACTCATCGCCAGCAGCCCATGCACCCGCCAACACCGCATTGTCCGCATCGATACTTGCATGTGTTTACTATCGGCCAAAACGGTGGAGTTTTCCAGTGACGCACTCTACGGTGAATCCGTAGGGCAATGTTTTCTCCGCCCATCTTTATGTGGCGCGCTGGGGGCTGCCGGCGGGTCGATCCCTTTCGCCTCCGAGC
>JACREG010000052.1 GCA_016218375.1 Gammaproteobacteria bacterium
ACACCACGCCGTTGCCGATCAGGCATTGCACGTTATCGCGCAAGATGCCGGACGGGATCAGGTGCAGGACAGTCTTCTTGCCCTCGATCACCAGGGTGTGGCCGGCGTTGTGGCCGCCTTGAAAACGCACCACCGCCGCCGCGCGCTCGGTGAGCAGATCCACCACCTTGCCCTTGCCTTCATCACCCCATTGGGTACCGATCACCACTACGTTCTTGCCCATCGACCTGCGTTCTCCCGTCCTCGTGCGCCGTTTGCGACGCGTAGATCACTCTGGATTTGAATTTGGAAATCTTTAAAGATTCTTTACGATCCACTGATCGCCCTGCTGCACCAGCTCGCGATCGCAACCCATCTCACGCGCACCACCCACCTGCCCGGACAGTGCGCGAATGACTTGTTCGCCGGATGCGCGCAATCTGGCAATGGTCTGTTCCAATGCACGCGCATCTGCTGCCGGCGCGAACACGGCACCGCGCGGCGTTTCCGCCCGCGTCGTCGACAGCGCCATCAGCGTGCGCAGGTCGGCGGAAAAACCCGTCGCCGGGCGCGCGCGGCCGAACACTTGGCCGATCTGATCGTAACGCCCACCGCGCGCAACCTCCTGGCCGCAGCCGGGCACGAAGGCGGCGAACACCACGCCGGTCTGATAGCCGTAACCGCGCAACTCCGCCAGATCGAAATGCAGCGGCAACTGCGGCCAGCGCGCCTGCACTTGGGCGGCGATGGCGGCGAGATTATCCAGGGCCGCGGCCACCGCGTCACCTGCCCCGTTGAGGGCCGAGCGCGCCTGCTCCAGCACCTCGGCGCCGCCGTGCAGCGTGGCCAGCCGCGCCAGCCGCTCGCGCCAAGGCGCGGCAGTGCCGAACGAGGCCAGCAACGCTTCGATCTCAGGCAAGGCTTTGCGTTGCAGCACGTCGAACAGATCGTTCTCCTGCTCGGCGCTGAGCCCGGCACCCTCGGCCACGGCGCGGAAAATGCCGACATGGCCGAGGTCAAGATGCACCTGCTCGATGCCGGTCAGCGCCAGGGTTTCGAGCATCAAGCCCATGATCTCCAGATCGCTCTCGATGCCGGCGTGACCGAACAGTTCGCAACCGACCTGCAACGGACTGCGCGAGCCAGCGAAACCGTCCGGCAAGGTGTGCAGCACCGTGCCCAAATAACACAGCCGTACCGGCTCCTCGCGCTTGAGCGCGTGCGCGTCAATGCGCGCGGCCTGCGGCGTCATGTCGGCGCGCACCCCGAGCAGCCGCCCGGTGAGCTGATCGGTGAGCTTGAAGGTTTGCAGATCCAGATCGTGACCGGTACCGGTCAGCAGCGACTCCAGGAATTCGATCATCGGCGGCACGATCAAGGCATAGCCCCAACCGCGATAGGCGTCCAGCAGGCGCCGCCGCAACAGCTCCATGCGCCAGGCCTGTTCCGGCAACATTTCCTCGATGCCTTCCGGCAACAACCAGTGATCGATCCCGCTCATGTTTGCCTTTCGTGTTCGTCAATCGGACTAGCGCACCCAATACAACAGCGCCACGCCGCAGAGCATACTAACCAAACCCATGATGCGCAGGCTGCGATCGTCCATCTGGCCGACGGTCTGCAAGGTGCGGCGCAACGCGCCCGGATTCAGGAAGGGCAGTATCCCTTCCACTACCAGCATCAGTGCCAGAGCCGCGAGCAGATCGTTGAGCATGCCGCTACCTCACAGCCCAGCGCGTGGCCGCCGTGCGACGGCGCTTCAATTGCCGCCCTTGCCACCCTTGAAATACTGGAAGAACTCGCTGTCGGGCTCGATCACCAGCAGATCGCGGCCGCCGAAGGCCGCGCGGTAGGCATTCAGGCTGCGGTACAGCGCATAAAATTCGGCGTTCTTCGAATACGCCTTGGCATAAACATCCGCGGCACGCGCATCGCCTTCGCCGCGCACCCGCTCGGCGTCGCGATAGGCCTCGGCCAGAGTCACTTCGCGCTGACGGTCGGCATCGGCGCGGATACGTTCGGCCGCCTCGAAACCGCGCGAACGGAAGTCCTTGGCGACGCGGGTGCGCTCCGCCTCCATGCGTCGATACACCGCGCTGTTCACATCCGGCGGCAGATCGATACGTTTGATGCGTACGTCGACAATGGTGATACCCAGTTCCTTGGCCTGCTGGTTGGCGTTGACGGCCAGCGCACTCATGATGCGGCTGCGTTCGCCGGAGATCACTTCGTTGATGGTGCGCTTGCTGAACTCGCCGCGCATGCCGTCCTTGATGATCTGATCCAGACGTTGGCGGGCTTGCGCCTCGTCGCCCAGCACCGCGGTATAGAAACGCGTCACGTCGTCGATGCGCCATTTGACGAAGGAATCGACGATGACGTTTTTCTTCTCCGCGGTCAGGAAGCGTTCCGGCTCCACATCCAAGGTCAAAATGCGCGCGTCGAATTTACGCACGTTGTTCCAGACCGGAACCATGAAATGCAGGCCCGGCTCATAGTCCGTCCGGACGATCTCGCCCAAGCGGAACAGCACCACGCGGTCCCATTCGTAGACTTTGAAGACGGAGAACGATCCCAGCAGTAGGGCAGTCACCGCCAGCACGATAAAACTCAGCAATCTATTCGAGGACATCAGCGCGGCTCCCGAGTGCTTCGCGTATCGCTGCGGTTGTCGATGGCCGTCGGCGGCGTGAGGGCGCCACCGGCGTTCGTGCCTTCCGTGTAGCTACGCGGTTGCGCAGCGATCGCGGCGCCGCTTTGCAGCATCTGTTCCAGCGGCAGATACAACATATTGTTGCCCTTGGAGACGTCGACCGTGACCTTGTTGCTGCGGGCCAGCACATCTTGCATGGTGTCCAGGTACAGACGCTTGCGGGTCACTTCCGGTGCCTTGGCATATTCGGTCAACATCTGTTCGAAACGGCTGGCCTCGCCCTCGGCCTTGGCGATCACGCTGAGTTTGTAACCGTTGGCCTCTTCAAGCTGACGCGCCGCCGCGCCGCGGGCCTTGGGAATCACCTCGTTGGCGTAGGCCTTGGCCTCGTTCTTCTGCCGTTCCTCGTCCTCGCGCGCCTTGATGGCATCGACAAACGCGCCCTGCACTTCTTCCGGCGGTTGCGCATCCTGCAAGTTCACCGTCGTCACCAACATACCGATCTCGTACTGGTCCAAGATCGCCTGAATCAGCGTCTTGGCCTGAATCGCCACTTCGCCGCGTCCTTCGGTCAGCACGAAATCCATTTTGCTCTTGCCGATGATTTCGCGGATGGCGCTCTCGGTCGCCTGCTTGAGCGTATCGTCGGGATCGCGCACGTTGAACAAATACGCGCGCGCATCCTTGACCTGATATTGCACGGCCACGCGGATGTCGACGATGTTCTCGTCCTGGGTCAGCATCAGCGCCTCGCGCGGCACGGTCTGCGCATTGCTGGTGCCACCGCCGCCGGCGGAGCGATAACCCACCTCGACGAAACGCCGCTGCTCGACGTCGACCAGTTCGACCTGCTCGATGGGATAGGGAATGTGCCAGTGCGGACCGGGCATGGTCACTTGACTGAATTTGCCGAAGCGCAACTCGACCCCGCGCTTGCCCTCGTCGACCACGTAGAAGCCACCGAACAACAACCAGATCGTAATCGCGACCGCGACGATCGCACCGAGCGGGAACAGACCACCGCCGCCACCGCGAACGCCGCCACTACGACCGCCGAACAGGCCGCCCATCTTGGATTGCAGCTTGCGGACAAGCTCGTCCAGATCGGGCGGGCCTTGATCGCCGCCACGTCCGCCTTGTCCACTCCAGGGGTCTTTGCCGCCACCCGGTTCGTTCCAAGCCATCGCTGTGTACTCCGTCGTGGGCGACTCCGGGCTGCGACTGAAGCGTGTGCTCCAACCGTCCCGCCGTCACCGCGCGTTAGGGATTGTGATTCTGTTCCGGAATCCGTGTGTCGCAACGCATCCGCCGGGGCTTGTCGACCCTTCGGCCAGGCGCGTACGTGTGTGCCCAAGTGTGCCTAAGCGTGTCGGGACGCACGATTTTATGGGGCTTGGGCCGCGCCCGCAAGGAAATCGCCCTCGGGCACAGGGAATAAACGGACCTCGACACCCTCGCGCGCGCATAAGCGTTCCAGATCGGCGCGCGGCAGGGCCACCTCCAGCCAGCACGCGCCGCCGTTCTCGAAGCGTTCCTGACGTACCGCGCCGGTGCGGAACAGCTCGGCGCGCAACCGGCCGGCCGCCGCCGACAACCGCAGCCAACCGCGGGCCAGCGCGCCCCCGGTCAGAGTGAGGAGCAGATCGCCGAGGGCCTCGCGCAGCAGATCGAGCCCTGCGCCGCTCAGCGCCGAGACCCACACCCGGGTCGGCCGTCCTTCGGCGTCGCGCTCCAGGCGCGGCGGTTCGTCGAGCCGATCCAGTTTGTTGTACACCAGCAGTTGCGGCACTTCACCGGCGCCGACCTCGTGCAAGACCTGATTGACCTGACCGATGCGCTCGCCGCGCGCCGGATCGCTGGCGTCCACCACATGCAGCAACAGATCGGCGCCGCGCGTCTCTTCCAAGGTCGCGCGGAAGGCTGCGACCAGATCGTGCGGCAGATGTTTCACGAAGCCAACCGTATCCGCCAGGATCACCGGTCCGACGTCGGGAATATCCAAGCGTCGTAGCGTCGGGTCCAGGGTGGCGAACAACTGATCGGCGGCATAGACACCCGCGCCGGTCAGCGTATTGAACAAGGTCGACTTGCCGGCGTTGGTATAGCCGACCAGCGAGGCGCTCGGCAATTCCGCGCGGGTCCGCGCCCGGCGGCCCTGGGCGCGCTGACGTTGCACCTTGTCCAAGCGACGGTGCAATTGCTTGATGCGCGCGCCGAGCAGACGCCGGTCGGTTTCCAACTGCGTTTCGCCGGGACCGCGCAGGCCGATACCGCCCTTCTGCCGTTCCAAATGGCTCCAGCCGCGCACCAGCCGCGTGGACAGATGCTGCAATTGCGCCAGTTCGACTTGCAACTTGCCCTCGAAAGAACGCGCGCGCTGGGCAAAGATGTCCAGGATCAGACCGGTGCGGTCCAGTACCCGGCATTGCAGCAACTTTTCCAGATTGCGTTCCTGACTCGGCGACAGGCTGTGGTTGAACAGCACCACCTCGGCCTGGTGCTCGGCCACCGCCGCACGGATCTCCTCGGCCTTGCCGCTGCCGACGAAATACTTGGGATCGGGACTGGGGCGCACGGCCGTGATAACCGCAACCGGCGTGGCGCCGGCCGAGCTGGCCAGATCGGAAAATTCCTGGAGATCTTCGGGGTCCCGGTCACCGGGAAAATCGACATGGACCAGGATGGCGCATTCACCACTGCGGGGGCGTTCGAACAATCAACGTCCCCCGCCTGGGGCGTAATCACAGGGCATACGGATCAGGCATTACCCGGTTCCGGGGTGCTGCTCGCCTCGTCGCCGCCCGGGATGCGCACGTTGCGCGCCGGCACGACGGTAGAGATCGCATGCTTGTAGACCATCTGACTGACGCTGTTCTTCAACAGCACGACAAATTGATCGAAGGATTCGATCTGGCCTTGCAGTTTGATTCCATTCACCAGATAGATCGATACAGGCACTCGTTCCTTGCGCAGGGCATTGAGAAAGGGTTCCTGTAGGGATTGTCCACGCGACATTTCAGTTCTCCTTTTTTTAATTATGCTCGCCAAAGGTATTCTCCAAGCGGTACCGCATTCAGAGGGCACCATTGAACGACAGATAATTGTATAGACTCGGGGTATAAACTTGGATGTATAACCTCGGGCAAGCCCAGGGAGTTGATCGACATTTCAGCCTCGGACGAAAGTGTAGCATAGTCATACGCCTGGTTTGTCCACAAGTTTATGCTCCCGGATCAGGTTCACGGCCCGGTCGAGCAGGCCCGGGGCGTCGGCATCCAGCCAGCACATCTCCGGTTCGCCGCGCAGCCAGGTCAATTGACGCTTGGCATACTGGCGCGTGGCGATCACCGCCCGCTCGCACATCTGCGCATACTCGAGTTCGCCGGCCAGATACTGCCAGGCTTGGCGATAACCCACCGCCCGCAACGCCGGCAGTTGCGGGCCAAGGTCGCCGCGCCGGTACAGCCGTTCCACCTCGGCGACAAAGCCTTGTTCGAGCATTTGCGCAAAGCGCTGGCCGATGCGCGCGTGCAGAACCTCGCGGTCGCGCGGCGCCACCGCCAGCTTGAGCAAAGGCACCGGGCGCAGGCCCGGGTCGCGTTCGGCGAAATGCGCGCTCAACGGGCGACCGCTGAGTTCATACACCTCCAGCGCCCGCTGAATGCGCTGCGGATCGTTGCGGTGGATACGTGCCGCCGCCTGCGGATCGACCTCAGCAAGCCGCGCATGCAGCGCCTCCGCCCCCAGCTCGCGCCATTGCGCCTCCAACCGCGCACGCACGGTGGGATCGGCGCTCGGCAGCGGCGACAATCCCTGTTCCAGCGCGCGGAAGTACAGCATCGTTCCGCCCACGAGCAAGGGTAGACGCCCGGCCGCGCGGATTAGTTCCATCTCGCGCAGGCAATCTTCACGAAAACGCGCCGCGGAATAGGCCTCGCTCGGGTCCAGAAAATCGATCAGCCGGTGCGGGGCGACGCGCAAGGTCGCGGCATCGGGTTTGGCGGTGCCGATATCCATGCCGCGATACACCAGCGCGGAATCGACACTGACGATCTCGAAGGGAAAGCGCTGCACCAGTTCGACGGCCAGGCCAGTCTTGCCCGCGGCGGTCGGGCCCATGATGCACAGCACCGGCGCGTCGGGCCCAAGATTTGAACTGGGATTTGAACTGGGCTTAGAACTGAGCGTAGCCACCGCGTCGCTCATTGGCCGCGCAGGAACAACCGGTCCAATTCTTCCAGGCGTAACTGCACCCAGGTGGGCCGACCGTGATTGCACTGGCCGCTGCGTTCGGTCTGTTCCATGTCGCGCAGCAAGGCATTCATCTCGGCGATGCTCAATTGCCGGTTGGCACGCACCGAGCCGTGGCACGCCAGCGTCGAGAGCACCGCATTGTGCGCCTCGCGCAGACGCGTGCTGATGCCGTGCTCGCTCATATCCGACAACACGTCGCGCACCAGCGCGGCGACATCGGCGTTGCGCAACAAGGCCGGCACTTGCCGCACCACCAAACGTTCCGGACCTAGGCGATCGATTTCCAAACCCAACTCGGCGAACACCTCGGATGCCTCTTCCGCCAGCGCCGCCTCGCGTTCGCTGACCGCGACCGTCACCGGCACCAACAGCGGCTGCGCGCGAATACCTTCGCCCTCGAAGGCGCGCTTGAGACGTTCGTAGGTAATGCGTTCGTGCGCGGCATGCATATCCACCAACACCAATCCGGCGGCGTTCTGCGCCAGGATGAAAACGCCGTGCAATTGCGCCAAGGCATAACCCAGCGGCGCTTCGGTGTCAGACTGCGCGAGGGGCTGCACCAGCGGCTGTATAAGATGCGTTGGGGCAAGCGCGGCGGCGGTATCGCCTTGCGGATGCAGCGCGGCATAGGTCTCGATCTGTTCGGCCACCCGCAACGGCATGGAGTGCTGGCGCGGAAATTCGCGGCTGACACTGGCAAACGCTGACTCTATCGGCGCCATTGGCGCTATCGGCGCGGCCGTCGATGCAGACACGGCCGGACGCGTGGCGGCCAAGGCCTCGTGCAGCGAGCGAAACAGGAAATCGTGCACCAGCCGGCTGTCGCGGAAACGCACTTCGTGTTTGGCCGGATGTACGTTCACATCGACGGCGGTTGGATCGATGTCCAGATACAACACGAAGGCCGGATGGCGGCCGTGGAACAGCACGTCTTGATACGCCTGACGCACCGCATGCGCGATCAGCTTGTCGCGCACCATGCGGCCGTTGACGAAGAAATATTGTAAGTCGGCCTGACTGCGCGAAAAGGTCGGCTGCGCGATCCAACCCGATAGGCGCAAATCCGCGGCGGCATGTTCGACATACAGACTCTGCTCGATGAACGGCTGACCGCAGAGTTTGGCGATGCGTTGATCGCGCTGCGCACGCGATTCCGCCGCCGGCAGGCGCCACAAGGCGCGCTGATTGTGATTGAGGGCGATATCGACACCGAAGCGGCTGAGTGCAATGCGCCGCACCACGTCTTCGATGTGCTTGAACTCGGTCGTCTCCGTACGCAGGAATTTGCGCCGCGCCGGCGTGTTGAAAAACAGATCACGGATTTCCACCGTGGTGCCCTGCGGATGCGCCGCCGGCTCGGGTGTCATCACCCGTTCGGAACCGTCGCCGCCGACCCGCCAACCGGCCTCGGTCTGCGCGGTGCGCGAGGTCAAGCTCAGGCGCGACACCGAGGCGATGCTCGGCAAGGCCTCGCCACGAAAACCGAGACTGGCGACCTGTTCCAAATCCTCAAGACTGGCGATCTTGCTGGTAGCGTGCCGCGCCAACGCCAGCGCCAGCTCGTCACGGGCGATACCGATGCCGTCGTCGCGCACCCGAATCAGCGCCCGACCGCCCTGCTCGATATCGATCTCGATGCGCCGCGCACCGGCGTCCAGGCTGTTTTCCAACACTTCCTTGACCACCGACGCGGGGCGGTCGACCACCTCGCCGGCGGCGATCTGGTTGACGAGCTGGGGAGGCAACAGACGAATCGACATGGCGGCAAGAATACCAGAGTCCGCCCCGCCAACAGACAGGTTGGCGGGTCCACCCGCCGTATTAAGTTATAGCTCGCCCTTCGATCCGGTATCGGCTTCAGGCTCGCGACTCGCCATGACCGTGCCGGGCGGCGGATTCTCGCGGAAGTAGGCACGAATGCCTTTCAGGATCGCTTGCGCCAGACGTTGCTGATGCCGGGCATCGCGCAACTGACGCTCTTCCGCGGGATTGGAGATGAACGCGGTCTCCACCAGGATCGACGGCACATCCGGCGACTTCAACACCATGAAGCCGGCCTGTTGCACGCGTGACTTGTGCACATTGCCGATCTGCTTGAGTTCGCCGAGCACATTATCGGCGACGCTCATGCTCGCCTCGATGCTGGCCGATTTCGACAAATCCAACAGCACGCTTTTCAGCAACTCGTCTTTGTCGCTGAGACTGACACCGCCAACCAGATCGGCGGCGTTTTCCTGATCGGCAAGAATGCGCGCCATTTCCGAAGTCGCACCACGCTCGGAGACGACGAACACGGACGAGCCGCGCGCGCGGTGATCGCTGAAGGCATCGGCATGAATGGAGACGAACAGATCGGCGCGTTGCGTGCGCGCCTTTTTCATACGGTCGCGCAGATGAATGAAATAATCGCCATCGCGCACCAGCACCGGACGCATGCCCGGCTCCTTGCCCACCAGCGCCGCCAGTTTGCGCGCGATGGCCAATACGACATCTTTTTCGTGCGTGCCCGACGGGCCGCGCGCGCCGACATCCTTGCCACCATGACCGGCGTCGATCGCGACGATCAATTCGCGTCCACGACCGGCCGCGCGCGCGGTTTTGACCGGCTCGGCCGGCGTTGCGGAAGCGTGCGTCACAGATTGCACCGGCGCGGCATTCACGACGGGTTCGACAGCGTGCAGTTTAGGCGCGGGCGCGACTTGCGCAACCGGTTCGACCGGCTTGGTTGGAACACGCTGTTGTGCGCCGCTCTTCGCTGTCGCGAGCTTGGATGTGGCTTTAGATGTAACGGGAGATGCAACCGGGGATACCACCGGCGTGCGCGATTGCGCGACACGCGGCACCGCCGCAACGGTTGTGCGCGCCGGCGTCTTCTCCAGCGCAGGCTTGGCCCGCGATACGGCTGCCGCTGCGGGCACACCACCGCGCAAATCCACCACGATGCGATGACCGTTCGTGCCATCGGGCTTGAGATAGAAACTGCGCGGTTTGACTTTGCCCGCGAGGTCCAACACCACGCGCAGATCGCGACCGTCGCGGATACCCGTGCGCAACCCCTTGATGACCCCTTGATTGCCGTGCGCGGTCACGCCGGATTGCATACGCGCGTCGCGCAGATCGATGACCACCCGATCCGGGCCGCTCAGGGTGAGGAGTTGATGCTCAGCAGGGCCGCTGAGATCGAGTACCACGCGGGTATTGTCGGGCGCCGTCCACAAACGCACGCCCTGCACCGTGACCGGACTGCCCAGACAGGCACCGGCAAACCAGCACAGCAAGCCGACGATACTGCGACGCAAGACCATCCCCGCCCCTCTCGTGAATGGGTATGGCTGAATCTAGCCACATGCCGGCGGAATTTTCAAGTCTTTTTCTTATTTATTCCGTCGGATAGGCCCGCTATCTCAGCCGATGCCCTAGTTAGGCTCGGCATCTAGTTGTTGGGCCACTTGCTCACCGGCGGGCGACTGCCCAATGAGGGTCAGCAACCGGCCATTGCCTTGGTATGCGATCCGGATCTCCAGGTCGGCCGGCGGCAGCACGCCCTGCCCGCGTTCCGGCCATTCGATGAGGGCCACGCTGCTACCGTCGAGGAGATCGCGCAGACCGATCCATTCCAGCTCCTCGGCGTCGCCCAGGCGGTACAAATCCAAGTGATACACCCGCCGCTCCGCGAAGTCATAGGGCTCGACCAGCGTATAGGTAGGGCTGCGCACGCTGCCTGTATATCCCATACCACGCAGAAAACCGCGTACCAGAGTGGTCTTGCCCGCGCCCAGCTCGCCGCTGAGATGCACGATCAAGCCGGCCGGCGCGAGCTGCGCCAAGCGCGCGCCCAACGCCTCCATGCCCTCGGCATCGGCAATGTCGAAGCTGCGCGTCAGCATGTCGGCCCATTCACCCCGCGTTCACCCAACGCCGCAATTCCGGCAAGAGATCGCTGGCCAACAAACCGCGCTCGCCGTCGCGCTGCGCGGCACTGTCGGCGGCCAGCGCATGCAACAACACCCCGGCCGCGGCAGACTCCGTCAGCGACAGACCTTGGGCATAGAGACCCGCGATGACACCGGTCAGCACATCGCCCATACCGCCGCTGGCCATGCCCGGATTGCCGGCGCTGCAAACGCGACAGTGACTGCCGTCCGCGATGAGACTGCCAGCGCCTTTGAGCACTGCCACACCGCCATAGCGCGCCTGTATGTGTCGAACGGCAGCGAGCCGGTCGGCTTGCACCTCGGCCGTGGAACAGCCGAGCAGACGCGCGGCCTCGCCGGGATGCGGCGTGAGTACCCAGCGGTCGCGACGCATCGGCTCCTGCGCCAGCAGATTCAGGGCATCGGCATCCACAATCATGGGCACGTCGGTGTCCCACACCGTAGCGAGCAGACCCCGCGCCCAATCGCTCTGTCCCAAACCGGGACCGACGGCGAGCACGCTGGCGCGTTCGAGCACGGGTTTGAGTGTCTCCGCATTGGCGACTGCGTGACACATCAATTCCGGGCGACCGTTATTCAGCACCGCGGCATGCTGCGGATGCGTCGCAATCGACACTAAGCCCGCACCGACCCGCGCGGCCGCTTCGCCCGCCAACCGCGCTGCGCCGCTCATGCCCGGTTGACCACCGATCACCAAGACATGCCCGAAATCGCCTTTGTGTGCATCCCGCGCACGCGCGCCCGGCAGCACAGCGCGCAGCCACGCCGCGTCGACCTGTAGAGGCTGTTCCGCCACGTCTGTTTTCACACGCGCTCGCTCATGCTGCTTGTACCTATATTGGATGAGCGCAAAATAGCGCGAAACTCCCGATCCTTTCCAGATACATTTTCAGATACATTCCGCCGATGACCGACACCCCCGATTACGCGGCGCTCGCCCGACAGATCAAAGACTGGGGTCACTCGCTGGGCTTTGCAGCCGTCGGCATCGGCGGCATCGAGCTGTCCGCCGACGAGGCACATCTGCTCGATTGGCTGGACGCCGGACGCCACGGCGAGATGGATTACATGGCGCGCCACGGCACACAGCGCAGCCGACCCGAAGCGCTGGTGCCGGGCACGTTGCGCGTCATCAGCGTGCGCATGAATTACTGGCCGCCGCAGACACGCACCGCCGCGTCCGTACTCGCCGATCCTACTCTGGGTTACGTCTCGCGCTACGCGCTTGGCCGCGACTATCACAAACTCCTGCGTCAGCGCCTGCAACGCCTCGCCGAACACATCGCAACTGAAATTGGACCGTTCGGCTACCGCGCCTTCACCGACAGCGCGCCGGTGCTGGAAAAAGCGCTCGCGCAACACGCCGGCCTCGGCTGGATCGGCAAACACACCAACCTCATCGACAAAGACAGCGGCTCGTGGTTTTTTCTCGGTGAGTTGTACACCGATCTGCCCTTACCCATCGACAGCAGCGGCGCGAATCACTGCGGCACCTGCCACGCCTGCATCGACGCCTGCCCGACCCGCGCCATCGTCGCGCCCTACGAACTGGATGCGCGCCTGTGCATTTCGTATCTGATCATTGAACTGCGCGGCACCATTCCGGAAGAACTGCGCCCGCTCATCGGCAACCGCATCTACGGCTGCGACGACTGCCAACTGGTGTGCCCGTGGAACCGCTTCGCCACCCGCACGAACGAGCCCGACTTCGCACCGCGCCATGCGCTGGATGGAACAACCTTAGTGGAATTATTCGGCTGGAGCGAAACGGAATTTCTCGACCACACCGCCGGCAGCGCCATCCGCCGCATCGGCCATGAAAGCTGGCTACGCAATATCGCCGTCGCGCTCGGCAATGCACCGACGACGCCGGAGATCGTTGCGGCGCTGGAAGGGCGTCGCGATGATCCGTCGGCGCTGGTGCGGGAACATGTGGGGTGGGCGCTGGGGCAGCACGAAAGGCATTAACCCGGCGCCAACAAGTTATTACCCTCTCTTTTTCGGCGGCAGTTTTTTACCGGCAGGCGGCAGATAATTCTCGGATGACACCACCCGCTTGCCCGTCTTGCCTTCCAGCTCCAGCCGCGCCTTCTTGGCGATACCGCCGCCGGTTTTCGCCGCTGCCTCATTCTCGTTCATGCCAGTGGCATCCAGGCTCTCGGCGATCTGGCGCGTGGAAAGCTCGGCCAGCGCGGTAAAGATAAGTTCCGCCTCGCTCATGTGGTCGCGCAGGTTGTGCGACTTCAAACCCTTCATCGCCTTGTGCGCCTTCACGTCCACCTCGGCCCACTCCTGATGAATGATGTTGGTCAGGATCGCGTATTCCTCGCCTTCCTTGATGTCATGTTCTTTCCAGTAATCGGTCAGCTTGTTGCGCGTCTCCTGCCCGGTCATGCGCTGCTGTATCCACTTCTCGCTGCGCCCGTGCTTTTTCCAGGTCTCGCGAGCGCGCTCCAGCGACAGCGCCGGATCGGCCATCTCCTGCATACGCTCGTAGCCCACCTTCGCCAGCCACAGCTTGATCGGCTCCGCCTTCGGGCTGGGCACGGACTGCACCAACCGCAACAGGGTCTCGGCAGTGGCCACGTCAGTAGGGCGTTGCTTGCCGTCGGCAGCGGTCATTTTCAACCGGTTACAATTTGTAACCACTTCACTGCCTTCCTTACCCAGACGGTTTTTCAGCACTTTCCAATAGTTTCTGGCCAGTTGGAAATCCGGCTGCTGGGTCAGCACCTGAATTATGTCTATTACCGAGAAACACCAAGTTTCCGTCGCCTCGTCATACACGCGGCGGATTTCATGTTCTTCAAAAATGGCAGGCGTTATTTGCATGGTCAGGGTTCCTTCCCGTCATTCCCGCGCAGGCGGGAATCTAGTTATACGTTTCAAGCTGCTCGCGGTTCGTGTACCCGTGATCTTGACCACGACACCTTTCTCATTGCTTATGAACTGATATTTCCCTGCTTCAGGACCAATATGGTCAATTGGCATGGCAAACACAAGTTCGGGGAAAAACAGATCGTGCTTGTTCCTGTAAAACAGCTCGATTTCTTCTTGATGGTCGTTGCAAGGTCGGCGCTGATACGCCTCATTTGGCTGGGAATGCCTGGCTAGGTCGGTAAAATATGCGAACCCACGCACCGCTAGGATACCGCCAAAAACCTCTGAGAAAACGCCGCGAAATGTCGTGCTCACGGTGCATCTCCCAGCTCGCGCTCAATCTGCTCGATGCTCGGCAGGCTGGTTTGCAGTTCCTTTGGCAAGGCTGCCACGCGCTGATACTCCGCCACACCAATAGGTTTGTTTGAATCGCGCAGGGCATATTCGGCCACCACCCGATTCTGCGATTTGCACAACAGCAGACCGATGGTCGGATTGTCATGCTCCGATTTCATCTGCGCATCCACCGCGCTCGGATAAAAGTTCAGTTGCCCCGCGTGTTCGGGCTTGAAGGACCCTGCCTTGAGTTCAACTACTACATAGCAGCGTAGCTTGAGGTGGTAGAACAACAGATCAATGAAAAAATCGTCGCCGCCCACCTCGATATGAACCTGCCGCCCAACGCAAGCAAACCCGGCGCCGAGTTCGATCAGGAATTGGGTAATAAAGATGGCGATTTCCGTTGCCCCGCATAATGCAACAAGAACGGGGGGCGACTTTTTTGAGTACCCACACAGGCCGGATATTCCTTAATCCACACATTTAGTTCAAGTACAGATTAACTATTTGCGGCTTTTAGTGCCTTCCTTGGCTCCAAAACTCATTACAGCGATCGACAGAATCAGCCCTGCGCCCGCCGCTGCATGATGCTCAGCACATTGGCGATGCGGTCGCGCAGGTCGCGGCGGTCGACGATCAGGTCGATGGCGCCGTGATCGAGGAGGAATTCGCTGCGCTGAAAACCTTCGGGCAAGGTTTCGCGCACGGTCTGTTCGATGACGCGCGGGCCGGCGAAGCCGATCAGCGCGTTGGGTTCGCCGATGTTCACGTCGCCGAGCATAGCCAGACTGGCCGACACGCCGCCCATGGTGGGATCGGTGAGCACGGAGATAAACGGCAGGCGCGCGTCAGCGAGTTTGGCCAGTGCCGCGGAAGTCTTGGCCATTTGCATCAGCGAGAACAAGGCTTCTTGCATGCGCGCGCCGCCGCTCGCGGAGAAACACACCAGCGGCAGATGTTTTTCCAGACAACGGTTCACTGCGCGCACGAAACGCTCGCCGACCACCGCGCCCATGGAACCGCCCATGAAGCCGAACTCGAAGGCGCAGGCCACCAGCGCCACACCCTTCACCTGACCTTGCATGACCAGCAGCGCGTCTTGTTCGCTGGTGTTTTTCTGCGCCTGCAACAGGCGGTCTTTGTATTTCTTGCTGTCCTTGAACTTGAGGACATCGACGGGCTTGACCTCGTTGGCGAACTCCTCGCGTCCATCGGTATCGAGAAAACCTTCCAGGCGACGACGCGCGCTCATGCGCATGTGATGCGAACACTTAGGACAGACTTCGAGGTTGCGCTCCAGTTCGGCGCGGTAGATCACGGCGCTACAGGCATCGCATTTTGTCCACAGTCCTTCCGGCACGGTGCGTTTGGTGCCGCCTTCGGTGCGGATGCGGCTGGGCAACAGTTTTTCGAACCAACTCATGGATGGCGTTCCAATGTTTTTTGTTTATCGGTTGGCGACGGCGCGCTGCTGCGCATCCATGGCCTGACGCATGGCCGTGAGGACTTCGCTCAGGCTGGCGTCGATGTTCGCCGGTTGTTCGGCCAGATCGGCGATGCGTTTGACCAACGCGCTGCCGACGACCACCGCATCGGCGACCGCCGACACGTCCGCCGCCGATTGCGCATCGCGTATACCGAAGCCGACGCCGACCGGGATGTCGGTCAGCTTGCGAATCGCATTCAACTTGGTCGCGACCGCGCCCACATCCAAGCGATTCGCACCGGTCACGCCCTTGAAGGAGACGTAATACAGAAAGCCGCTGGCGACCGCGGCGATCTTGCGCACGCGTTCGTCGCTGGTGTTCGGCGACAGCAGGAAGATGGGATCGATGGCGACCTTCTTCAGTTCGTCCAACAAACCGCCCGCCTCTTCCGGCGGCAGATCGACAGTGAGCACGCCATCGACGCCGGCGTCTTTCGCCGCCTGCGCAAACGCGGCGTAGCCCATGACTTCCACCGGATTCAGATAGCCCATCAGGATCACTGGCGTGTCTTGATCTTGCGCGCGGAAGCTGCGCACCATCTCCAGCACCTTGCGCAGGCTCACACGATGCTTGAGCGCGCGCTCGCAGGCGGCTTGAATCACCGGGCCGTCGGCCATGGGATCGGAGAACGGCACGCCGAGTTCGACGAGATCGGCACCGGCTGCGACCATCGCATGCATCAACGGCACGGTCACGTCGGGATTGGGATCGCCGGCAGTGACATAAGGGATGAGCGCCTTGCGTCCGGCCTTGGCCAGCGCAGCGAAACGACCCGCGATACGACTCATACCGTAATGCCCTCGTGTGCCGCGACGGTGTGGATGTCTTTGTCGCCGCGACCGGACAGATTGACGATGACGATCTTGTCCTGATCCAACGTCGGCGCGAGCTTCATCGCATAGGCCAGCGCGTGACTGGATTCGAGCGCCGGGATGATGCCTTCGACGCGGGTGAGACTGTGGAAGGCATCCAGCGCCTCGGTGTCGGTGATGGCGACATACTGCGCGCGGCCGGTGTCTTTCAACCAGGCGTGTTCCGGACCGACGCCGGGATAATCGAGACCCGCCGAAATCGAATGCGTCTCGATGATCTGACCGTCGGCATCTTCCATCAGATAGGTGCGATTGCCGTGCAACACGCCGGGCTTGCCGGCGCTGAGCGGCGCGGCATGATGGCCGCTGGCAATGCCGTCGCCGCCGCCTTCGACGCCGTACATCGCGACACCCTCATCGTCGAGGAACGGATGGAACAGACCGATGGCATTGGAACCGCCGCCGACGCAGGCGATCAACGCATCCGGCAGTCGACCGGCCTGATCGAGACTCTGCGTGCGCGCCTCGCGGCCGATGATGGCCTGGAAATCGCGCACCATGGCCGGATACGGATGCGGGCCGGCGACAGTGCCGATGATGTAGAAAGTGTTGTCGATGTTGGTGACCCAGTCGCGCATGGCTTCGTTGAGCGCATCCTTGAGCGTCTTGGAACCGGACTCGACGGAGATGACCGTGGCGCCCAACAGGCGCATGCGATAGACATTGATCGCTTGGCGCTTGATGTCCTCGGCACCCATGTAGACGACGCATTCCATACCCAAGCGCGCGGCCACCGTGGCCGTCGCGACGCCGTGCTGACCCGCGCCGGTCTCGCCGATCACGCGGGTCTTGCCCATGTGCCGCGCCAACAGGCCCTGGCCCATGGTGTTATTGATCTTGTGCGCGCCGGTGTGATTGAGGTCTTCGCGCTTGAGATAGATCTGCGCGCCGCCGAGCTTCGCGCTCCAGCGTTCGGCGTGATACAGCGGCGAAGGACGGCCGACGTATTGCGCGAGATCGCGGTCGAGTTCGGCGATGAACTCGGGATCGTTGCGCAGACGCTCGTAGGCGACGCGCAGTTCCTCGATGGGTTCCATCAAGGTCTCGGCGACGAAACGTCCGCCATAGGGACCGAAATGCCCGTTGGCATCCGGAAAATCGCTCCAGTGATTGGGCTTAAGCGCCGGATTCGTCGCCACGTCGTACTCCTCGTATGAATTCCGCCATCTTCGTTGCGTCTTTGATGCCCTTGGCCGCCTCGACGCCGCTGCTGACATCGACGGCATAAGGCCGCACCCGCCGGACCGCCTCGGCGACATTGTCCGGCGTCAGGCCGCCGGCCAGGACGATCGGGCGCGCGCGCCCCGTCGGCACCCGCTCCCAGTCGAAACACTCGCCGCTGCCGCCCGGCACCGCCGGATGATACGCATCCAACAAAAAACCGCTGGCACTCGGGTAGTCGCGCAAGGCCGCCGCGATGTCCCGCCCCGGACGCATACTCACCGCCTTGAGATAGGGGTAGCCGAAACGTGCGCACTCCGCCTCGGTCTCGTCGCCGTGGAACTGCAACAGATCCAAGCGCACGGCGGCCAATACGGCCTCGATCTCGGCCGGCTGCGCGTCCACGAACAGCCCGACCCGGGTCACGAACGGCGGCAGGGCGGCCGCGATCTCGGCGGCGCGCTCAAGGCTCACCGCCCGCGGGCTGGGGGCGTAGAACACCAAGCCGATGGCATCCGCCCCCAGACGCGCCGCCTCAAGCCCGTCCTCGGGGCGCGTAATGCCGCAGATTTTAACGCGCGTCCGCGCACTTGGGCTACCCGTAGTCACAGCGATCTACCGTTGATTTGCTTCGATCAGGCCGGAAAGTGGCTATTGTGCATGGGCCAGCCGCGAGCCGCCAGCCAATCCCTCACGCCTTCGCTTGGAACCCCGCACCAAGGCCCACAGCCCACCCTTCGGGTGCGTGTCGATTGGTGATCGGCATCACACATCGTTCCGCCCATCCTGGAGAACCCGCCCCCCCTGTCGCTACCAAACAATAGAGAACTCCAAGACCCGTTTGCACAGGCATTCCCATGACGAACAGGCTGATCCAAGGCACGGCCTCCGCACTTCTGCTCGCAACAGCATCCATGGTCGCGAACGCGCTCCCCAGCGCGGGCGAGTCGTCCGCCTCGGCAGGTGCAACGCGCCTCAAGGCGCCTTCGGCCTGGTTGAAGGGCGCCGCTGGGCAACGCGTGGTCATCGGCGTGCTCGATACCGGCATCAATGCCGCCCACCCCGACCTCGCCGGCCATGTCCTGGTGGGGTACAACGCCTTCAATGGCGGGACGAACACATCGGACGGGAATGGCCACGGCACCCATGTCGCCGGCATTCTCGGTGCACTGTCGAACAATATGGGTATCGCGGGCGTCGCCTTTAACGCACGCATCCGACCGATCAAAATCTTCGATGCCGATGGTAACGGCTCGTCCGCTTCATTGGGTGCGGGCATCCGCTACGCCATCAATGGCAAGGCAAAAATACTCAACATGAGTCTCGGTGCAGCGGGACCGATCTGCGAATCGGAGCTGCGCAGCACCGTGGCCAGCGGTCGTCTGACGGTCGCCGCGGCCGGCAATGAAGGACTGGCGAATCCGGACTGGCCGGCGCGCTTTGCCAAGGAAAGCTGGGCACTCGGTCGCATCATTGCCGTCGGCGCCGTCGACACGAACAACCGCATCGCCTCCTGGTCCAACCGCGCGGGCGACACCCGGAATTTCTATCTCATGGCACCCGGCACGTCGATACTGTCCACCTACAAAGGCGGTTATGCCTATATGAGCGGCACGTCGATGGCCACGCCGTATGTCTCGGGCGCGGCCGCGGTGGTGTGGTCCTACTGGTCTTATCTGACCGCCACGCAAGTCGCAAACACCTTGTTCCGCTCCGCGACCGACCTGGGTACGGTGGGCATCGATGCGGTTTACGGCCGCGGGCTGGTTAACCTCGAACGGGCACTGCAACCCATCGGTACGACCTCCATCAAAACCTCCAGTACGTCGACCACATCCACCACCGGCAGCACATCAATCAAGGTCAGCAGCCTGAGCAGTTGGGTCGGCGGGGCGTCGTATGCGTCGAGTCTGTACGGCTTCGCGCAGCGCGGCGGCTTTACCGTGGCGACCGTCGATGAACTCGGGCGCGACTTCCAAACGGATCTGGGCAGTCTCGTCGCGGAACCGAGCGGCATGAGCGTTGAGAGTATGTTCGGCCAGATGGATCAGCAGATGAGTCTGACCGAGCAGGTATTGACCGACGGTTCGCGGCTCACGCTGGCACCAAGCAGCATCGAGCCAACGAACCATTATGCTTTCGATACGGAAGATCCCCGCGTCATCCCCGGTGGTTTTGCGCTCACCACCCCGCTTGCCAACGGCGATGCCTGGGGCGTGGGCAGCAACGGTTTCGCCGAGCGTTTCTTCGGCCTCGGCAGTGCGCGCTTCGATAACAGCCCTGCGCTCGACGCGGCGGCGTTCGCCAATCCGCTGTTCGACTATGTGCCGCAGCACAGCCATCTCGGTTATGCGTTCGGGCTCGATCACGGCATGAATCTGCGCGTCGGCCTGCTGACCGACGGATTGCACGGCCTCTACGACCCCACCGGCAACACGCATGAAACCGGTTCGAGCACCTTGTGGACCGCCGAACTCAGCCAACGAACCGCGAGCCGTTACCTCTCCGCCTCGGTGACGCAATTGCACGAGCGCGAAGGTCTGCTCGGTTCGGAACACGATGCGCTGTTCGGCCTCAACACCACGGCCGTCACCACCGCGGCGAGCGTGCAGGCTGCCTGGCGTCTGGCGCCGGGCCTCGCCTTCGCCGGTCGCTATACCGTCGGTTATACGCCCGCCGTGCAGGCCGATGGCAACAGTCTTGTCACCGACGTCAGCGATGTGCGCACCAATGCCTTCGCGTTGGGACTGGTGCAAGCCGATGCACTGCGCAAAGGCGACCGCCTGAGCTTCAGCGTGTCGCAACCGCTGCGCGCCAGTTCCGGCGCAATGAATTTCAATCTTCCGACCGGCAACGATGCCACCGGTCAGATGCAGTACGAAGCCCAGTCCTTCGATCTCAAGACCCGCGGACATGAACTGCGCACCGAACTAAACTACGTCACGCCGCTCGGTCGCAATCAGAATATCGGCATCGCACTCGCGCATCGCGATCAACCCGATCACGATGCCAACGCCCCCGACGACAACATGATCGCGGTACGCTGGGGCCTGCGGTTCTAATCGACAAACTCCAAGAACGTCACCCCAAACACGGCAACTGCGCGATCTGCGGTACGCCGAACCGTTCCGGGTAACGCACCTGCACGAGATAGAGCCCGGCGGCGGACGCCGTGATGCCGCCGACGGTCCGGTCGCGCGCTTCCAACACGCTTTGCACCCACTCCACCGGCTGATCGCCACGCCCGGCGGCCATCAGCGTGCCGGCGATGTTGCGTACCATGTGATGCAGAAAGGCGTTGGCGGCGATATCCAGATAAATGAATTCGCCGTGCCGGCGAATGTCCAGCGAATAGACTTCACGTTGCGGATGTTTGGCCTGACAAGCCTGCGCGCGAAACGAACTGAAATCGTGTACGCCGATCAGGCAATGCGATGCCTCGGCCATGCGCGCGACGTCCAACGGCGCATGTTCCCAGCACACGCGTTGGCGCAGAAGGCTGGGACGTACGGTTCGATTCAGAATAATGTAGCGGTACTGACGTCCGACGGCGGAGAAGCGCGCGTGAAAATCCTCGGCGACCGGTTGCGCCCAGGTCACGCAGACTTCCGGCGGCAAGTTGCAGGTGACACCCAGCATCCAGGCACGCATGGCGCGCGGCGCGGCGGAATCGAAATGCACGACTTGCGCGGATGCATGCACGCCGGCGTCGGTGCGGCCCGCGCAGACGACTGCGACGGGATGATCCGCCACTTTCGACAGCGCGCGCTCCAACACCTCCTGTATCCCCGTCGCATGCGCTTGGCGCTGCCACCCGGAAAACAGACTGCCGTCGTACTCGATACCCATGGCGATGCGCATGCGCGGTCACACCCCTAACGTTATGGGTCGGGATGTTAGCAGACCCGTGCCGCAATCAGCAGCACGGTAAGCGCACTCGGCAGCAACCACTGCCAGAGCGGTACAGGTTGCGGGTCCGGCACGGCGATGTCTCCGGTCGATTGTTCGGCGCGCGCGAGTGTCGCCTGAAACACCGCCGTCGCGGCACGCCCCAAGCGCTGCATGCGCGACGCACCACTTGGCGTATCCAGGAGGGCCGTGCGCGCGAGCGTCTGCACCTGCGGCACGGCTTCGAGCGCGAGCACCAGACGCACGGCAAAACGCGTGGCATCGACACCGAGACGGCGCAGCGGTCGTCCATACCACAACAGACCGGCAACCAATTCGCCGCGTGGCGTGATCGCGAGCAACAGATACACGGCGGCGACGATGGCCAACAGCGCGGCCACGCGCAACAGACCTTGCTGCATGCCTTCGAGCGACGGCGAGAATTGTCCCAGCGTGGATAGCAGCGCGACGCCCGGCGTGAACCAACCGTAGAGAATCAAAATGGCGAGCAACAACCAACGCACCCGCCGCAGCATGTTCATCAAAGTCTGTGCGTCGAAGGCGCGATAACGCTGCCACACCCAGAAACCCGTGCCGATCAGCAACGCGCCGCCAGCCAGCAGCACAATAGGATGGCCGCTCGCCAGGCCGGCGGCCAGGATGAGCAAGGTGAGGATGCGTACCGGTGTGGCCATGATGATGCGCGTGCGTCGGCACGCCAATTCACAGTGTCCAGAAATGAAAAAAAACGGGGTGTCGCAGGATCGACTATTGATGCTTACGTAATCACATGACACTGCGTAGCCCGGATGGAGCGAAGCGGAATCCGGGAGGAACAGCGGCTTTACCCCGGATTCCGCTTCGCTCCATCCGGGCTACGTAATCTGTCAGGCGATTAGGTAACGCTCGATAGGCTGATTGAGGAATCTCTTGATTAACCCATTTGCGACAACAGCGTTTGGGCCTCGGACTTCTGCGTGGCGCTGCCTTCCTCCAACACTTCATGGAGGATGCTGCGTGCGCCGTCGGGGTCGCCCATTTCGATGTAGGCACGCGCGAGGTCGAGCTTGGTCGATACTTCATCGGCGCTCGCCAGCACGCCTTCGCCGGCATCTTCGAGATCGTCGCCGGCGCTGAGATCGAAGCTGAAATCGTCGTCGATGGGCAGACTCGGCGCCGCTTCCTGAGTCTGCGGTGCGAACGAGGCCAACTCGCCCAGATCGAAATCCAGGCTGTTGTCGTCATGCGCGGCAGCCGCCGGCGTGGCGTCATACGATTCGCCGGCACCGCCGCCACCCTGGGTGGTACCGCCCAGATCGAAATCCAAACCCTGATCGGCCGTCGCCGGCATGCCACCCGGACGATACAGCGGGTTGCCCGGGTTGAGTTCCTGACCCATCTCCGCCACCCGCTGCCAGAGTTCGTCGTCCTGGCCACCGAGACTGACCAGCAGCGCCTCGGCTTCGGTATCGAAGGCATTGGTATTCTTCGCCGCGAACAACACTTCCAGCAGCTTGAAGCGCAGCTCGTTGCGTTGCGGCGCACGGTTTAGCGCGTTGCGGATCAACTCCTCGGCTTGTTGATAACGCCCATAGGCCAAGTAGACATCGGCTTCGGCAATCGGATCGGCTTCCGCGTCGTTTTGAATGGCGCCCATATCGCTGACGGCGAAATCCGTGAACAGCGAGGAATCGGAATGCGCCTCTTCCTTGGCCGTGGTATCGGCCGGCGCTTCGGGCGTGGCGACTGTTGCCGACACGGGCGCGGCCGCGGCCGCTACCTTTGCGCCGCCGGGATGCCGTTCGGCCAGAATGCTTTCCTGGAAATCGGTGTCTTCCATGCGCCGGCGCCGCGCACCCATCCAGGCGAGCAGACCAACAATCACGGCGCCCCCGGCTACGCCCCACTTCACCAACGGATTAGCCAGTAACGCAGCCAACAGGCCCTCGTCTTTAGGTTGATCCGTGCTTTGTTGCGGGGCAGACGCCGTCTCGGTGGCCGGCGTCGTCGGGGCTGCCGCTTCGGGTGTTGCGACTCCCGGTTGCAGTGCGGTTTCCGCCTCGGGAGAGACGGTCTGTTCCGGCGCGGGCGTGGCCGGCTGATTCGTCTCGGCAGTGTTGTCCGCTGGCGCGGTGGTGGGCGGAACCGCTTCACCTTCGGCGGTCGGCGCGGCACTGCCACTCAACTGCGACATCTCGGTGTTCTTCAACTCGATCAGACGGTGCAGTTGGGTGATCTGGTCTTCGAGTTGTTTGAGCCGGGTATTGAGCTCCTGATTCTCCTGACGCTGCGCCTCCACGGCCTCGACCGCCAGGGTCAGCTCTTTACGCATGTCGCCAACATTCTGGTCGGCAGTCTGGCCACCCGTTTGAGCGGCGCCCGTCGCCTTGGATGCATCCGTTTCATCGGTCTTCGGTGCGACGAGTTTGAGCTGCGCATCCGCCGCCGGTGCTTGCGTCGGTGCGGCTGGCGTTGGTGTTGGTGCTGAGGCCGGGGCCGGGGCCGGGGCGGCGGCAGGTGCCTCGGCGGCAACGGCCGGTTGCGCGGGTTCCGCGGCCACGGCAGCGCTACCCTGCCATTGGTTCTTCTGCGCCCGTACTTCGGCGAGCGCATCGGCGTGACCGATCGCCGCCATTTCCTCGCGGCTGGGCACGCGCAGGATTTGCCCTGCCTTGAGCTTGTTGATGTTCTGCTGAGCGAATGCGTGCGGATTCGCCCGCAGCAGACTGATCATGACCTGTTCCATGCTCACGGAGCCGTCCGGACGCACGGCGGTCGCAACGCGCCAAGTCGTATCGTGGTTGCCGACACGGTATTCGCCGTCGGCCAGACCGCTGCCGCCACCGCCGGAATAGGCGGGCGCTGAATCGTCCATGTCCGCAGCCGGCGCAGGCGCTTCCATCGCGGGCGCCTCGACCACCGGCGCGGGCGCCGGCATCATCACCGGCGGATCGACCAGCACCGTGTACTCGCGCAGCACTTGGCCGGAGCCCCACGTCGCCTCCAGCAGGAAATCCAAATAGGGTTCACGCACGGGGTCGTGACTGGTGATCTTGATCGCCGCCGAACCATCCGGCCGCTTCACCACCGCGAAGCGCATTTTGGTGTGGAAGAAGGCCCGCTCCACCCCGGCCTTGGCATACGCCTCGCTGGAGGCCAAGGTCGCGCGCAGATCGTCGAGATCGGCGGCCGTCGGCGACAGCAGTTCGATCTCGGCGTGCAGAGGTTGATTGAGTGCTGACAGGAGCTGGATTTCGCCGAGTCCCATGGCAAACGCCTGACTCGCGAATGCTCCCAGCATAGCCGTCACCAGGGCCGTTTTCCTAACCATAATGCGTCCTCTTATGGCTGCGCGACGGACCCTGCCGGGGCGCCGCGGCCTTGTGCCGAAGGTGATTGAGGTGTGATTCGCAACTAATCGTTCTTTCTATGTATTCAGTCCAGGGCAACTATAGACTACAAATGCTCCCGCACCAAAAGTTCGGCGATCTGAATACTGTTCAGGGCCGCGCCTTTGCGCACATTATCGGCGACCACCCACAGATCTAAACCGCGTGGGTGGGAAATATCCTCGCGGATTCGCCCCACATAAACCGGGTCGTGGTTCGCACCTTCCGTGACTGCCGTCGGGTAACCGCCGTCCTTACGCTCGTCCAAAACCACGACGCCTGGGGCTTTCAGTAGCAATTCGCGTGCCTGCTCCGCGCTGATCTTGTCGCGGGTCTCGATATGCACCGCCTCGGAGTGGCCGTAGAACACCGGCACGCGCACCGCGGTCGGGTTCACCTGGATGGACTCGTCGCCCATGATCTTGCGCGTCTCCCAGACCATCTTCATCTCTTCCTTGGTGTAGCCGTTGTCCATAAACACGTCGATCTGCGGCAGGACGTTGAAGGCGATCTGGCGCGGATACACCTTGGCCTCGATGGGCTGGGCGTTGAGCAAATGCGCGGTCTGGCCGGCCAGTTCCTCGATGGCCTCCTTGCCGGTGCCGGACACCGCCTGATAGGTGCAGACGTTGATACGGGTGATGCCCACGGCATCGTGGATCGGCTTCAGCGCGACCAGCATTTGAATGGTGGAACAGTTCGGGTTGGCGATGATGCCACGGTTTTTGTACTGCGCCACGGCCTGCGGATTAACCTCCGGCACCACCAGCGGGATGTCGTCGTCGTAACGGAACTGCGAGGTGTTGTCGATCACCACGCAACCGGCCGCCGCCGCCTTGGGCGCGTACACCGCCGACACCGAGGCGCCCGGCGAGAACAGGCCGATCTGCACCTTGGAGAAATCGAACTCGGCGAGGTCATGCACCACCAGCATGCGGTCGCCGAACTTCACGCGGCTGCCCGCCGAGCGGCTGCTGGCCACGGCATACACCTCGCCGACCGGGAATTTACGCTCCGCGAGGATCTCCAGCATGGTCTCACCGACCG
>JACREG010000053.1 GCA_016218375.1 Gammaproteobacteria bacterium
CAGCGATCTGGGCGACGAAGGCATCGCCGTGATCGGTACCGATCCCGAACACCATAAGGCCAATGCCTGGAAGGTGGTGCGCACGATCAAATGTCAGGGCGGCGGTTCGCTATTCATCAAGACCCATCCCAAGTCCACCAATCTGTATGTCGACACGGCGCTGAATCCCGACACGAAGATCAGCCAGTCGGTCGCAGTGTTCGACATCAATAATCTGGACAAGGGCTTTGAGGTGTTGGATATCGCCGGCATGGCGGGCCTGGGCGAAGGTCCGAAGCGTGTTGTGCAGCCGGAGTTCAACAAGGCCGGCGACGAGGTGTGGTTCTCGGTGTGGAGCGGCAGTAAAGAGGAATCGGCGATTGTCGTGCTCGACGACAAGACCCGTAAGCTGAAGACTGTCATCAAGGATAAGCGGCTGATTACACCGACCGGTAAGTTCAACGTCAATAATACTATGCACGACGTTTATTGAGCATGCGCTGAAATGCGTGAACGGGGGACAGACTTAAGTCTGTCCCCCTCATCGCAATAACAACAGGGGGCCGTATGCGCAACGAAGCTTGTGTTTATCTGGTCGGCGCCGGTCCCGGCGATCCCGAGCTGCTCACCCTCAAGGCGTATCGGCTGCTACAAGAGGCCGATGTCGTTGTGTATGATCGCCTCGTGTCGCAGGCGATTCTCGATCTGATTCCTGCCGGTACCAGCCGCATTTTCGTCGGCAAGGCGTCCGGCAATCATCATATGAACCAGGAGGAGATCAATGAACTCCTGGCCGGTCTCGCGCGCCGTGCGCGCAACGTCGTGCGGCTCAAAGGCGGCGATCCACTGATCTTCGGCCGCGGCAGCGAAGAGGCCTTACATCTCGTGCGCCAAGGCGTGCGTTTCGAAATCGTTCCCGGCATTACCGCCGCCTCGGCCTGCACGACCTATGCGGGCATCCCGCTCACGCATCGTGGGCTGGCCGGCAGCGTGCGCTTCATCGCCGGTCATTGCCGTGGCGACCAGCCGCTGGAATTGAATTGGAAAAGCCTCGCCGATCCCGACACCACACTGGTGATTTACATGGGACTGGCGAACCTGGAGGAAATCCAGTATCAATTGATAACCGCGGGACTGAGCGCCTCCACACCCGTGGCCTTGATCGAAAACGGCAGCACCCAACAACAGCGTCGGTTGCTCGCGCGCCTCGACAGTCTCGCCGCCACGGCATGCGCGGAACAAGTTGTATCGCCCGCGTTGGTGGTGATCGGTCGCGTCGTCGCGCTGGCCGGCGAGTTGGATTGGTTTGCGGAGATGGCGACGGATGACTACCTCGATTGCAGCGCGCAGGCTTAGTCTGCTGTTCGCAGCGGCGAGCGTACTGATCGCCAGCAGCGCGCCGGCCTTGTCTGTCGAACCATCGATTGAGGTGTCTATTGCACCGGGCCGTCAGGCACAACTCAAATACCTGCTCGCGCAGGATTGCGGTTCCTGCCACGGTATGACGCGCAAAGGCGGACTTGGACCCGCGCTGCTGCCCGATAATCTCGCCGGCAAACCAGACCAACTCTTGGTCGCGACCATCCTCGACGGACGCACCGGCACCGCCATGCCGCCCTGGCGCGGCCAGCTCACCGAAGCCGAAGCGGCCTGGCTGGTGCAGCAACTGCGACGGGGTGTGGAGTAGATATGTCTATGTGTCTGAACCGCCAAGACGCCAAGCAGGACTTTTTGGAACCGCCAAGGCGCCAAGACGCCAAGTTTTTTTTACTTAAAAACGATTTTCTTGGCGCCTTGGCGCCTTGGCGGTTCGTTCTGGTGTGTCTTGGTGTCTTGGCGGTTTTCAGGTCTGGGCGGTTCCACGTCGTGTTCCTGGCTGCATTGCTCACCGCCTGCGCCGCCACGCCGCTACGCGGTACCGGCGATCTGGGCGTAGTGATCGAACGTGCCTCGGGCAGTGTGTTGATCGTCGATACCACGCACATGAGCACGCTGGCGCGCGTGCAAGGTCTGGGCGATCTGTCGCATGCTTCGCTGGTGTATTCGCGCGACGAGCGTTATGCCTATGTATTCGGCCGCGACGGCGGACTGACCAAGATCGACATCCTCACCGCGCGCATCGTCAAGCGCATCGTCCAATCCGGCAACAGCATCGGTGGCGCCATTTCCCAGGACGGCAAACTCATTGCCGTCTCCAATTACGAACCCGGTGGCGTGAAGGTGTTCGACGCCGAGACGTTGGAACAGGTCGCCGATATTCCCACTGGCGTAAAAGTCGTCGGGCTCGCCGACGCGCCGGGCCAGCGTTTCGTCTTCAGTTTGTTCGAGAGCGGCGCCATCTGGATCGCGGATTTCAGCGCGGGTCGAACACCTGAACTGACCAAGTTCGACCACATCGGCCGCGAACCCTACGACGGTTTGGTGTTCGGCGACGGACGTTATTATCTGGCCGGCCTGTTCGGCGAGAACGGCCTGACGGAACTCGATCTCTGGCATCCCGAGGCCGGCGCGCGCCGTGTACTGCCGGAGTATGGCAAGGGCGAACAAAAACTGCCGGTGTTCAAGATGCCGCATCTGCAAGGCTGGTCGCTGGCCGGCGACCCTATCTTTGTCCCCGCCGTGGGTCTGCACGAAGTCTTGGCGATCGAGCGCGGCACCTGGAAGCAAATCGCGCGCATCCCCGTGCATAGCCAACCGGTGTTCGTGATCGGTCGCCCCGATGCGCGCCAAGTGTGGGTGAACTTCGCCCATCCGGACAACGACACCGTGCAAGTGATCGACGTCGACACGCTCAAGGTCGTCGATACCTTCAAACCCGGCAAGGCCGTGCTGCATTTGGAATTCACCCCGCGCGGCGAGGCGGTGTGGATTTCGCTGCGCGACGAAGACCGCATCGACATCTACGACACCGCGACCCTCAAGCGCCTCGGCACACTGCCGGCGGAAAAGCCCAGCGGCATCTTCTTCACTCACCGCGCGCATCGGATTGGCTTGTGACGACCATGGACCACCGCGCCGACCTGACCGAGCTCGAACGCCGATTGCTGGATCGTTATCAGCACGGCTTGCCGTTGTCGGCCACGCCCTATGCGGATATGGCCGCTGCGTTAGACGTGCCCGAAGCCGAGGTGTTGGCGGCGCTCGATCGCATGCAGCAGCTCGGCGTACTCAGCCGCGTCGGTCCAGTGTTCCGCACTCATGCGGTCGGCGTCTCCACGCTGGCGGCCATGGCCGTTCCGGAGGCGCGGCTCGACGAAGTCGCCGCCATCGTCACCAGCTTCGCGGCGGTCAACCACAATTACGAACGCGAGCACCGTTTCAATCTCTGGTTCGTCGCCACCGCCGCCAGCGACGCGGAGTTGGCCGAGGTGCTGGACAAGATCGAGCAATTGACCGATATCAAGGTCATGCCTTTGCCGATGCTGGAGGATTACCACATCGATCTGGGATTCACGCTGCAATGGACATGAAAACCACACACCCCGGTTTTGGTCGCGATGCGGTACGCATTCCGCTCAGCGAACTGGACTTGGCCGTGATCGGCGCCATTCAGGCGGGCCTGCCGTTGGTGTCGCGTCCGTATGCCGCGCTGGCCGCGCAACTCGGCATCGCCGAAGCGGCGTTGGTCGAACGCTTGGCGTCGTTGCATGAACGCGGCGTCATCAAACGCATGGGTCTGGTGGTGCGCCATCGTGAACTCGGCTACGGCGCCAACGCCATGGTGGTCTGGGATGTGCCCGATGGCGAGGTCGCCGAACTGGGCCGTTGTCTGAGTAAATTCGATTTCGTCACCTTGTGTTACCGCCGCCCGCGTCAGGGCCGCGACTGGCCCTACAATCTGTTCTGCATGATCCACGGCCAAGACCGCGAGGAAGTGCGCGGCAAGCTGCGCCAGTTGGTGCAATGCTGCGGCCTCGAAGACATCCCGCACACGCTGTTGTTCAGCCGCCGCCGTTTCAAACAACGCGGCGCGCGTTATCGCAACGCCGCCGAACGCGAGCCGGTGACATCATGACCGCGCAGGCGCAACGACGCGAAGTCGAGACCGTCACGCTCGATCTGCTCGACACGCAGATCGTCAACCGTCTGCAAGACGGCTTTCCCATCAGCGAACAACCCTATGCCGACGTCGCCGCCGAGCTCGGTACCGACGAGGCCACGCTGATCGCACGCATCGACGCGCTGCTCGATGCGGGTATCCTGACCCGCTTCGGGCCGCTGTATCACGCCGAACTGCTCGGAGGCGGACTCACCCTGGCGGCGATGCGTGTCGCGCCCGAGGATTTCGAGCGCGTGGCCGCGCAGGTCAACGCATTTCCCGAGGTCGCGCACAACTACGCACGCGATCATGAACTGAATATGTGGTTTGTGCTCGCCACCGAAACGCCGCAACGCATCGCGCAGGTCGTGCAGGCCATCGAAGCGGTCACTGGCTATCGCGTCTACAACATGCCCAAGAAGGAGGAATTCTTCGTGGGCCTGAAATTCAAGGTCTGAACCGATGGCCGCCGTACTCGAACCGCTATGCGAAGGCATCGACGCCACCGACCGGCGCATCGTCCTCGCCACACAGGCCGGTTTGCCGCGCGTGTCGCGGCCGTACCATCAGCTCGCCGCCGACCTTGGCCTGACGGCGGACGAAATCATGTCGCGCCTGCAACGCATGCAGCGCGACGGCATCATCCGCCGCATCGGCGCCGTACCCAATCACTACAAGCTCGGCTTCAAAGGCAATGGCATGTCCGTCTGGGATGTGCCGGATGCCGATGTGCGCGTACTCGGGCAACGCATCGGTGCGCTGGAGTCCGTCAGCCATTGCTATCACCGCCCGCGCCACCTGCCGCATTGGCCGTATAACCTGTTCGCCATGGTACACGGCCGCGACCGCGTCGAAGTCTTTATGCACGTCGCGCGCATCGCCGAACTGCTCGGCGATTCTGTGCGCAGCCACGATGTACTGTTCAGCACGCGCATCCTGAAGAAGACCGGTATGCGCCTATTGGCGGAATGAAATCCTTGAACCGCCAAGACGCCAAGGGTGCCAAGAAAGATGTTTGAACCGCTAAGGCGCCAAGTTTTTTCAATAAAAAGGATTTTCTTGGCGTCTTGGCGCCTTGGCGGTTCAAACAGGTTTTCTCTTCGCGTCTTGGCGGTTCAATATAATTGAGAAGATCAGGAGATAACTATGTTCCGGATCACGCAATACCTGCAAGCGTTGGCCAACGATACGCCGCTCGGGCCGAAGCGCACGCCGCCCGGGCCGGTGGTGATCTGGAATCTGATCCGGCGCTGTAATCTCGCTTGCAAACACTGTTACTCGATTTCCGCCGATCATAATTTTCCCGGCGAGCTGAGCACCGACGAAATCTATACGGTGATGGACGACCTCAAGGCCTTCGGTGTGCCGGTGTTGATTCTGTCCGGCGGCGAGCCGCTGTTGCGACCGGATATCTATGCCATCTCGAAACGCGCCAAGGCCATGGGTTTCTATGTCGGCCTGTCGACCAACGGCACGCTGATCGACGAGAACAACATCGCGCAGATCGCCGAGGTCGGTTACGACTACGTTGGCATCAGCATCGACGGCTTGCGCGATACGCACGATAAATTCCGCCGCCTCGACGGCGCCTTCGATGCCTCCATGCACGGCATTCGCCTGTGCCAGCAGCACGGCATCAAAGTCGGGCTGCGCTTCACGATCACCCAGGACAACGCTGCGGAACTGCCGGCGATGCTGGATCTCATGGAGGAGATGGACATCGACAAGTTCTATCTCTCGCATCTCAACTATGCCGGCCGCGGCAATCGCAACCGCAAAGACGATGTCGTGCATCAGATGACCCGCAACGCCATGGACCTGCTGTTCGAGCGCTGCTGGGCCGGTATCCAGGACGGCAAAGCGCGCGAGTTCGTCACCGGCAACAACGATGCCGACGGCGTGTATCTGCTGTACTGGGTGCAAAAACATTTCCCGGAGAAAGTCGCGGCGATGCGCGCGCGGCTGGCGCAATGGGGCGGCAACGCCTCGGGCCTGTGGATTTCCAACATCGACAACCTCGGCAACGTACACCCCGATACTTTCTGGTGGGACTACACCCTGGGCAACGTGCGCGAACGGCCGTTCTCGCACATCTGGCCGGATACATCAGACCCGCTCATGGCCGGTTTCAAACACCAGCCGCGCCCGGTGAAAGGCCGCTGCGGCGCATGCCAATATCTGGATATCTGCGGCGGCAACACCCGCGTGCGCGCCTGGTCGCTCACCGGCGATCCCTGGCAGGAAGACCCCGCGTGTTATCTGTCCGACGAGGAAATCGGCGTGAGCGGTGAACATGAACGCCTGCATGTCACACCGTATCGACGGACCATCCGCATAAAACAGGCCTGACAATAAATATGAACCGCCAAGACGCCAAAAAGAATTGTGGAACCGCCAAGGCGCCAAGACGCCAAGAAGGATTAGGAAACCGCCAAGGCGCCAAGACGCCAAGATTTTTTACTGAAAACGATTTTCTTGGCGCCTTGGCGTCTTGGCGGTTCGTAACGGCTTTTCTCGGTGTCATGGCGATTCATCAAACAGCCTTTGCAGCACAAGATGCCCCGAAGGTCGATGCACGCAAGCTCTACACCCAACACTGCGCCGAATGCCACGGCCCGGCGCGTCTCGGTGCGATGGGTCCGGCGTTGTTGCCGGACAATCTCGGGCGCTTGAAAGAAGGCGAGGCGGCGGCGGTTATCGCCAACGGTCGGCCGTCGACGCAGATGCCGGCGTTTGCCGCCAAGCTCAAGCCGGAAGACATCGCCGCGCTCGCCCAGTATGTGTTCACCGAACCCGCCGTCGTACCGCAATGGACGTTGGACGACATCAACGCGAGTCACATCGTTGCACATCCCGAGGGCAGTCTGCCGGACACACCGAGCTTCAAGGCCGACATGCAGAACCTGTTCATCGTCGTCGAGGTGGGCGACCATCATGCGACAGTGTTGGACGGCGACAGCTTCGAGCCGATCCACCGCTTCGCCACCCGCTTCGCCTTGCACGGAGGACCGAAGTATTCGCCGAGCGGACGTTATGTGTACTTCGGCTCGCGCGACGGCTGGGTCAGCAAGTTCGACATCTACAATCTGAAGACCGTCGCCGAGATTCGCGCCGGCATCAACACGCGCAATATCGCCGTGTCGCACGACGGCCGCTATGTGATGGTCGGCAATTATCTGCCGAATACACTCGTGCTGCTGGATGCACGCAACCTAGATCCCATCAAAGTGATTCCGGTACAGGACGATCACGGCAAGACTTCGCGCGTCAGCGCTGTGTATACCGCGCCGCCGCGTTCGAGTTTCGTCGTTGCGCTGAAGGATCTGCCCGAGGTGTGGGAGATCAACTACTCGGACAATCCCGAGCCGGTGTTCCGCGGCATGGTGCATGACTATCAATACATGGAAGGGCTTGCCGAAAAAGGCCTGTTCCCGATCCGGCACATCAAGCTCAACGATTACCTCGACGATTTCTTTTTCGATCCAAGCTACACGCACCTGATGGGCGCGGCGCGCGACGGCAAGAAAGGCCAAGTGGTCAACATGACCGTGGGCCGCAAAATCGCCGACCTCGACCTCGACGGCATGCCGCATCTTGGTTCCGGCATCACCTTCGACTACAAAGGCCATCGCGTGCTGGCCACGCCGCACTTGAAGAAGGCCGAAGTCAGCGTGATCGACCTGACCGACTGGAAGACCATCAAGCGCATCAAGACCGACGGCCCCGGCTTCTTCATGCGCAGCCACGAGAACTCGCCCTATGCCTGGGTCGACGCCTTCTTCGGCCCGAGCAAAGACACCGTACACGTCATCGACAAACGCACCCTGGAGATCGTCAAAACCCTGCGCCCCGCGCCCGGCAAAACCGCCGCGCACATCGAGTTCACCCAGGATGGCAAATACGCGCTCTTGAGCATCTGGGACATGGACGGCGCCGTCATCGTCTACGACGCCAACACCCTGCAAGAGATCAAACGCATTCCGATGAAGAAACCGTCGGGCAAGTACAACGTCTGGAACAAGACGCATTATTCGGAGGGGACGAGTCACTGAGGCGAGCCGACGGCTACTCGAGGAGTAGTGTCGCGGGTTCGTCCCAGTGCCGCGTCGTGGGCCTCACTTAGGCATCGCGACCCATCTCATAGACTTCAGTCTAAGGGTTATGTCCTTGCGTTTCGAGAGCACACTTTTTGTAATATTAAGATACACAGCAGACTGGAGGACAGGTAATCGATGATCTGAATTCTCTAATATTAGCGCAGACCGTGCCGTGCCCCGATTTATGAGTGCAGATAAATCCATCCTTCGATTCAATGATTAAAATAATTCGTGTATTTTATGCGCTGCAAGTTAATTCACGACTTGCGGATAATAGATAACAACCATGGAGGATGCTAAATGAAAAGTAGAGCTCTTAGCTGTATTCTCATCGCAATATTCGCGACCGCATCATCAACTGCCTATTGCGCAACAAATCTCAATAACAGCAATGCCAGTACCGTGTCATTACAAACTCAGTGTGGATCAACGAGTGACTGCGCAGAAAGTATGTATGATCTCCTGACCTGGATATGGGGCACAAAACATCCAAGTGCGGTTAACCCGTTGTTAGTGAATATCGGACCCGGTAATTTTCCTGTCAATGATCCATCTACAGGTTCTGGAATGCAGTTTTGCAATAACAATGGTTATGTTACGTTTCGAGGGGCTGGTCGTGGAACAACGACAATCACAGGTGAAGGATATAGTGGTATTAAGGCTGGGTTTACAAGCTTAGGCTCTGTTGTATTAATAAAGAATTGCCAACAACTGTCATTCGAAGATTTAACAATAAGCGCTCCGCTCGATGGAGATATGAATGATAATGCAATAGGTTGGATAGGTGGAGGAAGTTCCAATTGGACCAATGTCGAAGTGGTCGCGGCCTATTACCCATGGGTGGATATATGTGCATCGGGCAGCACAGTCGTTGGTACCCATAATTGGTTTAGTTCTTCGCTTGTGTCGAATGGCTCTGGCATATTGAATACCGGGTATAGGTCGGACTGCGGAATATCGGAAATATACGGGAGTAAAATATTCTCAACCAAAACTGCGAGAGGTGGCCTTTGGTCAATACTCGGTGTGGAAGCAGGAGCCCATGGACATGTTGAGATTTATGGGTCATCGGTGAAAGTCCTAGTGCCTGCGAATGCCGATCCTAGTATTGTTCTGCCAATTATGGCAGACCCCGTTACCGGCGCTTATGGTCAGGGAGGGTTGCTGGCGTTGGATGGGGGCGTCATACATATGCATGGCGGTGTTGTATCGGTACGTCATGAGATTGATGGCGTAAACAGTTCAGTATTCGGTGCCAGGACTGTTGGAGCTGGTTCTTCAATACACACGCCAGATACCGCGTACGGCATGAAGGCGAGTGGTTCGGGTATCCTGGCGCGAGTCATGACGGACGGCGGTATGGTGATGGCGCCATTCCAATGGCCGCAAGGCGATACGCCACCGGTAATTACTTCGGCCAACGGTGCGGATTCGTTCGTTGAAACGGATTGCAACGCATCCGGCGTGTGTGATGGTGTGCCTACGGATCAGCAAATGCCCCACATGATGATATATAACGCCAATTGCGTGGCCAATGGCCCGTGGTTTGATGAAACAATGAATAGCTGTAGACAATAACTCTGAAAATTCGCCCGAGGTAACCGGAGCGGTTGCCTCGGGTGTTCTCATATCGATCAGCGGGAATATGTGGCCTGCCCCCGGATTCTGGTATAGCATCCCAATAAGCGAGTAATCGAGGCAATCACCATGCAATTCATCATTACCGTTGACCGCGATGAAGATGGGATGTGGGTAACCGAGTGCCCATCGATACCGGGCTGCATCAGTCAGGGCGCAACGAAGGATGAGGCTATCGCCAATATTCAGGAGGCCATTCGGCTGTGCCTGGAAGTCCGCGCGGAACGCGGCATGCCCCTGACCATCGAGACCCGGCAACTCGAAATCGCCGTGTAATGCCTGCCTTACCAACCCTCAGCGGACGCGAGCTCGTTAGAGTTTTCGAATCCCTCGGATGGAAATCCGTCCGGCAACGGGGCAGCCATATTATTCTCGTCAAGGACAACCACATTGCGACATTGTCGGTGCCCGATCATAAAGAAGTCGCCAAAGGTACGCTGCGGAGTTTGATTCGCACCGCCGGGATTACAGTCGACGAATTTATGGACGCTGCCAAATAAGATCGGGGAACAAAATCCGCCCCCGGATTTTCGTGCATGTCATGGCATCACACTCATTTGCAGTGCCTGATGGATATTGAATGGGCTATTGACCGGTTTAGATCAGATAGCGGTCCGTGCGATCATTTTTTATACCCTTCGTCCGATTTTCTATCTGATGTGTACCGCCGTCTACCCGGATTTTACCGACAAGCTCGCCATGAAGATCGGTGGCGAAGACCGCCCGGAGTGGATCATCGAGCGTCGCTGGCAAACCTTCGCCGAGGACATCGGTGTGGGCTACAAGCTGGTACGGCAACGATTGATGACCATGAAGGAATCCATCCAAGACGCTACCCAGGGACTCCGCGATGAATTTGTGTCAGAGCATGGCCCATGCCCTGTGCTCGATAAGATTCTGGGTGTTATTAAGCAGCGCCACAACAAAGCCACGCACGCGCTGAACGCGGCCGGGTGATTATAGATCAGCGGGAATATGTGGTCTGCCCCCGGATTCCCCGAGGACGGCAAATACGCGCTATTGAGCATCTGGGACATGGACGGCGCCGTCATCGTCTACGACGCCAACACCCTGCAAGAGATCAAACGCATTCCGATGAAGAAACCGTCAGGCAAGTACAACGTCTGGAACAAGACGCATTATTCGGAGGGGACGAGTCACTGATCCATTGACCATCGTAGGGCGTATCTGGCCAAAGGCCGTAATGCGCCGAATATGTTGAGGGTTGGATGGGTTACGCTTCGTATGGCGTCGATTGCTAATGGACCCGATAGGCCGCGTGACAGGCCACGCATTGTTGAGTGACCTTGGATAGCGAGCCAATTGCCCGCTTCACATCTCCATCCACGGCACTTTCCTGGGCGGCGAGCGCGAACTGACTTGCCGATTTGTGCATTTGCGTGCCAATGCTCTGCATGTCCTTGGCATGTACTGAGCCATGTGCGCGGCGTTGTGATAAATCAGCGAGGACATGCCGATCCGTGTCTCCGCAACATCCGCCGCCTTATCGAACTCGCCTGCGCCGAGCAATTCCTGGATCTCGGTCAGAGCCAGGAGATGGTCGCGCATATTCGCGAGCATGTGCCCGCGCATCGGCGCCGGCATGTCGACCAGGGTGCGTGGAAGAGCGTCGTCGCCGATGGCGGGTGACAGATGTGTCAGTGTGACGGCGAACATGACGATGGAGGTTTTCTTGAGCATGTGGATTCTCTGCGGAAAAGGCATCAGTACCGAATGGCACTTACTTAGGCTCGATGTAGGCTGGGTTAGCGAATTTTGCGTAATTCCACCAGGCGGTGCGCGGTAACACAACACTTTGTTAATGTGTGCCTGACGGCCCCCTGTGACGTGCGTTGGCACGCAAGCTCGGCGTGTCGGAGCAAAACGATTTTGCACTGTGCGCACCTCGTTCAGCCGCGACCGGCTTCGGCATGCAACTTCAGCCCAAGCGCACCGATGACTTTGAGAATGGTGTCGAAGCCCGGACTACGCTCGCCGGAAAGCGCTTTATAAAGACTCTCGCGGGATAGCCCCGCATCGCGTGCAACCTGTGACATGCCTTTGGCACGAGCAATATCGCCAAGTGCCTTCGCAATGAAGGCAGCATCTCCGTTAGCCTCTTCAAGGCAGGCTTCAAGATAAGCAGCCATTTCCTCGGGGGTTCTGAGGTGTTCGGCGATGTCGTAGCGAGTGGTAATGGTCTTGCTCATGGCGGCTACTCCGAAAGATTACGTGCGAGGCGCAAAGCGGCCTTGATGTCTTTGGCTTGGGTAGTCTTGTCCCCACCAGCCAACAGAATAATCAGCTCTCGCCCGCGCTTCTTGAAATACACCCGGTAACCGGGGCCGTAGTTGATTCGCAATTCCGAGACACCTTCGCCAACGGACTCGACATCGCCAGGGTTCCCAGCAGCAAGCCGTTCAATCCTGGCTTGGATGCGCGCTCTTGCCTGGAGATCGCGAAGCTCGTCGAGCCATTGAGCGAAGAGGCGAGTTTTGCGAATTTCGATCATGCAGCCACTGTATCCATGCGGCTACACGTTGTCAATGCCATGAGCGGGAACCTGAGGTTTCAACGCAGAGCTAACCTGCGAGTGGCGCGTCAGCGCCACGAGTCAGGTTGAGCGACGTGTTATAAGCCATCTGTTAAGTCCTTCCGGTGCTCAGCGAGCCATGCAAAGAAGCGGGGTGTTTCGCTTGTAGCTGTTTTGTCGTGAGTAGCCAAATTTGTAACAGCTCGAACAATATACTGAATCGCCTGCGTCTCAAGCTCTATATCCATATATTCGTCATCCTTCATTTCCTTCCAGTGCTTTAGCCAGTTCTTTGCTTTGTTTAGGTATTCTTGCGAAAGAACGGGACCTGGTATTCCGTACTTAGTAGATAGCGATTCTTTCAACTTTCGGAATGCGGATTCAGAAGTCACTGCCTCGCCGATAATTTCTTCGGCAGCACCCGCAAGCGTAATTGCCGGAACATATGCCTTGTGGTCGAGAAACAGTTTGATCGCCCAATCCAGTTGATCAACAGCGGCATCTATTTTCCCGACACGATAGTTCATGGCTTATAACGTGAAATTGAGGGGTAACCCGCTTCTGGGCTGTCCCTCTCGAATGGCGGGTTAGCGATCACTGCGGCTCAACTATTAGAGTTGATATCTTTACGGCAAGAGTCAGATATCTGTCAGCCTCATCGCGGCTGACGCTGAAGTCTGGAAGATGAGCAGCCTGGTTTCGTAAATCTCGTAGCACCTCGACAAGCTTGATGCTGTTCGAGGGAAGCTTTCCTTCTCGAATAAGCCAATCCACAAACAACATTGGATTTATTCGTGGATGAGCAGCTCCTTGCACAAAGCCGGATTGGCCAGCAGCTGATTCAATGAGCAGCCAAGCTTCAAGAATTGCTGCTCTTGGCGAGATATCCGCAATTCGTTGCAACTGCTCAAGTTTCGATATTAGTTCAACGCTCGGACGAGTTGATGGAGTCTGCTGAGTTATTGACTCTGCTTTACTCTCAGCCTCCTTGAGTTCCCTTTCAAAGGAGGCTTCCATATCTTTGTACTTTAGCCGAGACATTCGGGATGCTAAGCCGCGAATTTCACCGCGAAATAGGTACGCGATCCACACAGTCGCGGCTGGCCATGCTAATGCAGATATTAAAGCTACGAGTTCTTTCATGTTCTGCCTAGATCGCTAACGAACAAGCGAACCGGCGGCGGAGCCGTCCGGGTTGCGCGCCTGGTTAGGGGGCGTTTTTTGTATATAAGTTGCGTTTCGCTTCATTTGTTCACAGGCACCACTGCCGCGCGGCAAAATTTTCCATCTTTGGGGCTTTCGTACACTCTGAACTCTATTTCCAGAATTCCTTCGCTGGGTCGATTCCTCATTCCGTACGCGACGTCCGGTTTGGACAGGAAATGCGACTTATCTTCCTTCATCAAAACGTGATTCTCGACAAGAAGCAGCTTGTTACCGTTCTTGAGGGCATTCCGATACATAGTAATGACCTCAGCTCCATCGGAGCGGTGGAAATTCATTTGATACTCCATACTAAACACTGTGTGATCAAGTTCTGCCAATGTTTCTCTGGCATATACGGAAAGATTGTAATCAGGAGGCAATCCATCTGTATACCTCAACGTGTAGCACTTTCTCAAAAAGTCTAAGAACTCCATATTCAGTTTTTTAGCTAAGTCTGGTAGGAAGTTCTTTAGGGATGAAATATGGCTTTTCTTAAGATGTCCCTGAGTATTTTCGCCACGTATTGCCAAAAGTGCTTTTATATATTTCTCGACTGCCGAACTCCCAAGAGTCGCACCTTGCAATGGTAGCTGCTCCAATAGCAGCGCTCTCGCTCCTATATAATCCTTGTATCCAAGTCCAGTAAACTCGAGAGCGCGTGATACACGCGCCTGGTCAGAAGTCGCTTTTCGATTTTTCGCCATAGCCCCCTAACGTTTGAATTCATCGGCCTGCGCGGCATTTCGCGCAGGTCCGGTGAAATGATAGGTTGGGCTGCAAGTCAGAAGCCATACTCGCGCTCGACACGGCAGACCCGGACGCGAAATGCCCGATACCAGTCCTTTGCTCGGCCCTGGGCTTGGCGATGAACGATGTTTTCCTTCCAGGCCGTTATTGCTTCCTGGCTCACCCAATATGAAACGGAGATTCCGATTTCTTGCCTTGCACTCTCGAAGCCAAGAAAGCCCGGTTGTTCGGAGGCAAGCTCCAACATTTGTTTTGCCGTCTTGCCATAGTCGTTGTCACCGTCAGTACGAACGGACGTAAAGATGACAGCGAAGTATGGTGGCTGTGGTGTTTGCGCGGGGGAAACCATCTACGCTCCTTTTGTGGCCCAACTACAATTGGGGAGCCTAAATGTTCCGTTGTAAACGGCGCAATCGGACTCCATAATCAATCCACCCTCAACGGAGCCAAGGGCATGGGTTCCTGTTAGGGAGCCTACACCTAACCGCAATAGAAAACGGAGCAGGATAGTTCCTTCGGTTGCCTGCCAAAGTATCGGTCTTGAGATCATCCTTGATTCAGTGTTCGCTTTTTCACTTCGTTCCAGGGCGCGCCGGCTGCGGTGTCGCCGACGCTTATTGGTTTCATGGGTGCCGAATCTAGCAGCGTCCCGGATTCCCGACAACCGCGGGCGTGCGGGCGTCTCGATCCTGCTGTGTGAAATGCCGCAACCGCCCCTTAGCCCTAGCAACTGCACCCGCTCAACTCCTTGATAAATATCATCTGGCCGCGCTGGCCCGGCCCTTGCTATGGCTCTCCGTATACCTTGGGACATGCGGCCCCGTGGTTGATAACGATGCGATAAAAATAATCGACGGAGGCTTTATGCACACACATTCCAAGTCCGCGGGTGCGCGGCGTCTCGCTGTTGTGGCCATCGCGGTTGCGGTGCAGTTGGGCTATTCGGTTGCGGCGCAGGCGAGTTGCGGCAGCGCGTTCTGCGGTGTGAACACGAGTTGGGATGCGCAAGGTGAATGGACGCAGCCCGGGCTGCGCGCCGATCTGCGCTTTGAGTTCATCGATCAGGATCAGCCGCGCCACGGCAGCGACAAAGTCGCGTTCGGCGAGATCGAGCGGCATCACGACGAGGTGCGCACGCTCAATCGCAATTGGTTGCTGAATCTGGATTACGGCTTCGATGCGCATTGGGGCGTGGCGCTCACGCTGCCGGTGGCGAATCGCGATCATGACCATATTCACAATCATCACGAGGCTGGAGGGGTAGAGCATATTCCGGAGGCGTGGAATTTCACCGAGGTCGGCGATGTTCGGGTACTGGGCCGTTACCGCATGACTCAAGCCGCCGGCGTGAAGTTCGGCCTTAAATTGCCGAGCGGTGACCACGAAGTGGCCAACGACGAGGGCGATCTGGCCGAACGCACTCTGCAACCCGGCAGCGGCACCACGGATATTCTGTTGGGCGGTTTCTATCAGGGCGGCAACAAGGGCGCCCCGCTGCATTGGTTTACGCAGGCCTTGTGGCAGCATCCGCTCAACGAACGCGCCGATTTCAAGCCCGGTTATCAGCTTGGGATCGATGCCGGCATCGACTATCCACTGGCGCAGAATCTGTCCGGTCTGCTGCAAGTAAATGTGCAGATCAAGGGCCGCGACAGCGGCGCCGATGCGGAACGCGAAGACAGCGGCGCGCAGACGCTCGCGCTGAGTCCTGGGCTTAGCTATGCCGTCACACGCAGCACGCGCGTGTACGGTTTTGTGCAGTTGCCGGTGTATCAATACGTCAACGGCGTGCAGCTCACGGTGGATAGGGCCTATGTCGCGGGCGTAACGATGATGTTTTGAGTGTCTCCACACCCTCCGAGGTGAATACGAACGCCTGCGGCATATGCCGCAGGCCGCTGTGTGAAATCACGCAGCCCGCTCGCGTGCGTCCGCTCGCACTGATCTAAGCCTCTGAAATCCCATCGACGCCGCGCCTGGCTTGGCGCTTGCAATGCGCGGTTATTCGTCATCCATCCACCCACGTAAGAGGTGCTCGCATGTCCCGGCGCGTAATTATTCCCGGCCTGATCGGTTTGTGTGTCGTGGCCAGTGCCCAGGCCGATCACGTTCCGCTCATCCATATCGAAGGCGAATTACCGGAGCAGATGGGCGAGGTCGTCGAGCCGCAACGAGAAACCGCCGCGCCGGCGGATACGGGCGATTGGTTGCGTTCCTTGCCGGGCGTGTCCGGTACGCGCCTCGGCGGGCACGGCATCGATCCGGTGGTGCGCGGTCAGGGCGAGACGCGCGTGAACGTGCTGCTCGACGGCGCGTATGTACACGGCGGCTGTCCCAATCGCATGGACCCGGCGACCTCGTATGCGCCGTTGACCCGTTACGACAAGATCACGCTGATTCGCGGTAATCAGACGGTGCGTTACGGCGGTGGCGGCAGCGGCGGCACGCTGCTGTTGGAGCGCGACACGCCGCCGTTCGCACCGGGCGAGCATCCACGCCTGCGCGCCGATGCCGGTTACGGAAGCAACGGCGACCGTCGCGAGGCCACGCTCGACGGCGCGCTCGGCAGTGAACTCGGTTATGCGCGCGTCATCACCGGCCTGTCCAAGGCCAACAACTATGCAGACGGCGACGGCAACGAGGTGCGCAGCGGCTTCGACGAACGCGGCGCGAATCTGTTGCTCGGTTACACGCCGAACGCGCAAACGCGCCTGGAGTTGGGCGTCGAAGCGGTGCGCGGCGAAGACATTCTGTATGCCGGCAGCATGGATGCGCCTACAAGCGATCACAATGCGGTGCGTCTGAAGTTCTCTCAACAGGCGGAAGAAGCCGCGCGCGGTCGTGTCAGCGCGGAGCTGTATCGTTCCGATGTCGAACATCTGATGGACAATTATTCGCTGCGTCCACTGGGCATGATGGCGACGCCCATGAGCGTGCCTTCGGATTCAACGACCGACGGCGGCCGTGTACAGTATGAAACAGACGGCGCGCACGCTTGGCTGGTCGGCGTCGATACGCAACGCAATGACCGCGAAGCTATCCGCTACAGCGACCTGGCGCAGACCCTGGTGAATTCATACATGTGGCCGGGCGTGTCGATGGATCAATGGGGTGTGTTCGTCGAGCACGATATCGAACTTGCCGAACGTCAGAAGTTACGTACCGGTCTGCGTTACGATCAGGTCGATGCCGCGGCCGATCTTGCCAATCTCGACCCAGTAGGCATGCCGATGAGTCCGAATCAACTCTATGCGCTGTATTACGGCACGACCGCGCAGGATGTCGGCGAACATAACGTCGGTGGTTTTCTGCGCTATGAGCATGATCTGGAGCACAGCCCGATCACCTGGACCGCGACACTCAGCCGCAGCGTGCGCACCGCCGATGCGACCGAACGTTTCATGGCCGCGAACGGCATGACGGCGGACGCGCGCTGGGTCGGCAATCCCACGCTCGATCCGGAACAACATCACCAGTTCGAGTTAGGCGCGCAGGCCAAGACGCGCGGGTGGGATTTGAACGGTGCGGTGTATGTCGATCAGGTCGACGATTACATCCTGCGCGACCGCGCGCACTCGACCAATCCGATGCTGGGCAACGCAACGATTTACCGCAATGTCGATGCGCGGCTATACGGCACGGAACTCGGCGCTGCGCGGACCTGGGCGACTGTGTGGCAGAGTCGCGCGACGCTGGCCTATGTCCACGGCCAGAACCGCAGCGACGCTCATGCATTGGCGCAGATCGCACCGCTGGAGCTGGGATTGGAACTGCGCTATGCGCGGAGTGCGTGGGACTTCGGCGGCAGGCTGCGCGTGGTCGACAAGCAGAATCGCGTCGACGACGATTCCACCACCGGCAGCGGCCTGGACAGCGGCGAGACTTCGGGTTTTGCCGTGTTGGATCTGAGCGGACGTTATGCGCTGAGCAAACAGGTCGATGTGAAGCTCGGCGTGGACAATGTATTCGACCGCAGCTATGCCGAACATTTGAACCGCGCCAACGATTTCGATCCGACGGTGGTGCAGATCAACGAGCCGGGTCGGAATGTTTGGTTGCGCCTGAGTGCGGCGTTGTAGGCGGCGCATTATTGGGCTGGTGCGGGAAACCGATCAGCCACCGTCATTGCGAGCGCAATAACGGGCCGGGATAGTCGGTGTCAGTTCGGCGTGTGATGTTGACAGCTATGGTAACTCTTGAGGCGTCGATACAGCGTGCGTTCGCTGATGCCCAGGATGGAGGCGACCAGTTTACGGTTGCCATTGTGCTGTTGCAGTAAAGAGCGGGTGTATTCCCGTTCGATCTCGCTGATGGGTCGCGCATCGCTGCACGCGGCGTGCGATGTATGGATGTTTTCGGCGGCTTCGGCGGCCGGTTTCAGATTGAGATGCTCGACACCGATAACGCCGTCGTGTGCATGGGCGGCGGCGCGTTGCACGATGTTGCGCAGTTCGCGCACATTGCCCGGGAAGCTGTAACTCTCCAGCGCCTGTAGCGCGGCACGACTGAAATGCAGCGTTTGTCCGCATTGAGTGCCGATGCGCACGGCGAGGAATTCGGCCAGGGCACCGATGTCGCGGCGGCGTTCCCGCAGTGGCGGGATGCGCACGGCCAGGGCCGCGATGCGGTAATAGAGATCGGCGCGGAAGCTGCCGGCCTCGACCATCTTCGCCAAATCGCGATTGGTGGCCGCGATCACGCGCACATTGGCGCGGTGCAGGCTATGACCGCCAACGCGGCGGAATTCCCCGTTGTCCAACACCCGCAGCAGCTTGGCTTGAATGGACAACGGCAATTCGCCGATCTCGTCCAGAAACAAGGTGCCGCCGTCGGCGAGTTCGTATAGACCCTTGCGCGCGCCCGCGCAGCCGGTAAACGCGCCTTTCTCGTGACCGAAAATTTCCGACTCGAAGAGCGCCTCCGGAATCGCGGCACAGTTCAGTTCGATATACGGACCGGCGGCGAGCGCGGAATGCTTATGCACGAACTGTGCGGCGAGTTCCTTGCCGACACCGCTCTCGCCGTTAATCAGCACCGGCGCATCCATTTTGGCCGCGGCCATGATGTTTTCCATGAACCCGACGAAGGCCTTGGAGCGTCCGATCATGCGCATATCGTCGCAGGACAGTTCGAGATCGGGCGCGATACGGTGGATCACTTCCAGGAGATAGGTGCTGTTGGCCGCACCCTTGAGCGGATAGGACTTGATGCGTACATAGTCGGGTTCGCCGGTGGCGTCGAAATGCGTGTGCAGCACCTGCACCGGCACATGGGCCTCGAAGATAGCCTTGTGCGGACATTGTTCGCCGTGCTCATGGCAAGGCTCGGACGAACGGTGCGATACCTCGTGACAACGATGATTCAGAATCTCCGCGGGCGAGATGCCATAGGATTCGCAGTAGGTCACGTTGGCCGCGATGATTTTGTAGTCACAGTCGATGATGACCGCGGGTTCGTCGTGTGCGTCGACGAGCGACTGTAGTTCGATCGCAGGTTTGCGCATGACTGGTTTCCTCCAACAGCAGGTGGGTCGCTCGACCCGACGCGGCCGATAGTCGACGCGCGAAATTTTCCCGCTTTTTCAAATTTCCTGCCCACGTATTTCTGCGTGTGCGCATCGGTGTGGAAAGCGCCCGATTCGCTTGTCGTAAAAGACGTTTCCGGGTTTTCCGGTAATTTACGATGGCAGTCGATTGGGCATATGTCAACGGAAGAATGCGGCATTTGGCAAAGTCGACCGACTCTGCCAAGTCGACACTGACAATTTGTCAGTCACTGCGGCATTTGGCGGGGCGCGTTGTCGTATCTGTTTGTTTGTCTGTCGATTCGGGCGCTGGCACAGGGCTTGCGTTATAGCCCTCGGGGCGCCCGTCTGTACCCACGAACTCGCTGCAGATCGGGGATCGCCCTCACGCGACATGCGTACCGCCGGTGCCATGTCGTAAACACCAAAAACAAACGATATGGCTCGGAGGAGATCTCAATGAAAGTTGCAAAGGCAATAGGTATTCCATTGCTGTTGGCCGGCGTCGCCCTGGCCGGCAGCGCCAACGCCGCTCTCGTGTCGCGTAATTTCGAGTGGGTGGGTGTAGTTGGTCTGAACGGTAACAACCCCGGTTACACCGCGTCGGGCACGTTCACCTACGACGATAGTTTCGCCATCGTCGAGGCCGAAGGCGCCTTGAACGGAAATTTCAACAACGGTCTCGATGCGCTGACCATCAGCTTCTTCGACGATACGAACGCGCTCTTGGGTACGTTCAACGATGTCGTCGCCGGGGTGAGCTATTACGACTTCCTGACCTTCCAATTCGATACCGCAACGCAGCAATTCACCAACCTGTTCGACATGGGCCAGGATGCCGGAAACATCTACGAGTATTACATCGCCGGCACCATCGGCGGCCAGTCCTGGTTGGTGGAGTCCGACAGCCTGAACGATCTCAACAGCATCGCTCACGGCACCAGCATCGCCGTCACGTCCGCGCCTGCCGTTCCAGTTCCCGCCGCCGCCTGGTTGTTCGGCACGGGACTGGCGGGTCTGGTGGGTGTCGCGCGTCGTAACGGCCGTACAGCCTGACATTATGAAAAACCGAAGACATGGAGCCGACCTTGGCGTCGGCGTATGCCACACATAACCCGCAACCCTTTTCCGCGGGCGAACTCTCGGAGGAATGAACATGAATAGAACAACACCTGTACAACAACGCTTCGGCCGTTCGGCGCTGAATATCGCCATCACGGCCGCGCTGTCGGCCAGCGCTTTGTTGGTCGCGGTCGATGCCCAGGCGCAAGCGCCCAAATATCTGCTGGCGTGGATGAGCGATCAGATGCTCGACGGCAACAATCATAGCCCGCTCGACGGCGTGCTGGGTCTGCCGGCCGGTACGCTGCCCGATGCGGATTTCGTCGCCGTCATCGATGCCGACCCGACCTCGCCGACCTACGGCAAAGTCGTCAACACGGCGGAAATGCCCGCCATTTACGGCCAGCACTTGTTGTCGGTGACGGAAGACTTCGTCGACGACGCATTGGATCTGGCGTTGGCGAATGCCTCGCCGCAAAGCCTGCCGGGCAATCCCAACGGCGTGGCCGACGACGACATCCTCGGCGGCGTGCCCAACTTCAATCCCGCCAACGGCCTGCCATCGGTGGTGCCCGCGCCGTCGTCGGTGTTGAACGAAGCGCATCACCATTCGGTGCGTCCCTATGTCAATCCGACCACCGGCCGCATTCAAGCCTATTACGGCGGCTTGATCAGTGCCAACGTGTTCGGCTGCGATATCACCGATCCGTTGCACATCACGCCGGCGCCGGGTTCGACGGCCGAGACCGATACCGCCAACGGCGGTTTGAACCTGCACGGTGGCAGTAACACCAACGTCTGCGGCCTGTCGGTGAGCGGCGCGGTCAACAACACCGTCACCGGCACCGACGACCTGGAATACAACCCGACCAACGGTCACTACTACACCACCATGATGGGCGCCGGCGGTTCGTTCTCCGCGACCGGCACCACGGCGTTGAGTCTGCCGCCGGTGTTGACCACGCCGGGCGGTTTGCAGGAATTCGATCCGTCGACCGACGCGGTCATCGGCGATTACTCGGGCGTACCGACGGCGCCGGTGTATGGCCACGGCACGTATGCCAACGGCAGCACTATGATCGGACCGAAGCGTTATGCGCCGCGCGTGCAAGTCGCCTTCGGCGGCGTCGACGGCAACGGCAATTGCAGTTCCGCGACCATCATGACGGCGGTCGGTGCGAATGCCTGGAATCTGTGTACGCCGGGCGTGTCGCCGCACAATCAGATCGGTGCGGATAGCGGTGCGGTGAATCTTTCCGCCGGCATCAACGAAGGTCCGGACACCGGCCTGCTGGCGCATCCGCACGGCATCGGCTTGCGTTCCGATCTCAACGGTCAGATCGCCAATGCCAACGGCACCGTCATCGGCACCACCCACGGCATCATCATGACCTCCGACTATGCCGATCCCGTGAGCCTGGCCTTGACCGGTTCGGGTTCGGGTCCGGCCTCGTCGAAGCAAAACCTGGGCACGACCATCCGTCTGTGGGATTTGAGCAATCCGGCGGCCGGGCCGTATCAGGTCATTCAGATGCCCGACGGCAATCGGCATGAAGACAACGCCATTCACGAAGAGCCGGAAGGTCTGATGGCAATGCGCATGACGCACAGCCACACCGGTGCGTTCGTGGCGTCCATGTGCGGTGGCAGTATCTACTACTCGCCGGACATCACCATCGCCAAGCCCGACTTCAAGCTGGTCTACGACTTCGGTGCGTGCACCGGTACGTCGGTATTCACCATCACCCAGGACGACGGTGTCATGTTCGTGCCGATCTCCGGTATTCAGACCACCGGCGATCCGATCAAGGATCGCGACTACGCGGGCGAACACAACCGTCGCGTCGCGGTGCTGGATATCCGCGGTCTGCTGGCGGCGGGAACGAGCCACGGTTGCGACATGCCGCCGGCTTCGGCCTGGAACAACACCGGCGCCACATCGCCGCTGGGTCAGCCCGTCACTCTCGGCACGGCAGGTGTGACGTATACGAATGCCGGCGATCGTTTCAACGGCACGGTCTACCACCCGAACAACGGCAATAACAATTGTCCGAAGCTGGTGGACGACGTGGACTTCAGCGGTGCCGGCGAAGATCGCATTCTCGCCACCGCCGACGATCACCCGGACAACGAAACCAGCCGCGGCGGTCCGCACTTCACGGTGCACGACGAGAACGACAAGTATGTCGCGACCAGCAACTACTTCGTCGATCTGCGCGAGTTCGCCATCAAGGACGTCGACCTGCTGTTGTCCGCGCTGGGCCTCGGCCATGCCTGGAACAACGGCTCGGGCGGCGCCATTCCCAATGCCTATCCGCCGGGCGGCCCGAATCCGGGCGACTTCCCTCCGGGCGGTCTGGGTGGCGTGCACGCGGCGCTGGGTATTCCCGGCGGACAGGGTAACGCACTGCCCGGCACCGGTTCGGTGGGCGACGATACCATCTGCATGATGAAGTGGGATCGCAACCGCATCAACCTGAAGCTCGACACCAGCTTCAATGCGGGCGATGCCAACTCGCCGCGCGGCTGCGTCGATATGGACTTCGGCGATACCGGCGCAAGCTGGCCGGCCGCGGGCACGCGTGTTGCCGCTGCCGGTAACGCAACGCCGCACGGCATGTCGTTCATCACGGTGGGTTCGACGAGCTTCTTCACCAACGGTGAAATCGGCGGCAGCGGTGGCCATCACAGCGGCGGCAACACCGGGCATCACTAAGCGCTAACGCGCGGAAGGGACGCCGACCCGACCGGATTATCCGGCCGGGTCGGCCTGTTTAAGAACATACAATTCATAACGGTGGGTGAATCATGGCACTGCATCCAAACACTATGACCAAGCTTACATTGATCCTGCTGCTGGCCACGCCGTGCCTGAGCACGGCCACGCAAAACAGCGCAATGGAAAACAGCGCGGAGCAGAACGCCGCCGCGCAGCAAGCCGCGCCCGAGACCGATCCGGCAGTCGATCCAGAAGTTGATCCAGCAGTTGATCTGGAAGCGCAGACCTTTCTCGAAGCGGTGAAACAAGGCAAGACGCAATTGGTTAAGGATCTGCTGAAGTCCAACAAGAATGTCGACCGGGTCGACGCGACGGGTTCGACGGCGCTGCACGAGGCGGCCTGGGCCGGTTATACCGAGATCGGCACGGCGCTGATCGAACATGGCGCGGGCATCGACAAGGGCAACAAGTCCGGTGACACGCCGTTGTTGGTCGCCGCCGAACAGGGTCATGTGGATTTCGTAAACATGCTGTTGGATAAAGGCGCGCGGCTGCGGGCCGAGAACGAGCAAGGCGTGAATGCCTTGATCCACGCCGCCTACGAAGGGCATGTCGATGTCATGAAAGTGTTGATCGAGCATGGTCTGGATATCAATGCGACGGACGATGACGGCGCCACGCCGCTGATCAATGCGCTGAACGGCAAGCAAGGTGAGGCCGCGCGTTTCCTCGTCGGCAAGGGCGCGGACATTTCGGCGCGCGACGAGTTCGACAATACCGCACTGCTGGTTGCCGCCCGCAACGACGATGCCGAAACCGTCAAACGGCTGATCGACAAAGGCGTCGATCTGGGCGAACAGGACAGCGTCAACAATACTGCCTTGATTTACGCCATCTGGAAAAAGAACGCGGAACTGGTCGATGTCTATCTCAAGCATGGCGTGAGCATCGAGTCGCAGTTCGTGCAGGGCGCCCGGCCGTTGATGGTCGCGGCCGGTCTCGGCGATATGGAGATGCTTGAATTCTTTGTCGAGAAGGGCGCAGAGATCGACGCCGCGGACGGTTCCGGTGCGACGGCGCTGATCTACGCCGCGCGGCAGAACAAACCGGAGGCGGCCGAATATCTGCTCAAGCGCGGCGCGAATATCGATCACGCCGATCGACAAGGCCGGAATGCCTTGGCCATCGCCGCGACGCTGGGTCAGGCCGATGCCATGAAGGTGTTGCTCAAAGGCAAGATCGACATCGAGAAGAAGGACGCGATGGGTCGTTCCGCGCTCATGTGGGCCACGGAACATACCCGTACCGATGCGGCTCTGCTGTTGATCGAGCACAAGGCCGATCCGAACACGCGCAACGGTAAGAACGTCACACCGTTGATGCGCGCCGGCACGCTGGGCGCGACCAAGATCGGCACCGCGCTGTTGGACAAAGGCGCCGATATCAATGCCAAGAGCGACGGCGGCGTGACCGCGCTGATTTTCGCCGCGTTGGCCGGCAAGGCGCCGATGGTCGAGTTGTTGATAAAACGCGGTGCGGACGTCAATCAGTTGGACGATTACGGGCGCAGCGCACTGTTTTATGCGGCGGGCAACGGCTTTATGAATATCACGCGCGTGCTGCTGGAGAAGGGCGCGAATCCCAGCGTGGTCGATACGCAGAAGAAGACCGCCATCGACTATGCGCTGGAGTCCGACAAGATGCCGGTGGTCGATCTGCTGCGCGAGCATGGCGGCAAGGCCGCCGCCGAACTCGCGACGCAGAACAAGGTCAGCGCCACCGAAACGCACTGACAGTTGTCCGTCATTGCGAGCGAAGCGAAGCAATCTCCCAACAGCAGAGCCAATGATTGGAGATTGCTTCGTCGCTGCGCGCTTCGCAATGACGGGTCTTGTGAATGTATTAGAGATTCCCTAAGGTGACGCGGTGATGCGCAGAATCCTCACTATCGTCTTCATCCTTACAACCGGTGTACTCTTGGGCCGTTATCTCTGGCCGGCGCAGAGGCCGGTCGCGTCCATCGAAGCAATCGTGGGCGAAGAAATCGTGGACGCCGCCGATGGGCATGACCACGCCCCGGCGGCGGCGCCCTACGTCTGTCCGATGCACCCCGATGTCGTATCCGACAAACCGGGCACCTGTCCGATCTGCGGCATGGCGCTGGTGCAGGCCAAGCAAGACGGCGTCGAACACGGCCATGCCGAGCATGCGGAGAACATGGATGCGGACGCGTCCATGCATCCCGCCGTCCGCATCGCACCCGAGGTTGTCAACAACCTGGGCGTGAAGACCGCGCCGGTCATGCGCACGACCTTGATGCGGCGCATCGATACACCGGGATTTGTTCAACAACTCCAGCCGGGACAAAACAAACGCGTGACGGCGCCGTTCGACGCGCGCATCGCGGCGGTACAGTTCGCGACCGGGCAGTGGCTCGAAGCCGGCAAACCGCTGCTGGTACTCGAATCCGAAACCTTACGCAGCGCCGAACAAACACACCTCGCGTTGTTGGAACGGAGTGCTGCGCCGGCCACACCCGCCGCGATATCGCCCGCAACACCTGCTGTGCAAGCCGCCGACACAAAACCCGCAAGCCTGGACGACTCGCGTCGCGCCTTGGCGCAGCTTGGGTTGTCCGGCGCGGACATTCAGCGTTTGGAACAAACGCGCGAAGCGTCCGCGCAGTTGACGTTGTATACGCCGTACCCCGCCCTGGTTTCCAGCGCGCGGCTTGCAGTAGGCGGCGAAGTCCGCAGCGGCGCACTGCTGTTCGAGCTGACCGGCATGGCGCGCGCCTCGGTGCTCGCCAACGCCTTTCAACGCGATGCAGCGTGGATTCAAACCGGCCAGCCGGTCGAGGTACGGTTGCCGCATGTCTCCGGAGAAGTGTGGAAGGGCGTGGTCAACCAGGGCGCCGTGTCCATCGATCCGGATTCGCAGAACATTGGTGTGCGCCTGTCGTTCTCGGCGCCGACGCAACTGCTCAAGAGCGCCATGTATGTCGTGGCCACGATTCTCGGCGATGCCCGCGAAGGCGTGTTGGCGGTGCCGCAGGAAGCCTTGATCCGCACCGAAGCGGAAGACCGCGTCGTCGTCGCGCAAGGCGGCGGGCGCTTCAAACCCGTACCGGTCCGCGTCGGCATCGAGACCGGCGGCCAGGTCGAGATATTGAGCGGGCTGAAGGAGGGCGATCAAGTCGTCGTGTCGGCGCAGTTCATGATCGACTCCGAAAGCAGTTTGCAAGCGAGCTTCCTGCGCATGTCGGGACAAGACGCGGAATGATTGCGCGTCTCATCCGCTGGTCCACCGTCAACCGACCGTTGGTGTTGTTGGTCACGTTGCTGTTGGCCGGGTGGGGCATGTATTCGGTGCGCCACACCGCGCTCGATGCGATTCCGGATTTGTCCGACGTACAAGTCATCGTCAAGACCACCTTCCCCGGTCAGGCGCCGCAGGTCATGGAAGATCAAGTGACTTATCCGCTCACCAGCGCCATGCTGGCCGTGCCAGGCGCCGAGCATGTGCGCGGCTATTCGTTCTTCGGCGAATCCTATGTCTATATCATTTTCGAGGACGGCACTGATCCGTATTGGGCGCGCACGCGCGTGCTCGAATACCTGAGCCAGGCGCGCGATCAATTGCCGGCCGGGGCGAAAACGCAACTCGGTCCCGATGCCAGCGGTGTGGGTTGGGTGTACGAATACGCGCTGGTCGACCGCAGCGGTCAACACGATCTCGCGCAACTGCGCAGCATTCAGGATTGGTTCCTCAAATTCGAATTGCAGACTGTGCCCGGCGTGGCCGAGGTCGCCAGCCTGGGCGGCATGGTCAAGCAATACCAAGTCGTGCTCGATCCCGGCCGCATGCGTGCGCATTCGCTGTCGCTGTCGATGATCCGGCAGATGATCCTCGATGCCAATCAGGAAGTGAGTGGTTCGGTCATCGAAATGGGCGAAGCGGAGTATCTGATTCGCGGCAAGGGTTACATCAGAAACCTGTCGGACCTGGCACGGATTCCCTACATCGGCCGTCGCGAGGCCGGTGCTGCGTTATTGATGCAGGACTTCGCCGATATCCGCATCGGCCCGCAGATGCGTCGCGGCATCGCCGATCTGAACGGCGAAGGCGAAGTCGCCGGCGGTATTGTGGTGATGCGCTGGGGTGGCAACGCGCTCACCACCATCGAACACGTCAAGGCCAAACTGGAGGAACTGAAAAAAGGCTTGCCCGCCGGCGTGGAGATCGTCGAGACCTACGACCGTTCGGCATTGATTACGCGCGCGGTGAGCACGCTCAAGTCGCGGCTGGTCGAGGAATTCCTGTTGGTGGCCGTGGTCTGCGCCGCGTTCCTGTTTCATCTGCGCTCCTCGCTGGTGGTGGTGTTCACCTTGCCGGTGGGCATCCTCGCGGCGTTCATCGTCATGCACCTGCAAGGTATCAATGCCAACATCATGTCCCTGGGCGGTATCGCCATCGCGCTCGGCGCCATGGTGGATGCGGCGATTGTGATGATCGAAAACGTACACAAACGCCTGGAGCAACAGCCTTCCCCGAGCGGTGATGCCGCCGCGCGTGCTGATCGACTAGAGGCAATGCAACAGGCCATGGTCGAAGTCGGCCCACCGTTGTTCTTCTCGCTGCTGATTATCACGCTGTCGTTCCTGCCGGTGTTCGCCTTGCAGGCGCAAGAAGGCCGCTTGTTCGCGCCGCTCGCTTACACCAAGACCTATGCGATGGCGGCGGCGGCGGGTTTGTCGGTGACGTTGGTGCCGGCGCTGATCGTTTCGTTGGTGCGCGGGCGCATCCGCGAAGAACGCGCGAATCCACTCAACCGCGTGCTGGTGGATGCTTATCGTCGAGTGATCGATGCGGTGCTGCATCGCCCGCGCGTCACGCTGCTGATCGCCGTGCTGCTGGTTGCCAGCAGTCTCTGGCCCTTGATGCGATCGGGCTCGGAGTTTATGCCGCGTCTCGACGAAGGCGATCTGTTGTATATGCCGACCACGCTGCCGGGTATTTCCGCCGGCAAGGCGCAACAACTGCTGCAACAAACCGACCGTTTGATTAAAACCGTGCCCGAAGTCGAGCGTGTATTCGGTAAGGTCGGTCAGGCCGAAACGGCCACCGATCCCGCGCCCTTGACCATGTTGGAAACCACCATCCGCCTGAAGCCGTACACGCAATGGCGCGCCGGCATGACCTTGCCAAAACTCATCGAGGAACTCGACGCGCGCGTGCAGATTCCCGGCCTCACCAATTCCTGGCAAATGCCCATCGCCACGCGCATCGACATGCTCGCCACCGGCATCAAGACACCGCTCGGCGTGAAAATCGCGGGACCGGATTTACGCATGCTCGACAGCATCGGCGCGCAGATCGAGGGCCTGCTGCGACCGTTGCCGGGCACCGCCTCGGTGTATGCCGAACGCGCCGCGCGCGCCCGTTATATCGACATCGATGTGGATCGCGACGCGGCCGCGCATTACGGCCTGAGCGTAGCGGATCTCTACGAGACGATTTCCATGGCGGTCGGTGGCATGAACATCAGCTACACGGTGGAAGGCCGCGAGCGTTATCCGATCAATGTGCGTTATCCGGCCGAGGTGCGCAATTCGCTGAGCAAGTTGCAGGAGCTGCCGGTGTTTCTGGCGACCGGGCGGCAAGTGCGCCTCGACGATATCGCCGATGTCGCCATCAAAGACGGCCCCGACATGATCCGCAGTGAAGACGCGCGCTTGAACGGTTGGGTCTATGTCGACATCGCCGGACGCGATCTGGGTTCGTATGTGGCGGACGCACAGCAGGTGGTGGCCAACCATGTGCAACTGCCGCCGGGTTACTCGATCAGTTGGTCCGGCCAGTATCAATACATGCAGCGCGCCAGCGAGCGTTTGCAGTACATCGTGCCGCTGACGTTGGCCTTGATCTTCCTGCTGCTGTATTTGAATTTCCGCAACATGACCGAAGCGCTGATGGTGATGGGCGCCTTGCCGCTGGCGCTGGTCGGCGGTATCTGGTTGTTGTACGCCTTGGATTATCAACTCTCGGTCGCGGTCGGCGTGGGCTTTCTTGCACTGGCCGGCGTCGCCGCCGAGTTCGGCGTGGTGATGCTGGTGTATCTGGATCAGGCCGTGAAACGCCATCGACCGAAGACGCTGAGCGAATTGCACGCCGCCGTCATCGAAGGCGCGGTGTTGCGCGTGCGTCCAAAGGCCATGACCGTCGCAGTGGTGATCGCCGGTTTGTTGCCGATCATGATCGGCGCCGGCACGGGTTCCGAAGTGATGCGGCGCATTGCCGCGCCGATGATCGGCGGCATGATTACCGCGCCGCTGGTGTCGATGCTGGTGATACCGGTGTTATATGTCGTGTGGAAGCAGCGCGGGCTGGCCGTCCGATAAACGCTAGTCGATGGCGTACTTTTTCAACCGATACAGCAGCGTGTCGCGCGTGAGCCCGAGCAGGCGCGCGGCGCGCGAGCGGTTGCCGGCGGTTTGCGTGAGTGCCTGACGGATCAGCGTGACTTCGAGTTCGTCGAGGCGCACGCCTTCCGGCGGTAGATGGAAGCTGGCGTTGTGGGTTGCGTGTTGCGGCATCGGGCGCATCTCGGCCGGCAGATTCTCCGGCGTAATCTCGCGTCCGCCGCACAGAATCACCAGGCGCTCGCACAGATTGCGCAGTTCGCGCACGTTGCCCGGCCAGTCGTAGGCGTGCAGTTGCCGCAGGGCGGCGCGACTGTAACGCGGTGCCGTCAAGCCATAGCGCCGCGCCAGTTGCTCGGCGTGATGGTGCAGCAGCAAGGCGATATCGTCGCCGCGCGTGCGCAGCGGCGGCAGGCACAACGGCACCACATTCAAGCGATAGAAAAGATCCTGACGGAAACGTCCCGCCGCGACTTCGGCGGCGAGATCGCGATTGGTGGCGGCGATAATGCGGACATCGACGTGCGTGGCGCTGCCGTGGCCCACCGGCTGGCATTCGCCCGATTCCAGAAAGCGCAGCAGCTTGGCTTGAATCGCCAACGGCAGTTCGCCGACTTCATCGAGGAACAGTGTGCCGCCCGCCGCTTGCGGGATATAGCCGATGTGATCGGCCACCGCGCCGGTGAAGGCGCCCTTGCGATGACCGTACAACAGCGACTCGGCCAAGTTCTCCGGCAACGCGGCGCAATTGACCGTAATCAGCGGACCGCCACGGCGCGGACTGTCGCGATGCACGCGCGCGGCGAGCAATTCCTTGCCGGTGCCGCTTTCGCCTTGAATGAGCACCGGCGCGTCGGTCATCGCGACCAGGCGCGCGGCGCGCAACACGGCGCCGAGTTCGGGTGAATTGCCGATGAGAGTGTCTGTGTTGATATTAGTCATGACACGCACCTGATGCTTTAAAAATAGGGCTCAAAGTGACTACACCATAGCAACGATGCGCAGGCGCGTCCACTTATGGCGTGTCGTCTGACAGGCTGTCAGTGACTGTCGTATTGGCATGGCCCGCATGCACATGTTCGGGCACGAACCACACGCTCGCCAGACCGAACACAATCAGACTCACGCCGATGACCGCGCGCGTTTTCGGTTGGCGCATCAGCCGGGTCATCCACCCGGCGAGCAGGCCGGTGGTCAGCACCGCTGGCAAGGTGCCCGCGCCGAACGCCACCATATATAAGGCGCCGCGTCCGGCACTGCCCGAGGACGCCGCCCACAACAGCGTCGAATACACCAAGCCGCACGGCAGCCAGCCCCAGACCAGCCCGAAGCCCAAGGCCTGCGGCAGCGAACGCACCGGCAACAGCCGCTGACCGAGCGGTTCCAAGCGTTTCCACAAGGGCACGCCGAGACGTTCCAACTGCGCGAACTTGGGAAACCAGCCGGCCAGATACAAACCCATGCCGACCAGCAGCAGCGCCGCGAGCCCGCGCAACACCGCGTGTCCGAATTCGGGACTGAGCGTGCCGAACACCCGCCCGCCCAGCCCGCCCATCAATGCGCCGGCCAGCCCATAACTGAGAATGCGCCCGGCGCTATAGGTGAGGGTGTAGGTCAGCAAATATACCCGCTGCGCGCGCACCGCCGGCGGCAGACTCAGGCTCAACGCGCCGATAATCCCGCCGCACATACCCACGCAATGCAGCGCACTGGCGAGGCCGATCAGGAAGGGGGCGAGCAGCAGCAGGTCCAAGCGAAATCCGGGGCAGGCGGTTAGCGATGAAGGTGTAATGGTACGTCAGCCCGCGGCATTTCCGAACCGAAAAGACGTCCTCCCGCCGAGCATCGGGGCGGACTGCAATTTCTCCGAAATCGCCTCATATATAACAACGCGTTAGAGTTCGTCATGGTGTAATCCTTCTAACCCGTCTTTCCTAAATACTTAGGGTAGTCTATAAATATAAAGACCTTCCGAAGGAGAGAGCCCATGCCAGCCCCGACCCCGGCCACCGTCTCCACCGCCAGCCCCGTCTCCAGCCCCGCAAAGATCCCGCTGCGCGAACGCAAGTACTACCAGACCCGCATCCGCCTCGCCCGCGCCCTGCGCGAACAGCTCGAACAGGTATCGCTCGACGACCTCAACGTGCGCGACCTGTGCGATGTGGTCGAAGTGTCCGAGGCGACCTTCTTCAATTACTTCCCCAAGAAGTCCGACCTGCTCGCCTATCTCAGCCAACTCTGGTCGGTGGAGCTGGCCTGGCACGGCCAACAGGCCTTGGCCGCGCCAAGCAGTGGCGGGAGCCCTGGGGCCGGCAGCGGTTTGGGCGTCGTGCAAGCCGTGTTCGAACGCGCCGCGCAGCAATTCCAAATCGCCCCCGGTGCCGCCGGCGAACTCATCGCCTGGCAAGCGCGTACCCGCCAACGCCAAGCGCCCGCGCAACTCGACGTCAGCGAACGCCGCCTGGCGTTCCCCGAACAACCCGGCATCGAAACCATGACCGATCAAAGCCTGGAACAAGTCCTCGCCACCGCTCTGCAACGCGCTATCGATCAAGGCGAACTGCCGCGCAACATCCACCTGCCGACGACGATGGTCGCACTGGTGTCGGTCTTCTACGGCGTCCCGCTTGCGCTGCGCCTGAGCAACCCCGCCGGCATCGGCGCGATGTATCGCCAACAACTCATGATCCTTTGGACAGGATTACGGCAAGTGGCGGCGGCGCGGGGATAGCGAAGACTGTGCATGGAAAAAGGAACGGAGAGAATAAATTTTGAGCAGTCTATTTTGGCCAGGGAATAAATAATCCCTACGCGTATTTTCATAGTCGGAGCACGCCCAATGTCAGACCAAGACATCCACTACGCCGGCTTCTGGATACGCGTCGGCGCCAGCTTGATCGACACCGCGCTCATTCTGGTCGTCACCTTTCCGTTGCTCTATGCCATTTACGGTAAAGCCTACTTCAATGTTGACATCACCGGCTTCATCGCCGGCCCCGCGGATTTTTTGATTTCCTGGGTGCTGCCGGCAATCGCCATCATTCTGTTTTGGATCAACCGGCAGGCCACGCCGGGCAAGATGGCTTTATCGCTGCGCATCGTGGATGCGGACACCGGTGGCGCGTTGTCCGTGGGGCAAAGCGTGGGTCGTTACTTCGGTTACTTTGTGTCGACGATCCCGTTGGGCCTGGGTCTGATCTGGGTCGCGTTCGATAAGCGCAAGCAGGGATGGCACGACAAGCTGGCGCACACCGTGGTCGTTCGGTCGCAGCGTAAGGCATAAAAAAACGGGACGTGTTGCCACGTCCCGCTTCATTTTCATATTCCGTTATGCCCGCGCAAACGGGAATAACGAATTATTTCATGCCGATCTTGTTCTTGATGGCGTTGATGACGTCGTCGCTCGATGTGGCGGTGACGGTCATCAGCATGCCTTCCTTCTCGTAGAAGCCGGCCAGCGGCGCGGTCTTCTGGTTGTACACGTCCAGACGGTTGCTGATGGCTTCTTCGGTTTCGTCGTCGCGCTGTACGACCGGGCCGCCGCACTTGTCGCACACGCCGGAGACTTTCGGCGGGTTGGACTTGACGTTGTAGATGGCGTTGCAGCTCGTGCAGGTGCGGCGCGTGGTGAGGCGATCCAGGATCACGTCGCGCGGCACGTCGATGTTGACCACGCAGTCGAGCTTCTCGCCCATGTCGGCCAGCATCTTCTTCAGCGCTTCGGCCTGCGGAATGGTGCGCGGGAAGCCGTCGAGCAGGTAGCCGTTCTTGCAATCGTCCTGTTTCAGACGCTCGCCCATGATGCCCATGATGAGGTCGTCGGAGACCAGGTCGCCGGCCTTCATGGCGGCTTCGGCCTTCTTGCCGAGTTCGGTGCCGGCGGCAACCGCGGCGCGCAGGATGTCGCCGGTGGAAATCTGTACCGAGCCGTCCAACTGGGTGAGCAGTTTGGCGACAGTGCCTTTGCCAGCGCCGGGGGCGCCGAGGAGAATCAGTTTCATGGGAGTACTCCGTTTATAGGTTAATCAACGATATTTATTGCGTAAGGAAATCATTGGCCTAGGCCATGCGCGCGCGGCGCGGTGCGTTCACGAGGGCGCATTGTGCGCATGATCGGGCGCATATACAACCGTGCGAGTCGAGAATGGCGCGGGCGAGCGCCGGTTGCGCGGCCTGTTCCAGGCCCGTCGGCCCGTGTGTGTGGAGGGATTTGCTATGGTTAGAGTGAGGTGCGCGGCGGCGTTGGATTCGCCAGTTTCCGCGATCGAATCCCTATCTCTGTGGGGCGCGCATCCGCAAACCCATGAGCCCGGAGGTGCACCATGAACAGAACTGTCAGCGCATGCCTGTGTTTCCTCGTCGCAATGGTTGTTACCGCCCCCGCCATGGCGGATCGGGGTCGCGATTACAAAGGCCATCACGGTTACCGGGAGCATCCCTACGACAAACACCGCCATTACGAACACCGCGAGTATCGCGGACACAGATACGACTATCAGGGACATTGGCGATCCTGGGACGAGTGGGGCGGCTATTACCGGGCGCATCCCTGGCTGCATGAGCATGGACATTACTATCGGGATGAGGGCCATCTGATGTTCCAGTTCTGCGATCCCGAGAGCGGTGGTTGTTTCTTCTTCTCGATCGGGCAGTGAACGGCGGGATGCATCGGCCTGAATGGCGGTGCTGCACCAGCATCGGGCTATAGCCTGAGATCGGGTACAATGACGTTCCTACCCGATCCGATTCCGTGCAGGTAAGTCCGATGGCAAATTCGTTTGGCGATCAGTTTCTCAAGGCGGGCCTGGTGAATAAGACGCGGCTCAACGAGGCGCAGAAGTCCAAGAACAAGCAGCAGAAACAAAAGAACAAACAGAAGATCGAGACGGTCGACGAGGCCGCGGTGGCTGCCCGACAGGCCGCGGCGGATAAAGCCGCGCGCGACCGCGAACTCAATCGCCAGCAAAAGGATGAGGCCGAGCGCAAGGCGATACACGCGCAAATTCGTCAGTTGGTCGAATTGAATCGCCTGCCGCGCGACGGCGGCGAGGTGGGTTATAACTTTCAGGACGACACCGCGATCAAAAAGATCTTCGTCGCGCAAGAGATCCACGACAAGTTGGTGCGCGGGCTGCTCGCTATCGTCAGGTTCGACGGTGGATATGCGGTGATCCCGTCGGTGGTCGCTGAGAAAATCATGCTGCGCGACGCATCCTGCATCGTCAGCAATGCAACGACTCGATTGGAGAGCGGGGAAGACGATCCGTACGCGGATTACAAGGTTCCCGACGATTTGATGTGGTAGCCCTGGCGCGCATGCGCGCGACTCAACGCGCCAGATCCCATAATCCCAGGCCGCTCACCACCATCAAGCCCACGCCGATCCAGCGTTTGAACGTTCGGTCGTTGCGGATGATCGCGTCGTGCGCCTTGAGGCCGAGCACATGGCCGATGGCGGCGACCGGCAGCAGCATCAATGCCGTTTGCACATGCAGATCGACACCGACCGCGGCAAAGGTGCTCATCTTGATCGCCACCAGGACGAACCACAGCACGAACAGCGTATCGCGCAGTTGCTCCTTGGCGACGTTGCGCATGTACACGGCGACCATCAACGGCGCACCGGTGAGCGAAGTGCCGGCGATATAGCCGCCGAGGATGAGCAACAGCTTGTCGACGCCATCGTGACGGCTGTGAATGGCCCAGTTCATCGTCCAGATGAAGGCGTAGAACAGGGTGATGGAATAGATGAAGACCAACAACCAGCGATTCGGCAGGTTGAGCAGGCCGAACACGCCGACCAGCGCGGCGGGGATGATGAACAGCGCCGAGCGTTGCAGATAGCGCCAGTCGACGTTGTTCAACCGCGTGCGCAGGGTTAGGCCGGAGAACAACAGCAAATGCGAACCGATGATCGGCAGCCACAGCAAGGGCTGGTTGTCGATGAACAGCATCAAGGGCAGGCCCAGCGCCGCGCCACCGAAGCCCAAGCCGGTGCGCACGAAACCGGTCCAGACGAAAATCAGGCCGATCAGCAGGGTTTGAAGCAGGTCGAAATGCAACAACATACGCGCCCATCCACAGTGGCAGCGGACTATACACCAGACGCCGCGCTTGGCAATGCCGCGCAATTGGCCAAGAATGTGCGGGCATGCACAAGACGCCGCCCATGCCCGACTGGCATCCCGATTTCGCCCAGCGCTCGCCGCTGTTCGAGCCGCTGCGCGGAATCTCGATGTCGGCCGGGACGCCGACGTTCGCGCGCTTCGCGCAGGGTTGGCCGAATCTGGAGCACTATCAGCAGATGCTGGCGTCACTGCCCGAGCCGATCCTCACCCACGGCGGCCAGCCACTGAAAATCGTAGCGCAAGACAGCCGCCCGCAACGCTTCGAGGAACATTACGCGCCGCGTATCCACATGACCGGCGAATTGCAGACGCGTCGCGAAAACTGGCACGACTTCTTTCAGTTTCTGACTTGGCTGATCTTCCCCAAGACCAAGGCGACGATCAACGCGCTGCATGTGCCGCACGCGCAGGCGCGACTGGCTGGCGGTGTCGATCCGGGACGCCGCACGCCGCTGGAGAATATGTTGTCGCTGTTCGACGAGGGCGGTGCCGTGGTGTTGGCGAGCGACGCATCCTTGCTGCAACTGATCCGCGCGTTTCGCTGGAAGACCTTGTTCTGGGAACGTCGCGCCGAACTCGCACACAGTCTGCGTTGCATCACCTTCGGCCATGCCGTGTATGAAAAGGCGTTGCGACCGTATGTGGGGATGACGGCGAACGCCGTCCTGCTGGAGGTCGAGCCGGAACTGCTCGCGGAGCCGATGAAGCGCTTGCTGCCGCGGCTGGATGAGCGCCTGGCCACGGTGTTTGCGCGCGGCGATACGTATGCGCAACCGCAGGACCTGCAACCCTTCCCGATCCTGGGCATGCCCGGCTGGGACCCCGCCAATGCCGATGCGGCCTACTACGACGACACTCGATATTTCCGGCCCGGGCGGACGCGCGGACCCGTGTAGATTTCCCGAATCGGCGGTATGCTGATGCCGCAACGTCGGCTATTCACCTGGATGAGCACACTATGAACCCACGCAACGCCACCCTCAGCATCGACGGCAAGCCCATCGAACTGCCCACCCTCGATGGCAGTCTCGGTCCGGCCGTCGTCGACACCCGCACGCTCGGCAGTCATGGCTGTTACACCTATGACCCCGGATTCCTGTCCACCGCCAGTTGTTCGTCCGGCATCACCTACATCGACGGCGAACAGGGGCTGTTGTATTACCGCGGCTATCCGATCGAACAGCTCGCGGAGAAGTCGGACTGCCTCGAAGTCGCCTACCTGCTCTGGCATGGCGAGTTGCCCGACGCCGCGCAGAAGCGCGCGTTCGACCAACTGGTCACGCACCACACCATGCTCCACGACCAGATGCTGTCGCTGTTCAAAGGCTTTCGCCGCGACGCGCATCCGATGGCGGTGATGGTGTCCATCATCGGCGCCATGGCCGCCTTCTATCCGGAGAGCAGCGATGTGACCGATGCACAGCAACGCGGGATATCCATGTTCCGCCTGCTCGCCAAGGTGCCGACCGTCGCGGCCTGGTCGTACAAATACAATCAGGGCATGCCGTTCACCTACCCGCAGAACCGGCTCGGCTATGCGGAAAATTTTCTGTACATGCTGCACGCCACGCCTTGCGAGGACTACGTGCCGAACCCGACCCTGGCGCGCGCCCTGGACCGCATTTTCATCCTGCACGCCGATCACGAACAGAACGCGTCGACCTCCACCGTGCGCATGGCCGGTTCCAGCTACGCTAATCCGTTTGCCTGCATCGCGGCCGGCACCGCCTGTCTGTGGGGTCCGCTGCACGGCGGCGCCAACGAATCCGCGCTGGCCATGCTGGAAGAGATCGGCGACATCTCGCGCATCGGCGAGTTCGTCAACCGCGCCAAGGACAAGACCTCCGGCTTCCGCCTCATGGGCTTCGGCCACCGCGTGTACAAGAACATGGACCCGCGCGCAGCGATCATGCGCCAGACCTGCCATGAAGTGCTCGACGAACTCGGCCTGCACGACGACCCGCTGTTCAAGATCGCGCTGAAGCTGGAGAAGATCGCGCTGGAAGACGACTATTTCATCGAGAAGCGCCTCTATCCGAATGTCGATTTCTATTCCGGCATCGTCCTGCGCGCGCTCGGCATCCCCACGTCGATGTTCACCGCCATCTTCGCCCTGGCGCGCACCGCCGGCTGGATCGCGCAATGGAATGAAATGATCGAAACCCCCGGCCACAAAATCGCCCGCCCGCGCCAGCTCTACACCGGACCGCAGCGGCGGGAGTTTGTGGGGATTGGGGAGCGGTGAATCGCTTGCTGCGCCCTGGCCTTTGATAACAAGGGATGAATAACTGCCGATATAAATGAATGCGTGTATTACTGTGCCGGAGCCGGATTACTTCTCCTGCGTACCCCAGAGTTCCTCCAGACGCTGATCGCGTCCGCAGCTGTAGCGGTAATACTTGTAGCGCACGGGATTTTTCCGGTAGTAATCCTGATGGTAGTCCTCGGCTGCATAGAACGGAGCAGCCGGCCGGAGAGCAGTTGCGACCGGACGTCCAAGTCGGTCCTCGACGGTGGCTTTCGACTGTTCCGCGAGCTTCTTCTGTTCCTCGTTCTGGTAGAAGATCACAGACAGGTACTCCTGGCCGCGGTCGCAGAACTGACCACCGTCATCGACGGGATCGATGTTGCGCCAATAGACGTCCAACAATTCCTGATAGCTGAGCTGCGCCGGGTCGTAGCTTATCTGTACTGCCTCGACATGCCCGGTGCCGCCGGAAGAGACGTCTTTGTAGCTCGGGTTCGCCTGATGTCCGCCGGTAAAGCCCGAAGTGGTTGCTGTCACGCCCGCCAGGGCATCGAACGGCGGCTCCATACACCAGAAGCAGCCGCCCGCGAAAACGGCCGTTGCCGGCGCGTTGCCCTGAGCCGCAGGTTCGGCGGCCATGGCCATCGACACGGTGCCCAGCCACAGCCCGAACAGTGCCGACGCGAATCTTGCCAGGGCATGCATTGACGTTCCCTCTTGAAATGGCGCGTGCACCTACGGCCGCGGATTCGGTCAATGGTTGCACACGGTAGCGGTGATGATAGTCCGTTTTTTCAACAGGAAAGAAAAGGGGAGAGATTTATTTAATAGGCACTAGAAGCGACACGTTGATCGCCGGCCCATCTGATGAGGATGGCTGCTTGGTACATAAATGGGTGTCCCCTTTGTTCGTCACGATCGCGCTGTCGCTATACAACCGCTGGCATTCCGTCCCAGGTCTTTCCCGCAAAAATCCGGCCATTGTCTTTCTTCGGCCGCCTCTTGCCATCTGCGCCCCAGCCACCCCACTGCTTGAAGAAAAAGATCGCGCCTTGCTTCTCACATTGCTTCTTGATCGCATCAACCCACTCGGGTTTCATCGGGCGCGCCTTCGGACCGGATTCTCCTCCGACAATGACCCAGTGAATCCCTTTGAGATTCACTCTCCCGATATCCTCAAGCAGAGGCTCCACAGATAGAAAACGTATCCGCGCCCTGATCTCTCTCAACTCATCGATTCGGGGCAAGCCATACTTCCGGTTCTCCACTGAAACTCCGAGCCACACGTTATCCGGAACTGATCGCTCAGCCTGACTGAAGTACTTACGCATTCTGGCAGCCCGTTTGGTCAAAATCTGGTACGTGTGCTGGGGCGTCCGTCTGATGACATCGAATACCTGATCGAGGAATTCAAACGGGATGTCGTTGTGGAACAGATCGCTCATTGAATTAACGAAATACATCGTCGGCTTCCGGCGTTTCAGCGGCTCGGCTAGACGCATAGGCAGAATACTCAGCTTGAATCCGTTCTCGTAGCCTTTCGCGCCCATGGCCTGCAAGCGCACTGCCATGGTTTCCGCATAGCAATGCTTGCACCCCGGAGAAACCTTTGTGCAGCCGGTGGTCGGATTCCAGGTTTGTTCAGTCCATTCAATCTTTGTTGTGGTCGTCATACACACCTCCTGAGACGCTCACCTTTGTCGAAGTGCACCGGATGCTTAGTACGCTTTCCGGCTGCATCCAGATTCTCGACCTTCAATTCTGAAATCAAATCAGCCATGGCAACCTCGAAGTCACGAATAAGCCATCCGGTTTCTTCGAGCATATCCGCAAGTCGCGCTTCGTCGAATCTTACCGGCTCACCTGACAATTGATTGAGCCAGTAGGCCTTCACATCGTCTATGCTCGCCTTCGAACTATCCTGGCTTTCCGCCTCATCCTCAGCGGAGAATAGGGGCATCTGCTCTTTTGCATTCTGCCGGGTCTGAATGCGCACAACCCTTTGTATGAAATCGGCGTCTTGTGAACTCTCCGCGAACTTCACGATCCCCTTGTGATGCCTCGTCAAGTAGACGAGATGGTAATGCGTTCTTTCCTTGTCCTTGTTCAGTATCTCTGCGTGATATGACCGAGCCGGATAATTTCCATCTGGCCCCATGTCGGCCTTCAGCTGTTCACGATACATCCGGACGACAGCCTCTCCCCGATCTTTGGCCGACATGGCGGATAGCCGCTGTAAATCCCCCTCCGTAAGCTCACCCAGAGACTTCTGAACTTGGTGCCGGAAATCAGGCATTCCTATTGCGCGATTCAGAAAATCGTACATGAAGTTAATCAGAAACTCTGAACGCGGTCTGCGCAGTAATTTCGATAACTTGTTTACGCTTACGTCCGTCCACCCTTTTGGGTCAACGAAGAAGAACGCAAAACTGTTGTCGCCGCACAGTTGGAGAATTTCATCCTGCAAATCGGCGTAATCTCCTTGCAATGCATGACACGTTATCCCGTCCGGACAATTTCCACTGAGATACGTCGTCAGCCGCTTATGGCTCCTCTTGGATTTCTCAACATAGATAGCCTTGAATCTGACACCCGTCATGCCGTGTTTGTTGGCAAGCATCTCTCTGACATGGCTAATAATGTCCAGAGATATTGCAATCGATGTCCCTGCCAACGACTCGCTGTCTGTACCCCATGGGCCTGCGAAACAATCCACATACACGATCTCTCTCGACCCACCCGACACGCCAATGATAGAAAGGAGTTTTTCCAAATAGCCCTTGAGCAGCTCATGCTTGATCAGCGAGTGCTCACGTCCTTTGTAGGCCTCATCGATTTCCATATCACCTCATCCTCGGATCAATTCAAGCCAATTTCTTCAACGACTCGATTCCGCGATTATCCACGATCTTCACCGCCACCTTGCGGTTATCGCCCGCCTCGAAGGGCGGTGACACGGTGCCACGGAACTGCCCAGGTATTACGGCTCAGAGTAAAAACTCCCGCGCCCCCTTGTCCAGCCCCACCAACGAATAACCACTACTCCGCCCGCCCCCCGCATCCTTCCTCAACACCCCGCGCTCCACCAGATCGAGAATGTCGCGGTACGCTGTGTCCTGCGAGCACTTGGCGAGCTTGGCCCATTTGGAGGTGGTCAATTTGCCTTCGAAGCCGTCGAGCAGGCGGTTGAGCACGTCGATCTGGCGCGCGTTCATTGGTGTCTTGGCGAAGCGTTCCCAGAATTGCGCTTTGTGCAGCACGGCGCTCAATGTTTCCTGCGCGCCGGCGATGGCGCGCGACAGGCAGCCGAGGAACCAGGCCTGCCATTCGGTGATATCGAGCGTGCCTTTCTGAGTGGTTTCCAGCAGGCGGTAGTAATCGTCGCGCTCGCGGCGGATCTGCGCCGACAGGCTGTAGAAGCGCTGGCCGGTTTTCTCGGAACGGGCGAGCGCCATGTCTGCAAGCGCGCGGGCGATGCGGCCGTTGCCGTCATCGAACGGATGCACGGTGACGAACCAGAGGTGCGCGAGTCCGGCCGTGAGCAGCGGATCGGTGTCGTTCGCTCGTTCGAACCAATCGAGAAAGTTCGTCATCTCGGCGGCGAGGCGCGTGGCGGGCGGCGCTTCGTAGTGCACCTTTTCCTTGCCGATGGCGCCGGAGACGACTTGCATGGGGCCGGTGCTGTCGTCGCGCCAGGCGCCGACGCGGAGGCTGTGCATGCCGTTGCGACCGGTCGGAAACAGCGCGGCGTGCCAGGCGAACAGCCGTGCTTCGGTCAGCGGCTGTGCTGCTTGGCCGGTCGCGTCCAGCATCATTTCGACGACGCCATCGACCTCGCGGTCGGAGGGCACGAGCCCGGCGACATCCATCCCGAGCCGCCGGGCGATGGACGAACGGACCTGATCGCGCTCCAGCACTTCGCCTTCGATCTCGCTGGACTTGACCACCTCTTCGGTCAGGGTGCGCAAATGGGCCTCGCCGCGCAGCTCGAAACCCAGCGCCTCCAGCCGGCCCAGTAACCGGCCCTGTTCGCGCGACACCTGGGCAAGCGGCTGCGCCAGGCGCGTTTCGTCCCAGGTGAAGGCGGGCCAGTCCGGGCGTTCCCAGATATACATGTATGCCTCTAATCTCCGCACATCCTGCGGAGATAGTGGCTCAGATGCGCCGCTAGGGCAAGATAATCTCCGCAGGATGTGCGGAGATTAGCCGGCCTAAGCTCCGCAGGCGTTATTCTTGAAGGGGTTTTGTCGCCGCGTTAGGCGGGCGCCCGCTCTGCGAGATACGCCCGCCAGCCGCCGAGTTCGGTAACGTCGGTCGCCGTGCGCGTCGCGTGTTCCTCGCAGAGAAATCCGCACACCCAGCTACCGTCTTCGAGCTCCAGTTTGCCGATGCCGAGCGGCGCGGGAATGGCGGCGACGAAGCCGCCGAAGGTTGCGAGCGGCACATCCCAGACCTCGACTTCGATGCGCGCGCCGCGTGTCGCGCGTACCAGTCCCGGGCGTTGCGGTGTTCCGCCGGGCAGCGCATACAGGCGATAACAGGGCGCGGTGCGGGTACGCGCGAGCAATTGGCCGCCGCGTTCGGTGAGCTGATGATTGAGCGACAGTCCGCTCATGTGCGCGCCGCACACGGCGACCCGCACGTAGTTGTCCGCGGGTTTGCGTTGGCGTTCATGCGCGGGCAGTGCGACGCCCATTGCGCCCAGTGTGTACGCGTGTTGCCGTTGCCACGTGTCGGCGATATCCAGCAAGGCGTTATCCTTAAATGCGGGCGCGCACAGTGTAATGCCGAACGGCAAGCCGTCGTCGCGGAATCCCGCCGGCACGGCGACCGCGCATAGATCCAGCAGGTTCATGTAATTGGTGTAATAGCCGAGGTTGCTGTTGAGACGTACAGGATCGGCGTTCACGGCGTCGATGCGGTAGTGCGTGCCGGCGGTGGGTGTGAGGATGACATCGACGCGCGACCAGACGGCTTCGCTGGCGCGCTTGAGTTCGGCGAGGCGGTAGCGGGCGGCGAAGGCATCGAGCGCGCTGGGTTTGCTGCCGGCGGCGATGATCTCGCGGGTCACGGGGAACACGCTCTCCGGCCGTTGTTCGATGATCTCGCGAATGGCGAGATAGCGTTCCGCCACCCACGGGCCTTCGTAGAGCAGGCGCGCGGCCTGCAAAAACGGGCTGAAGTCGATCTCGCGGACATCGACGCCAAGCTCGCGCAGGTGTGCGACGCTGGTTGCGAACAGGCGCGCATAGTCCGCATCGCCGAAAAATTCCAATTGATCGGCGCGCGGTACGCCGCAGCGCAGGCCTTGCGCGGGCAGGTGCGTATCGACACACGCGGGCGTGCGCCGGGCGAAGGGTTCCTCGGCATCGTAGTGTGCAAGCACGGCAAGCACATCGCGCGCATCCGCGGCGCACAGCGCGAACACCGACACGCAATCGAGGCTGCGGCAGGCCGGCACCACGCCGCGCGTGCTGACCAGTCCGCGCGTGGGCTTCACGCCGATCAGATTATTGAACGCCGCCGGCACGCGCCCCGAGCCGGCGGTGTCGGTGCCGAGCGCGAAACTCACTTGACCGACCGCGACGGCCACTGCCGAACCGGAACTCGAACCGCCGGCGATGTAGTCGGCATCGAAGGCGTTCTGACAGGCGCCATACGGCGAACGCGTGCCGACCAGCCCCGTGGCGAACTGATCGAGATTGGTCTTGCCGATGGGAATGGCGCCGGCGTCGATCAAGCGTTGCACGGCATACGCGGAGTGTTCCGGTGTATAGGCAAAGTCGGGACAGGCGGCCGTGGTCGGCGTGCCGGCCAAGTCGATGTTGTCCTTGATGGCGAAGGGGATGCCGTACAAGGGCAGGTGCGTGGGGTTGTGCGCGCTCAGCGCATCGGCATAGACCAGCAGGCGCTCGCGCGGCAGCACGTCGATCCAGGCATGTCGATCCGGTTGTGCCGCGATGCGCATCAGCACAAGTTCGACGAGGTCGCGCGGCGTGAACTGCCCTGACGCGTAACCACTGTGCAGCGCGGCGATGTCCAGGCTTTGATTCGTGTCGATCACAGGACCACCTCAACAAAATAATTCATTCATCCGGCCGCAGAATAATCAGCGCTTGTCCCGCCGACACCGAGCCGCCCGGCGCGCAGAGAATCTCTTCGACCACACCCGCGCCGTCGGCCTCGATGCCGATTTCCATTTTCATGGCCTCGACCACGATCAATGTCTGGCCATCGCTCACGCGCTCGCCGGGTTTGACGTTCACTGCCCAGACGCTGCCGGTGACCGAAGCGGCGATAGCGATGCAACCCTGCGGGATCGCGAGGCCGGCATCGGCGCTGGCCGTGTCGCCGCCCGGATCGATTCCGGTGTCGGCGCTGTACTGCGCCTGCCCGCTGGCGATCCAGCGTTCGCGTTCGGCGTCGAAGGCGGACTGTTGGGTAGTCTTGAACGCTGTGATCGACGCTTCGTTGTCGACAAGGAAGCGGTTATAGGCGGCCAGATCGAGCTCGGCTTCCTCGATGCGCAGTTTGAATCTGCCCAGCGGAAAATCCTCGCGCATCTGCGTGAGTTCTTCCGCGCTCACTGGATAGAAACGGATCTGGTCGAAGAAACGCAGCAGCCAGCGTTTGCCGTCGGTGAAGTCGGCGGTCTGATGATGACGATTCCACATCTGGATGGTGCGACCGACGAACTGGTAGCCGCCCGGACCTTCCATGCCGTACACGCACATATACGCGCCGCCGATGCCGACGGCGTTTTCCGGTGTCCAGGTGCGCGCGGGATTGTATTTGGTTGTGACCAGACGATGGCGTGGATCGAGCGGTGTGGCCACCGGCGCACCGAGATAGACATCGCCCAGGCCCATCACCAGGTAGCTCGCATCGAAGACGATACGCTTAACATCCTCGATGCTGTCGAGGCTGTTGATGCGGCGGATGAACTCGATGTTGCTCGGACACCAGGGCGCATCCTTGCGCACCGATTGCATGTATTTGTCGATGGCCAGCCGCGTCGACGGATCGTCCCAGGACAGCGGCAGATGCACGATGCGGCTGGGCACGCGCATGGCGGCGATGGGAGGTAGCTCGGCTTCGGCGGCGCGTAGGGTTTCAAGCAGCGCCGCTTGCGAGATGACGTTGCTGTCGTAATGCACCTGCAAGGAACGGATGCCGGGCGTGAGATCGAGAATGCCCGGGAGTTGCGCAGCCTGTAGCCATTGCATTAGCGCATGCACGCGGAAGCGCAGATTGAGATCCAGTTCCAGCGGGCCATATTCGACCAGGATATTGCGGTCGCCGGCCTGACGATAGGTCACCGCGACGCGCGCATCTTCTTCTGGATGCAAGGCCAGTCCGTAGCCTGGGTTGAGCGACAGCGAAACCCGGGTTTCACTTTGTTCAACCCAGGCTACGGTTTGTTCTGGCTCCGTGGATGGAGTTGGGCGCGCAGCCCCGTAAACCGATTCCGGCTGTTGCGCGAGTATCGGCGAGGTATCGACGCCAGGGATGCGCGTCTTCAGAAGATTAAGCATGTTCGATGCGAGTGTCGCGATGGCTTGGTTCTGCGCCTGCTCCAATCGGGTGGCATCCTCGACGGCGATGCAGCGAAAACGCACGTGATCGCCGGGCTTGAGCTGCCCGACCTTCCATAACTCCGCTTGCACGATGGTCGCCGGGCAGACGAAGCCGCCGAGGCTCGGGCCGTCGGGGCCGAGGATCACCGGCATGTCGCCGGTGAAGTCGATGCTGCCGATGGCGTAGGCGTTATCGTGAATGTTGGAGGGATGCAGGCCGGCCTCGCCGCCGTCGCGTCGCGCCCACTCCGGCTTCGGTCCGATCAGGCGCACACCGGTACGGCTGGAGTTGTAATGCACTTCCCAGTCGGTGGCGAAGAAGATGGCGATATCTTTGTCGGTGAAAAAATCCGGCGCGCCGTGCGGGCCGTAGAAGACGCCGATGTCCCAGTGCGTGCTGTACTCAGGCACCAGATCGGCGGGCAATGCGGATGCCGGTGCCTGTGCACTCGGCGCAGAACCCAGATGCAGCACGTCGCCGGTACGCAGCGTGCGGCCGCCATGACCGCCGAACCGACCCAGCGTGAACGTCGCCGTGCTGCCCATGTACGCAGGCGCGTCGAAGCCGCCGCGCACGGCCAGATAGCTGCGCATGCCCGCGCCGTCGACCGCGCGCAGCTTGAGCGTCTGTCCCGCGCGCACCGGAACCGACTGCCAATAAGCGACCGTCTCGCCGTCGAGTTCCGCGCGCATGTGCGCACCGGTGAGCGCGATCACGGTGTCGCTGTTGAAGCGTAGCGTCGGGCCGTTGAGCGTGAGTTCCAGCGCCGTCGCACCTTGCGAATTGCCGACCAGCCGATTGGCGAGACGGAAGGCGAGATGATCCATCGGTCCCGACGGCGGCACGCCGATGTCCCAGTAACCGACGCGGCCGGGCCAATCTTGCAAGGTCGATTGCGTGCCGGGTTGCAGCACATCGACGGTCAGCGGCTTATAGACGAAGCTGTCGAGATGGCGCGTGTACTGCCGGCCTTGTTGAAAGACCTCATCGGCCAACACTTGGCGCAGATAGTCGAGGTTGGTCTCGATACCCTGCACGCGCGTTGTGGCCAGCGCGGTCTGCAAAGCGCTCAGTGCCTCGCCGCGGGTTGCGCCGTAGCCGATAAGCTTGGCCAGCATGGGATCGTAATTGGGCGGGACTTCGAGGCCGGTCTCCACCCAGGTGTCCACACGTAGGGTTTCCGGGAACGCGATTTCGGTCAGCAGGCCGCTGGAAGGTTGAAAATGTTTGTTGGGATCTTCCGCATACAGACGCACTTGAATCGAATGTCCGCGTGGCGCGGCGACGAAATCGACAAGCACCGGCGGTTCGCCCGCCGCGGTGCGCACCATCCACTCGACCAGATCGACACCCGTGACTTGCTCGGTCACGCCGTGTTCGACTTGCAGGCGCGTGTTCACTTCCAGGAAATAAAACTGGTCGGTGTCGGCATCGACGACGAATTCAACCGTGCCGGCGGAACGGTAGTTCACTGCATGGCCCAGACGCACCGCCGCTTCGGCGAGTGCGGCACGAGTGCTATCCGGAAGATTCGGCGCCGGTGTTTCTTCGATGACTTTCTGATTGCGGCGCTGCACCGAGCAATCGCGTTCGCCCAGCGCGACGACATGGCCGGCGCCGTCGCCGAAGATCTGCACCTCGATGTGGCGCGCGCGCTGGACGTATTTTTCCAGGAAGATGCCGCCCTGGCCGAAGCTGCTGCGCGCCAGGCGTTCGACCGAGTGATACGCCGCTTCGAGCTGCGCGGCATCCCAACACAATTGCATGCCGATGCCGCCGCCGCCGGCCGTGCTCTTGAGCATGACCGGGAAGCCGATGCGTTGCGCTTCGCTGTGCGCTTGCGTCAGATCGTCGAGCAGCCCGCTGCCCGGTAACAGCGGCACATGGTTATGTTGCGCGAGTTCGCGCGCCGTGTGTTTCAGGCCGAAGTCGCGCATCTGCTGCGGCGTCGGGCCGATGAAGGCGATGCCGGCATGTTCGCAGGCCTCGGCGAAGGCGGCGTTCTCGCTCAGGAAGCCGTAGCCGGGATGGATCGCCTGCGCGCCGCTCGCGCGCGCCGCGTCGAGAATCTTCTGTTGATCCAGGTAACTCTGCGCCGCCGGTGCCGGGCCGATGCATATAGCATGATCGGCTTGGCGTACATGCAGCGAATGCCGGTCGGCCTCGGAATACACGGCGACCGACTGGATGCCGAGGCGTTTGAGCGTGCGGATGATGC
>JACREG010000055.1 GCA_016218375.1 Gammaproteobacteria bacterium
TTCGGGATGCTTGTTGTCGGACTTGTCGAACACCCAGTCGCGCACCGCATCGTTGGCAATGTGATGACCGAGCGATTGCGACACGCCGCGGAAACCCTCGCAGCGCACCGGCACGATGGTCTTGCCGCCGAACTCCTTGGATTTCTTCTTCGACACCGCCTCGATGTCGTCGCCGATCAGACCGATCGGACATTCCGACTGCACGGTGATGCCCTTGTTGAGCGGGAACAGATCCTGGATTTCGTCCATGATCTTCTCCAGCTTCTTGTCGCCGCCGAAGACGATGTCCTTCTCCTGGAAGTCGGAGGTGAACTGCATGGTGACGAAGGTGTCGACACCGGTGGTGCCGATGTAATAGTTACGCCGCGCGCCCCAGGAATACTGGCCGCAGCCCACCGGACCGTGACTGATGTGGATCATGTCCTTGATCGGCCCCCACACCACGCCCTTGGAACCCGCATAGGCGCAACCGCGGATGGTCATCACGCCCGGCACGGACTTGATGTTGGATTTGACGCCGCAATCGGCCTTGCCTTCCTCGTGTACGTTAAGGTGCTTGGCGCGCTTCTTGGCGGTCTTTTCCGGATAGACCTCCAAAACTTCGGCGATCAGTTCTTTGTTCCGGGCTTTGGTTTGTTCGACTGTGAGGCTCATTTCGCCCTCCTCGTTTCATAGGTAGGGTGGGTTAGGCCGAAGGCCGTAACCCACCGAGATGATGCTTACGCCATTGCCGCTTCGGCGGCCAACTCGGCCGCGGTCTTGCCGACGATGGACTCGTCCACCGCCGCCATTACACCGTGTTCCATCAACAGATCTTCCAACTCGTCCATGGTGATCGGGGTCGGGATCGTGCCTCTACCCACATTGGCATGGATCTTCTGGGCGAGCTGACGATACTCGTCGGCCTGCTTGGAATCCGGCGCGTATTCCAGCACCGTCATGCGTCGCAGCTCGGCGTGCTGAACGACGTTGTCGCGCGGCACGAAGTGGATCAGCGTGGTGCCGAGCTTCTTGGCCAGCGCGTCGGCCAGTTCCAATTCCTTGTCGGTCTGGCGTTCGTTGCACACCAGGCCGCCGAGACGCACGCCGCCGGAATTGGCGTACTTCAAGATGCCCTTGGAGATGTTGTTGGCGGCATACATGGCCATCATCTCGCCGGACATCACGACGTAAATTTCCTGCGCCTTGTTCTCGCGAATGGGCATGGCGAAGCCGCCGCACACCACGTCGCCCAACACGTCGTAGGACACGTAATCGATGCCTTCGTAGGCGCCGTTTTCCTCCAGGAAGTTGATGGAGGTGATGACGCCGCGACCGGCGCAGCCCACGCCCGGCTCCGGACCGCCCGATTCGACGCAGCGGATGTCGCGGTAACCGGTCTTCATCACATCTTCCAACTCCAGATCCTCGACGCTGCCTTCGGCGGCGGCGAGGCTGAGGATGGTGTCCTGCGCCTTGGCGTGCAGGATCAGACGCGTGGAGTCGGCCTTGGGATCGCAGCCGACGATAAGAATTTTCTGCCCCATCTCGGCCAGCGCCGCGAGGGTATTCTGCGAGGTGGTGGATTTGCCAATACCGCCCTTGCCGTAAAACGCGATCTGTCTAAGTGACATTGCAGTTCTCCTAAAAGTCTCGAATCGTTTATGTGTTCGGAGTGTGGTGACTCCGAGATCTTTACCCAGCTCCGCGCCGTGTGGGCTTTCTGCCTGCAACGCTTTCTAGATCTTTGTATCGGTTGCAAACCGGGTCGCCGATCGCCACGTAATTCGACTAGAGCAACAGCTGTGCCATGCCGGATGCGCGCGGGTAATTCACTGTTTTCCTGCACGAAAGCCCGGCATGTCGGCGCATGTCGCGGGGCATCGTGTATGTGGCGAGTCCGACAATCCGGGAGGCTCTGTCGCAAACGAGACAGCGTCGTACGCGGTCGCCGTGGAGAAAAATCCTTGCGCTGCGGGGAGTCGCACGCGGTCGCGTCCGCGGTATGGCTCTTGCTATCTCTGTAGCCTGGATGGAGCGCAGCGACATCCGGGGGGATTTCTATTTGTTTGAGAGGATTCGGGTATGCAGATCGGTGTCGACAGCAGTCTGGCCGTGGACAACAAACGCGTGTTCGTAGTCGACACGGATGAGATCACGCGCATGGCGGCGGTGTTCATGCTGCACGACGAACACGAGACGCACGAACTGGCGGATATCGCTGCCGTCTACGCGAAGGCGCGCGACTGGATGCCGGATGTGCTGGCGCTGGGCGTGGGCGTGGTGCAGGCAGAGGGCATCGGTGTGTTGGCGGAACTCAAACAACGCATCCCCGGTGTGAAAATTCTGTTGCTGGCGGATGCCGGCACGGAGACGTTCGTGCACGCCTGCCGTCAGGCGGGCGCCGACGCGGCGTTCGTCAAACCGCTGGAGGTGGGCAAACTGCGCACGCGCGTGGCCGCATTGCTGGGCCGGCGCAAGCCCATCGTCATCCATGCCATTTGAGGCGCACGGCGTTCCCTACGGTCACAGCACCAATGTGGTGGGTGTGCCGGCGGGACTCATCGCCAGCAGCGCCTTCAACGACTATCCCGTGCCGTTGTCCATTCGCGGCGTGCGCGAGACTAATCGCGCGCTGTTCGCCATGCTCGATCAGGCTCGCGATGCCGCCGAAGCGGCCGAGGCCTTCGAGAAATACCTGCGCGCGGTGTTCACCATCGACACGGAAACCGCCGCGGTAAAAACCGGGAATGGCCGCCGCTTTCGCGCCAGTTACCGGCAACTGCTGGAAGGCTGGGGTTACGATGCCAACGGCGCGGCGGGCGCCGTGCTCAAGGGCTGGGTCGAAAGCCGTTTCGGCCTGCTGCCGGTATTTCACAAGGCGCCGCTGCGGCGCGTCGGTTCGGCGGCCTGGGTGCGCTATGTGGAAGAGAAGATGTCGCCGCGCTATCACAACAACAGCATCAATCTTCAGCTCGATCTGCTCTATGAATTCTGCCAGTGGGCGCGCGCACGTTTTTACAGCGGCGCACGGCATATCACGCTCTACCGCGGCGTGAACGACTTCGCCGAACATGAAATTCTCGCCCGTCCCGATCACCACAGCGCGCTGGTGCGCATGAACAACCTGGTGTCGTTCTCGGCGGACCGCACGGTCGCCGATGCCTTCGGCGACACCCTCCTGGAGGTGCGCGTGCCGACGGCGAAACTACTGTTCTTCCGCGAGCTGCTGCCACAACATCCGCTCAGCGGCGAATCCGAATACCTGGCGATCGGCGGCGATTACCGCGTGCGCCTGAGTTATCTTTGATCGTATGGACAGGGATCGTATGGACGGAGAGCGCATGCAGCGCCGCGCGTTGGGCGCCTATCTGGGATTGGCGGTCGGCGATGCCTTGGGCGCGACCGTCGAATTCATGCTGCCGCGCGAGATCGCCGCGACCTACGGCGTGCACCGCGACATACGCGGCGGCGGCTGGCTCCGCCTCAAAGCCGGTCACGTCACCGACGATACGCAGATGTCGCTCGCACTCGGCAACGCGATCGTCGCGCAGGGCGGCTGGAACGCGCGCGCCGCGGCCGATGCCTTCGTCGCTTGGCTCAACGACAAACCGGTCGACGTCGGCAACACCTGCCGGCGCGGCATCCGTCGTTATATGACAGACGGCAGCCTTGAAGCACCGCCCAACCCGGGCGACGCCGGCAACGGTGCCTGCATGCGCAATCTGCCGGTGGCGCTCGCCACGCTCGATGCCGCGCGGGACTTCGAACACTGGACGCTCGCGCAATGTCATCTCACGCATAATCATCCGCTGTCGGATGCCGCCACCCTCGCGTTGGGCCGTATGGTGCAACAGTTATTGCAAGGCGGCGGCATCAAGGCCTGTCGCGCGGAGGCCCACCGATTGCTCGCGCAGTATCCGAAATTCCGTTTCGATCCGTATCCCGGCCGCGCCACAGGTTACATCCTCGACACCGTGCAGACCGTGTTGCACCACTTCTTCCGCAGCGATAGTTTCGAAAGTTGCGTCACCGAGGTCGTCAACCGCGGCGAAGACGCCGACACCACCGGCGCACTCGCCGGCATGCTCGCGGGCGCGGCTTATGGCGTGGAGGGTATTCCGGTGCGCTGGCTTAACGCGCTCGACCCGCGGGTGAAAAGCCAGATCGAAACGCAAGTCGACGCGCTGTTGGCGCTGTCACGCCGGCGATCTGGGAAACGGCTTGGAGAAGAAACAGCGGATTAAATGGTGGCTACGGGTGGATTTGAACCACCGACCTCAGCATTATGAGTGCCGCGGTAACTATTTTACCGCTAGTTACTCCTCCATACTCTTACATACCAACCTCTTGTTGTTATAAATATTTCTGCTTACTCTAGGAGGCAGTGGTAAGCAGTCTTTTGCTCTGACTTACCGTTTCATGCTTACACGGTGCTTATATGGCACCCCTCTAGCGAGAGGTACGGACCCCATATGCCGAAGATCACCAAACGGATCGTCGATGCATCATTCCCGAAGGACAAGCCATACTTCGTATGGGATATCGAGATAAAAGGGTTTGGCTTATTGGTGCTGCCCTCTGGAGTGAAGTCCTACGTTTACCAATACCGGACGCCAGAAGGCCGGAGCCGCCGCGCAACGATCCATAAGCACGGAACCAAGACAGCCGAGGAAGCACGCGAAAAGGCGAAAGTATTGCAGCGTGCCGTGGGGACCGGTCGAGATCCACTTGCAGAGAAAAAAGCCCGTCGTGACGCACTCACAATCGCGGACCTGCTGGATCTTTATCTTGAATCAGCGCGGTTCACAGAGAAGGCGGACACGACTCAGGCATTGGACCGCGGACGAATTCATCGCCACCTCAAACCTACCCTAGGTAAGAGGTTCGTCATCGAACTGACCAGCGAAGATGTGCGCAAGGCCTTCGCCAAAATCCGCGATGGCAAGACGGCCGTGGACGAAAAGACACGCCCTCGGGGGCGCGCCATCGTCAGGGGCGGAGAGGGCGCCGCACGCATGTCAGTTCGTCTGCTACGCGCCGTCCTGCACTGGGCAGCATCCGAAGGGCTTTGCACCACCGACCCCACGGCCGGCGTCGCCATTGGCGGCGACGGCGCGCGCGACGTAATCCTTGAGACGGCAGACGACTATGCACGGCTGTTCCGCACTCTCGAAACGATGGAACAGGTGAAACGATTGCGGCCGCAGGTTGCGGATGTCATCCGGGTCATTGCGCTGACGGGCGCCCGGCGAGGAGAGATTACTGCACTCCGGTGGGCCTACGTCGATCTGAAAACAGGCGTTTTGAAATTACCACCCGGCGCGCATAAGACCGGCGCCAAGACCGGCAAGTCGCGCATCATAGGCCTACCTGCTGCCGCACAAGCAATCATTGCTCGACAGCCTCAAGGAAAGCCGGAGGACTATGTTTTCCGTCCAGCCAAGGGCAAGGGCGCTCTATCGCTTGCAAAACCCTGGCGAGCGGTTAGGGCCGAGGCAGGTTTACCTGAGGGTCTCGTACTCCACGGCTTAAGACACTCGATCGCATCACATATGGCGATGGCTGGTGCCGAAGCGGCTGAGATCATGACAGCGCTTGGACACCGGCAGATCGCCACCTCCCAGCGATATGTGCACTGGGCACAGGATCGTCGCGCCGAAGTCGCCGAGCGCGCTGCGGCTCACATCACCGGGGCATTGAATGCCGACGCCGAACTCGCAGAGGTTGCACCGATCAGGAGGGTGAAATGAAACCCGAAATCACCGCTGGCATGGCGGAACAAGAAGTGCTCGACCTGCAAGATGGCTGGCGCGGAACCGATGAAGCCAAGAGCCCGCTCGGACAGTGGCTTGGTTTGAAGGAGCTGGAGAATCACAGGAAAGATTTTGATGGTGGTGATGAACCCTCGCTTGTCTGGGCCTTATTCATGTGCCTGAAGCACGGCTTGGCGGCGCCAGAATGGGTTGAGGGTCACATCGTTGAGGGCATCCACGATCTTCTCATGTACCGCAAAAGAAGCTGGGATGAGGTATTGCCTCGCTTGCTACCCAAGGGGGGAAATCTGAACGCTCGCAGGAAGGAGCTCGAACTCCGAGTGCCGGTCTATTGCGATGTTGAATCACTGAAATCGATGGGACGGGCCATAGGCCCCGATTTATTTGAAGCTGTTGGGGAAAAATACGGGTTCGGCAAGACACGTACTGAAGAGCTGTACTACGAAGGGAAAAAGCTGTTTCCCTTGCCTCCTTCACGCTGACCATCCCCTGCTCCCGCAAAGTTTCAAATTCTTGCGGGAATACTACACAGCTAATAGCCGTTACCGTGAGACGCACTGGCACTAACCGGAGCATCTCAATATGTCGCAGAAATACCTCTCCCGTATTCAGGCTTCCGAGTACCTAAAAATACGCGGGCTGCCTGTAGAACCCACTACCCTCCAGAAGTGGGCTACCACTGGTGGCGGTCCAGCCTATTACCGGTTCGGCAATCGCGCCGTATACGCACCTGACGATCTCGACGCCTGGGCACAAGCCAAGCTCGGGACTCCGCGCGCCTCGTCGTCAACGGCAGCCTAGAGAATGTCCCTCAGGAAGTTTCCGCAGCTGCGTGAGCTGGCCATATGCGCGTCGTGTGGTGGCACGTTCGACCGGCCGCGCGGCGCCAGTGGCCTCATCCGATGCAGGCCATGCCATGCCGGCCTACAGCTGGGCCGCGAGCTCCGGCGCGCTGCGATCCTGGCACGGGAGGCTTGCGGATGAGTGTGCGCGTGTCGGCATTGGTCTGGAGAAAATTTCCGTCAGGCGGGCCGGTTCTTCTCACTCTTCTGGCGCTCGCCGACTGGGCGAACGATCAAGGCGGGAGCGTTCACCCATCCATGACCGCAATTGCCCGAAAACTCCGCGTGTCAGAATCGCAGGCGCGTCGCGTCGTTCATGAACTCATCGACGCCGGCTGGCTGCATGTCGTCGGCAACGAAACCGGCGGAGCCCCTGGATCAACCCGGCACTATCGAATCGACATTGAGCGGCTACGCGATACGCCTATCGCCGATGCAACCCGTACCACTGGCATACATGCCACCCCTACCCCTAGCACTGATGCAACCCCTGGCATGAATGCGAGGGCTAGCACCCATGCGCGAGACGGGGCGCATCCATGCGCGGAGACGGGTCGCATAGCTATGACACCCAATCCGTCAATAGAACCACCATTAACCGTCAAAGAGAGAGGGTCGCGCTCACGCGTTCCATCCTCCAAGGGAACGAGATTCACTATCGAGACCTTGCCCGACGCTTGGCGTGAGTTCGCCCGCAATGAACGGCCCACCCTGGATGCCGTCCGGCAGTTTCAAATCTTCGGCGACCACTGGCGCGCACAGCCAGGCCAGAAAGGCGTGAAGGTCGACTGGGCTGCGACGTGGCGGAACTGGATCAGGCGAGCGAACGACACCCAGCGATCAGCAGCCGCCCAAGGCCAGCCAGCGGACAACGTCCAGCGCCTGCGACCAGGGGAGTTCACCTGATGGCATGGCAGAGCATTCCCGCAGAGCAAAGCGTCCTTGGCGGGCTTCTCCTTGCGCCTGATGCATGGCCTGATGTTGCCGGTGTACTTCATTGGGCGGACTTCGTTAAGCGCAAGCACCAGCTCATCTACGGCGCCATCCGGGATCTGCTCGAAGCAACGACGCCGCTCGACGTGGTAACGCTCGCCGAACAGTTGGAGGGCAAGCGTCTGCTCAACGATGCCGGCGGTCTGGCTTATCTCGGCGCGTTGGCTAAAGACACACCGAGCGCCGCCAATGTCCGCGCCTATGCCGAGATCGTGGCCGACTGCGCGAAGCGCCGACGGTTGCGCGAACTCTTCACCGTCGCCGCCGAACGCATCCAGAGCGCGTCCGATATCGGCGAGCTGCTGGGCGAGATAGTCGCCCGGGCCGAGAACATCAACGCGCAAGGCACGGCCGAGAGCCTGAGTTTTGCCGAGGCCTGGTCGCAATCCCTCAATGCCATGGATGATGCGGCCAACGCGGAAAGCGGAATTGCGGGCGTGCCTACCGGACTCCCTGCCATCGACAAGCGCACGGGCGGATTATTACCGCGACGCCTGATTGTGCTGGCCGCACGGCCAAGCATTGGCAAGACGGCGCTCGCGCAGCAGATCGCGCTTCATGCGGCCGAGAATGGCCACGCGGTCGGGATTTGCTCGCTCGAAATGTCAGCCACGGAGCTGATGCAGCGATCAATGGCGAATCGCTACGGTTTGAACGTTTCCGCGCTGACGTTCGGCAATGAAACTGAATTGCGCGAGCTGACGCAGGCTGCATGCACGCGCCCAATTGCTTCCCTGCCCATCTGGATCGACGCCGACACCTACAGCCTGGGCGGCATCGTCGCGCGCCTTTCAGAGTGGCGCCGCAAGCACCGCATCGCGCTGGGCATCATCGACCACATCGGCCTGATCGACGGCGACGAAGGTTCCACGCGGAACGATCACCTGGGAAAGATCACCCGCACGCTCAAGCTAGTGGCCAAGCGCCTGGGCATTCCCATTCTCGCCGTGTCACAGCTGAGCCGAAACGTCGAGCGCGACAAGCGCCGGCCAGTGCTTGCCGATCTGCGCGACTCCGGCAGCATCGAACAGGACGCTGACGTGGCCATCTTCCTGCACGTCGACCCGAACGAGGAACGAACCAGCAGCGTGCATCTGGACATCGGCCTGCTGAAAAACCGAATCGGCACGACCGGCTGGCTGCCAGAGCGGTTCACGTTCGACGGGCGCAAGCAACGTATCCAGGAGATTGAGCCATATGAATGAATTGAGAACGTATCGCGCAGTGACAGAAGCAAGGCGCCTATTCACACACGGCATACGCTGGGATGTGGCCGTACGCGATGCGGCAACCCGCTATGGCGTCGACTCCATACATGTGGCTTGGCTCGTATGCCGAGCCCTTGAAGCCCAACGCACCGCTTGGCGTGAGGTATACGGCGGGAATGCAGTCGGCACGCCACTCGCGCACGCGCACGCGTGTAATGTGTAACTTGTATACATTGTCCGCGCCGGCCGCACCACTGAGTAACATCGCATGCAGTCATTTCCCGTCTAATATAGAATGATAATGGGAGGTGGCCATGAAAATAACTTCATTCCTCAATTGGGAAGGCCTGCCTGCGGTGCACGGGATTCACGCAGGCAGCCGGGTGGGCTTTGCCTGGGATGCCAAGGCCGCCTGCTGGTTCGTGGTCCCCATCGCTGATCTGCTGGCCGAAGGCCAACCCATGTCACCCGAGCAGTTCACGGCTTGGGCACCAGAGGCAGATCTTTCACGCCTGACGAA
>JACREG010000054.1 GCA_016218375.1 Gammaproteobacteria bacterium
CGCGGCACTAACGGCGGATTTCTTCGCCGCGCGCCTGGATTTCCTGTCCATCGGCACCAACGACCTGATCCAGTACACGCTTGCCATCGACCGCATCGACGACGAGGTGAACTATCTCTACGACCCGCTGCATCCGGCCGTGCTGGCCTTGATCCACCGCGTGATCGAGGCCGGTGCCAACGCCGGCATCCCGGTGTCGATGTGCGGCGAGATGGCCGGTGACCCGCTCTACACGCGCCTGTTGCTCGGCTTGGGCCTGCGCGACTTCAGCATGCTGCCGACCACCCTGCTGGAGGTGAAGAGCATCATCACCGGCAGCGACACCCGGCAGTTGCGTCCGCTCACCGAAGAACTGCTGCTGGAATTCGAACCCGGCCGCATCCGCGCGCTGTTGGCGAAGATTGCGGAAATCTGAAACTTCATCTTGTAACCATTCCCCGCTTTCGACCGCCCCGCCCGTGCTGATACACTGCGACTGTTAACCTCCGCGCGCTGCAACGCCACTCCGAGGACGGCACATGGCCGACATCAACACCGAACAGCCCAGCACCCAGAACCGCTTGGAGATGCTCTCCGAGGCATTGGCCTCGGGTGCGGCCGGCCGGGTGCGGCGACTGGTGCACAACCTGCACCCGGCCGAGATCGGTGACCTGCTGGAATCGCTGCCGCAAGGCCCGCGTGTCATCCTCTGGGAACTGGTCGATCCGGAAGACCACGGTGAAGTGCTGCTGCATGTGAACGACGAGGTCCGTTCCGGCCTCATCAAGGAAATGGAACCCGGCGAATTGGTGGCCATGACCGAGGGTCTGGACACCGACGACCTCGCCGACCTGTTGGCCGACCTGCCCGGCGCGGTGATCCACGAAGTCCTGCGCGCCATGGACCTGCAGAACCGGCATCGCCTGGAAGCGGTGCTGTCCTATTCGGAAGACACCGCCGGCGGCATGATGAACGTCGACACGGTGACCGTGCGTGCCGACGTGTCGCTGGACGTGGTGCTGCGCTACCTGCGCCTGCGCGGCGATATCCCGGATCTCACCGACAGTCTGATGGTGGTCAACCGTTACGACAAATACCTCGGCATGCTGCCGCTCACCACCCTGCTCACCAGCGACCCGGACATGACCGTGGCCGAGGTGATGGACCGCGAGATCGAGGGCATCCGCGCCGACCTCGCCGACGTCGACGTGGCCAAGATATTCCAGGACCGCGACTTGATCTCCGCGCCGGTGGTCGATGACAACGGCAAACTGCTCGGCCGCATCACCATCGACGACGTGGTCGACGTCATCACCGACGAGGCCGACCACTCCTTGATGAGCATGGCCGGTCTGGACCAGGAAGACGACATCTTCGCGCCGGTGATCCACAGCGCCACACGCCGCGCGGTGTGGTTGGGCATCAATCTGGTCACGGCGTTTCTCGCCTCGTGGGTGATCGGCCTGTTCGCGGGCACCTTGGAAAAGGTCGTCGCGCTCGCCGTGCTCATGCCCATCGTCGCCAGCATGGGCGGCATCGCCGGCAGTCAGACGCTCACCTTGGTGATTCGCGGTATCGCCCTCGGCAAGATCGGCAAGACCAACGCGCGTTGGCTGCTGTTCAAGGAACTCGCCGTGGGTGGACTCAACGGCCTGTTGTGGTCGGTGGTGGTCATGCTCATCGCCATGGCTTGGTTTCAAAGCACGCAGATCGGTCTGATTATCGGCGCCGCGTTGGCCATCAACCTCGTCTGCGCCGCGCTCGCCGGCTTCAGCATCCCGCTGCTGCTGCAACGCTTCGGCATCGACCCCGCGCTGGCCGGTTCGGTGCTGATGACCACCGTCACCGACGTGGTCGGCTTCATGGCGTTCCTGGGATTGGGGACGTTGTTTTTGCTGTAACAAATTCCATAGTGTGAACCACGTCGTACCCGCCATTGTCCAACCACTCGCACTTACCGCGCGCTTGCTAGAATGCAAACCAACGTGGTCCTGGATTACCGCAATGCCCATGTCTCGTCTGATCGTTGTTTTTCTATTGTGGATCTTCGGCACGGCCGTGCATGCCGCGCCGCCCTTGAGCACGACCGCGCTTGCGACAATCGACCGCGCCACGCTGGCAGCCACGCAGCAGGGTGATATCCTGGGCCTCGAACCGTATCTGGCGCCGAACTTCCAGGCCGCCATCAAAGTACCGACCGAGCAGGGGCGATTTCAAACGCTGTTGTTCAACCGCGAGGAATTTCTGCTCTATGCCTGGCATGCACTCAGCGTGATGCAAGATTATCAAGTCCGCGCACAGAAAGCGGATTATCAAATTGCGCAGGACGGACGTTCCGCCGTCGGCACGGCCATCCTCGACGAAAGCCTGCACTGGGAAGGGCAAGCGCTACGCTACACCACGCGCCGCACCACGCACTACCGACCGAACCAGAACCAAATACAGATCACACTGCTGGAAGTGCAGGTCTTGAAGTGGGATCAGCCCCACTGAGCGTTGCCTGAGAGCATGACCGCTCATGAAACCGGCAACGTCGGATCGACATAATCCCACGGTTGCCGGCTGGCGCTGAACACGACTTTCTGTGGCTTGAATTGGGTCGGATCGTCGAGACTGGCAGCGGTAATCAACAGCACCTCCGGGAAACCCGTCGACTTGCCCAGCACCGGACTACCGCAGTTCGGACAGAAGCCACGGCTGATAGTCGCGCCATCGTCGGCGGTTTGAGCGAAGTATTTCACCTCGCCTTCGATGGACATCGCATCCTTGGGCACGACCAGCAACGACGCATGCCCCGTGCCGCTCGCGCGCTGGCATTGGCGACATTGGCAGTGAAAGGAAAAACCGGGTTCCGCAGAAACGCTATAACGCACCGCACCGCAGGCACAACCGCCGATCAATGAATACATGCCGAACTCCTTAATCGCAATTGCCACCCGGGCTAAATTGTTATGATAAAAAACGAGAGGCCGCAGTCTAGCGGCCTCTCTTACTTCACACACTGACGAAGTTCATTAATTCAACGGGCAACCGCTCTCGTTGTCTTCCGCGAAATCGTCCTTCACGGAGGTGTAAGCGGCTTTTGTTCCAGGATAGACGGAATTGAATGCATCGATAACACCCCCCGTTGTCTGGCCGTAGTTGACATCGGCCGAGGCGGCATTCAACAACGCGGCCACGGTGTGGCGACCCAACGCATTCAAACCACCCCCGCCAGTCTTCATGACCTGAAGCAGTGATTTACCAGGGAAGGCGTCTTCAAACACGGCCGAGAACTGCGTACTCGGCGTGTACGGCGCAGCCCAGGAGTCGAAGTGTTGCGTCTGCTTCCAGTAGCCCGGGGTGCAACCTTGGTCGCCGGTTTTCTCTACCTCGCACAAGGCCGAGCAGCCGTCACCGTTTGCACTATTGCCGTCGTCGCACATTTCCCCCGCATCCAAGTTACCGTCGCCGCAGAAGGGTTCGATCGTGCATTCCGAGGAACAGCCGTCGGAGTCGACATTGTTGCCATCATCGCACATCTCGCCATCGTTCAGGATGCCATCGCCGCAGTAAGCCTCGATAGTGCATGACGAAGAGCAACCGTCACCATTCATATTATTGCCGTCGTCGCAAGCCTCGCCCGCGTTCACAATACCATCGCCGCACATAGGCTCGATGGTACAGGTCGCAGAACAACCGTCGCCATCGACATTATTCCCGTCGTCACATTGTTCGTCTGGGACGGTGAGAATGCCGTTGCCGCAGCTGGCGTAGGCGGATTGCGCCGCGAAAAGTGATAATGCCAGTGCTACGGATATAGAAATCAGTGTTTGCTTCTTCATTCTTTGATCTCCTCTATGCACATATTGAAATAGGCCGCAGCGCCTGAAGCACTTCGCCTTGATTTAATGTTTCGTTAATCCCACTAAGAGATTAGGCAATTCACTGCGCGTAATATACTGAATTGTATTGCGTTAAGAATTCCAGCTCGCCGCGAAGAGCGCATATCGCCGTATACCGACCACATGGCATTCCGGCGCGCATTCGGGGCTTATAGGTATACTAGTAGAAGATTGTATTGAAAGCCTACGGAGTCGCCGAAATAGTCGAATAGGCTTTTGTAGGAGAAGGTCGCCGGCCGTTCAGCCCAGAAAAATGCTTGCAGAGTCTGGGCATTATTGTTTCGACTGACATCACTCTCCGGCGATGGTCATGCGCTCGATCAGCACCGAACCGCTACGGATATTGCCGCGCCGTTCGACGTCGTTGCCAATGGCGACGATGGCCATGAACATGTCCTTGAGGTTGCCGGCGATGGTGATTTCCTCGACCGGGTATTGAATCGCGCCGTTCTCCACCCAGAAGCCGGATGCGCCGCGCGAGTAATCGCCGGTGACCATGTTCACGCCCTGGCCCATGAGTTCGGTAACGAGCAGGCCGGTGCCCATGTCCCGCAACAGGCCATCGAAATCGAGCGCGCCGGAATTGAGTACGCCAGCATCGACGCTGAGGTTGTGCACGCCGCCGGCATTGCCGGTGGTCTGCATGCCGAGCTTGCGCGCGGAATAATTATCGAGCACATAACCCTGCAACACGCCGCCGCCGACCAAGTCGCGGGCGCGTGTCGCCACACCTTCGCTGTCGAACGGCGCGCTGCCCAACGCGCCGCGCAGATGCGGTTGTTCGTGAATATGCACGAAGTCGGGGAAGACCTGCTTACCGAGGTGATCGAGCAGGAAACTGGATTTGCGATACAAGCTACCGCCGCGGATCGCGCCGATGAAACTGCGGAACAAGCCGGTGGCGATTTCCGCCGCGAACAACACCGGCACTTGGCGGGTGCCGAGCTTGCGACCATTCAAGCGGCGCAGGGTGCGTTCCGCCGCGACCCGCCCGACCTGCTCGGCAGCGTCCA
>JACREG010000056.1 GCA_016218375.1 Gammaproteobacteria bacterium
CAGAACGATCCCAAGGTCATCGAAGTCTATCTCGGTCATTGAGCACTGGAGAAATTGTATGTTGCAAGTTTCCGATCTGACGGTGAGCTATGGCCAGAGTGAAGTCATTCATGGCATAAATTTCACGGCCAACAAAAACGAAACCCTGGCGATCATGGGTCGTAACGGCATGGGCAAGACCACGCTGTTCAAATCGCTGATGGGCATCCTGCCGCTGGGCAAGGGCAGTATCAGCCTCGACGGCGATGAAGTGGGCGGTAAAGAGAGTTATCAGCGCGTGCACAGCGGCATCGCCTATGTGCCGCAGGGACGCATGATCTTTCCGACCCTGACTGTGCAAGAGAACATCGAGACCGGTCTGGAGAAATCCAAGGACAAGCGCATCGATGACGACATCTTCGCGCTGTTCCCGGTGCTGTGGGATATGCGCCGACGCAAGGGCGGAAACCTCTCCGGCGGCCAGCAGCAACAGCTCGCCATCGCGCGCGCGTTGGTTACCGAACCGAAGGTGTTGCTGCTGGACGAGCCCACCGAGGGCATTCAGCCGTCCATCATCAAGGACATCGCCAATGTGCTGAACGAAATCCGCAAGCTGCGCGAGATCACCATCATCGTGTCCGAGCAGGTGCTGTCGTTCACGCTGGCCATCGCCGACCGGCTGATCGTCATCGACAAGGGCCGCTTCATCCACGAGGACCTGCGCGCGAACGTCGATACGGCGAAGATCAGCAAATATCTGTCGGTGTGACGCGCATCCTTAATTTGTGCAACCCAGGCTACATCAGAAATCGTTAAGAGGTATATCGAACAATGAGACACGGTGATATTTCATCCAGCAAAGACTGCGTCGGCGTCGCGGTGGTCAACTACAAGATGCCGCGCCTGCACACCCAGGCCGAGGTGCTGGACAACGCACGCAAGATCGCCGACATGATCGTCGGTATGAAGCAGTGTCTTCCGGGTATGGATCTGGTGATCTTTCCCGAATACAGCACCCACGGGATCATGTACGACGCCAAGGAGATGTACGAAACCGCGTCGACCGTGCCCGGCGACGAGACCGCGATTTTCGCCGAGGCCTGCCGCACGGCCAAGACTTGGGGCGTGTTTTCACTGACCGGCGAACGTCATGAGGAACATCCGCACAAGGCGCCGTACAACACGCTGATCCTGATGAACGACCAGGGCGAGATCGTGCAGAAGTACCGCAAGATAATGCCCTGGTGTCCGATCGAGGGTTGGTATCCGGGCGACAAGACCTATGTCAGCGACGGCCCGAAGGGTCTGAAGATAAGTCTTATCATTTGCGACGACGGTAACTATCCGGAGATCTGGCGCGACTGTGCGATGCGCGGCGCGGAGTTGATCGTGCGTTGCCAGGGCTATATGTATCCGTCCAAGGATCAACAGGTGCTGGTCGCCAAGGCGATGGCCTTCATGAATAATTCCTACGTCGCGGTGGCCAATGCCTCCGGCTTCGATGGTGTGTATTCCTATTTCGGCCACTCGGCCATCATCGGCTTCGATGGCCGCACCTTCGGCGAGTGTGGCGAGGAGGACTACGGGATTCAGTACGCGGAGCTTTCGGTGTCCGCGATTCGCGATGCGCGCCGCAACGGTCAGTCGCAGAATCACTTGTTCAAGCTACTGCATCGGGGTTATACGGGCCTGATAAATTCCGGCGATGGCGAGCGTGGCGTGGCGGAATGCCCCTATGAGTTCTATCGCACCTGGATTGCCGATCCGGCACAGGCGCGCGCCAATGTCGAGGCGATCACGCGCCCGACCATTGGCACGGATGAATGTCCTATCGAGGGGATTCCGAATCAGAAAACCGGCACGCATCGCTGAAACACGCGTACCGGTGATTGCGCTGCGATCAGGCGAGTACGTCGAGCAGTGTGCCGATGGTTTCGTTGGCTTGATCGATGACCTTGGCGGATATTTCCACTTGTATCGCGTGCTGCTTGAGCGCCACCAGCGCTTCGGTCGCGGAGTTCGGATCGGACGATGATGCTTGTTCGGCGCTGGCGATGCTGGCGGCGCTTTCGCGCATGCCCTGCATGCCTTTCTGCACACCGAGCAGACCCAGGGCGGCGACGGAATCGATTTTCATGGGGTCTGGTTTCCTCTTTTAGACAAAGACGTCGAGCAATACGCCGACCATGAGATCCGCCGCCTTTGGGGGCGCTTCGGTCGGTGTTGCGGATTCGGTTGCGGTGGAACTTGCGGCAGCCTTGTGTCGGGTGTGCTGGCTGGCTGCGTGCGGATCGTGTTCGGTATTTCGCGCCACATGACGCTCGGCGCGGTGCTCGTCGTTATGGTGCGATTCCTGGGCCATGGCCTCGGACGGGTTGGGGGCGATGACGGGACGGCTGGATTCATGCGCCGGCGCGTGCGCGGGGTGCGGGGCTTCGTGGGTCGGTGCGACCATCGCCAATGGGCTGGGTGCAATGTTCATGGACAGTTAACCTGCTGTAACTATTGCTAGTTTCAGTGCGCTGCCGGGGTCCGTCGCCGGCCGTGAACGTTCCAGTGTGCGCAAATCAGGTTCCCTCACCTTATATAACGGCGCTGCGGCGCCTGGTCTTGAGCGCCCGGCCTCCTCGGCCCGGGCGCGGAAGCCGTCCGCCGTTTCCGTGAACGGGCTTTGCCGCTATACTCCCCGCCCGATACGCAGGCCGAGGGTCTGCGCCATTCAGACCCAATGCACCGGAGATTTTCTACCGTGAGTCAGCAAGATAAATCCATGTTTACCACTTTCGCAGCCGTGCTGGGCTTCCTGGTTGTCCTGGCGGTCGTGTTCTATTTCATTGCGCATGCCGTGAGCGGTCGGGGCGGCGCCGGCGAGAATACCCAGGCGACCCAGGCCGCCGACGAGAACATCAAGCCGGTCGGCAGCGTCGAGGTGGCGGGTGCATCCAGTGCAGCGGGTGGTGCCGCGAGTGCTAGCCCGCGTTCGGGCGCCGATGTGTTCAACGGTGCCTGCATGGCCTGCCATGCCACCGGTGCTGCCGGCGCGCCGAAGGTTGGCGACAAGGCCGCTTGGGCGCCGCGCATCGCGCAGGGCATGGACACGCTGGCGCAGCATGCGGTCGCCGGTATCCGCGCCATGCCGCCGCGCGGCACCTGCGCCGACTGTTCGGATGACGAACTGAAGGCCGCCGTGGAATATATGGTCGGCGAGAGCAAGTAAACCGTTTATTGTTACAACAGGCCGCGCCCCGTATCCAATCGGGGCGCGGCCTTTTTGTGTCAGGTCAGCATGCCGCGCAGATTCGCCAAGTGTGCGCGACCGCGTTGCTGACGTTCCTCGGGATCGGTCGGGCCGCTGCGGTTTTCCCAGTGCAGATCGTCGAGCGGTAATTCGTTGAGAAAGCGGCTGGGTTCGCAGGACTCCCACTCGCGCGCGCGTTTGCGCCGGTTGCAATAACTGAAACTCAGCGTCTTCTGCGCGCGGGTGATGCCGACATAGGCGAGCCGGCGTTCTTCGTCGAAGTTGTCCGCTTCCACGCTGGAACGGTGCGGCAGAATGCCTTCTTCCACGCCGACCAGGAATACATGCGGGAACTCCAAGCCCTTGGCAGCGTGTAAGGTCATCAAGTGCACGCAATTGCCGCCGGCCTCGTCCTTGTCGCGATCCAAGATGTCCATCAGGCTCATGCGCGTGACCAGATCGCTCAAGCCCACGTCGCCGCCGATCTGTTCGGCCATCTGTTCCAGCCAGCCGAGGAGATCGTCGACGTTTTGCATGCGTCGCGCCGCTTCGTCGGGATCGCGAGTACTGTTCTCCAGCCACGGCATGTAGTCGATGTCGTTGAGCAGTTCCTTGAACAGCGCGACCGGATTGCCGCGTTTGGCGCGGTCGGCGAAATCTACTACCCATTGCCCGAACTCCTGCACGCGCGACAGTGCACGGCCGCTCAGGTGTTGTTCCAATCCCAGTTCGAACGTGGCAGCCAGCAGGCTGACACCGCGCTCGCCGGCATAGGCGCCGAGTTTTTCCAGCGTGCCCGGGCCGATCTCGCGGCGCGGCGTGTTGACCACGCGCAGGAAGGCGCGGTCGTCGTCTTCGTTGACCAGCAGGCGCAGATAGGCGACCAGATCCTTGATCTCGGCGTAGTCGAAGAACGACATGCCGCCCGAGAGATGATAAGGAATACGGTGTTCGCGCAGGATTTTCTCGAACGGACGCGATTGATGATTGCCGCGGTAGAGAATGGCGAAATCGCCGTCGGGGCTGCTGTGGGTGAATTTGTGATGCAGCAATTCCGAGACAACGCGCTCCGCCTCGTGCTCGGGGTCGCGGCAAGGTAACACGCGCAAGGCGGTGCCGTAACCGAGTTCGCTCCAGAGTTTTTTCTCGAATGCGTGCGGGTTGTTGGCGATGAGTTGGTTGGCGCATTTGAGAATGCAGCCGGTGGAGCGGTAATTCTGTTCCAGCTTGACGACCTTGAGGCGCGGATAGTCTTCCTGCAAGCGTTGCAGGTTTTCCGGGCGCGCGCCGCGCCAAGTGTAGATGGACTGATCGTCGTCGCCCACGGCGGTGAACATACCGAGTCGGCCAACCAGCAATTTCACCAGTTCGTATTGAGCGCCGTTGGTGTCCTGGTATTCGTCGACCAATAAATGTCGGATGCGTTCCTGCCAACGCTCGCGGACCTCGACGTCGTTGGCGAGCAGCGTGACCGGCGCGAGGATCAGATCGTCGAAGTCGAAGGCATTATAGGCCTTGAGATGGCGCTGGTATTCCTCGTAGATGCGCGCAATGGCGACGTCGATATCGTTGTCGGCCGAAGTCAGCGCGTTCGCCGGTAGCAGCAGATCGTTCTTCCATTCCGAAATGCGCCAGCGCGCCTTGTCCGGGTCCAGGCCGATGCGCGCCTTGGCGATGAGCTCGTTGACGAGATGGCCGCTGTCCTGGCTGTCGAAAATGGAAAAGCCGGCCTTGAAGCCCAGGTGCTTGTGTTCGCGGCGCAGAATGTTCAGGCCGAGCGTGTGAAACGTGGAAACGCTGAGACCTTTGCTTTGATCGCGCGGCAACAGCGCGGAGACGCGCTCGCGCATTTCGCGCGCGGCCTTGTTGGTGAACGTCACCGCGGTGATGTGCGCGGCATTCATGCCCAGCGTGCGCACCAAGTGTGCGATTTTCTGCGTGATGACGCGCGTCTTGCCGCTGCCGGCGCCGGCTAACACCAACAACGGACCGTCGACGTGCTGGACTGCCGCACGCTGGCGGGGATTGAGATCGGACACGCTGATAACCGCTCGCGGTGGATGGATACGTCGCGAGGATTCTACTCGGCCTGGGCCGAAGCGGATATCTTGACCGGCGCGCAAATTGGCGATAGCGGGGATGGGCGGAAGAAGGGCCTGTTCCGCACCTGCGTGTTGAAGCCATTGTTTCTACTGCACTGGCCGATCCAGGTTGCGATAGCCCATGGCCTCGCCGAGGTGTTGTGCGCCGATACATTCCGCGGCGTCGAGATCGGCGATGGTCCGCGCCACGCGCAAGATGCGGTGATAGGCGCGCGCCGACAGGTTCAGGCGTTCCAGGGCATGGCGCAGCAACGTCTGTTCGCTGGGTTGCAGATAACAGTTGCGATCGAGATCGACGCCGCTCAAACGGGCATTGCACATGCCCTGGCGTTGCTGCTGCACGCTGCGCGCGACACATACGCGCGCACGCACCGCGGCACTGGTTTCGCCCGGCGCGCCTTGCAGTTCGCGCGGCGGCAGACGCGGCACTTCGACTTGCAGATCGATGCGATCCAGCAGCGGCCCGGAGATGCGCTGGCGATAGCGCTGAATCTGATCGGGTGAGCAGCGGCAGCGTCCCGAAGAATCGCCGAGATAACCGCAGGGGCAGGGATTCATCGCCGCGATCAATTGAAAACGCGCGGGGAATTCCGCCTGACGCGCGGCGCGCGAAATGGTGATCTGCCCGGTCTCCAAGGGTTCGCGCAGCACTTCCAGCACTTTGCGGTCGAATTCCGGCAGTTCGTCCAGGAACAACACGCCGTGATGCGCGAGCGAGATTTCGCCGGGACGCGGATGCGAACCGCCGCCGACCAGTGCGACCGCCGAGGCGGTGTGATGCGGTGCGCGATAGGGGCGTCGTCGCCAGTGTTCGGGTTTGAAACCCTGCGCGCTGATCGAGGCGATGGCGGCGGCTTCCAAGGCCTCGCTGTCGTTCATCGGCGGCAAGATGCCCGGCAGGCGACTGGCCAATAGACTTTTGCCGGTGCCGGGCGGACCGGCGAACAACAGGCTGTGGCCGCCGGCCGCGGCGATTTCCAAGGCGCGTCGCGCGCGCGTTTGACCGCGTACTTCGGTGAGATCGCGGGCCTCGGGTGTTGCGTGAGACGAATCGAAACGCTGCGCCGTCGGCAGGGGTGCGCGGGTGTTCAAATGCAGCGCGACTTCGAGCAGATGTCCGGCGGCGAGCGCTTGTTGGGTGTCGAGCAAAGCCGCTTCGGCGAGATTGGCTAGCGGCACGATCAGGCGTCGCCCGGCCGTGGCGGCGGCGATACCGGCCGGCAATGCGCCGCTGATTGGTCGTAGATCGCCGGACAAGGCGAGTTCGCCGATGAATTCATAGTCGGCGAGATGATCCAGCGCGACTTGTCCCGAGGCGGCGAGAATGCCGAGCGCAATCGGCAAATCGAAACGCCCGCCGTCCTTGGGCAGATCGGCGGGGGCGAGGTTGATGGTGATGCGTCGGGCGGGGAATTCGAAACGGCTGTTGAGCAGCGCACCGCGCACGCGGTCTTTGCTTTCTTTGACCGCGGTTTCCGGCAAGCCGACGATGGACAGTCCGGGCAGACCGTTGCCGAGATGCACTTCGACGGTGACGAGCGGTGCCGCGATGCCCAGTTGAGCGCGGCTATAGACGACGGCGAGACTCATCGTTCCGATCCTTGGAGGCAATAAAATGCGGACCATCCCGGTCCGCCCGACTCGCGGCTTGCTAGCCGCCGTTCATGTCCTGATCGTCGCCGTATTGCGCATCGGGCGACGCTGCCTTGCCGAGAATCCGCGCTTCGAGTTGGGCGACCCGCTGGTTCAGCGCATCGACCTGGGCACGCGTGCGCGCAAGCACCTTGGCCTGCACCTCGAATTCTTCGCGCGTCACCAAATCCAACCGATTCAACGCGGCCTGCACGGCGGCACGCACATTCCGGTCGACATCCTGCTGTAGCACGCGCGCGCCCTCCGGCAGGGCGGCGTGCAGGCGTTGGGCGAGGTCATCGAAGAATTTTGGATCGAGCATGCCGCGCACTCTAACGCAGGGGTGGCGTTACGGTCCAGCCACGGCGGGTGGCGCACCAAGACAGCGCAGAATCGCAGGGCATGCACCATGGAGTTTCACCGTTCTGGTGCGCAAAACCGGAACAGCGCGGAGTGAAATCGCATAACGATATGTTTTAAGTGAATAAACCAATCTGGCATAGGAACTGCTATGAGGCATACACGGTCTGGAACTGTCGCGCGGGCGTGTGTGCGGCAAGACTGGATTTCCCGTTTATCGATAACAGTGGATGTTGAGTGATCGTCGGTATCTTTCGGCATCGCCAAAGTTTTCAGTCCATGTGTGTACGCCCGTTCCAGGTGGGGTGGGTTTGCCCAAAGGAGAGTCTCAATGAAGTTAGTCACTGCAATCATCAAGCCCTTCAAGCTGGATGACGTCCGCGAGGCGTTATCCGAGATCGGGGTGCAGGGTGTCACGGTCACTGAAGTGAAAGGCTTCGGTCGACAGAAGGGCCACACCGAGCTGTACCGTGGCGCCGAATACGTGGTGGATTTCCTGCCCAAGGTCAAACTCGAAGTGGCCATCAACGACGACCTCGCCGAGCGCGTCATCGAGGCCATCACCAAGGCAGCCAATACCGGCAAGATCGGCGACGGCAAGATTTTCGTCTACGACCTGCTGCAAGCCATCCGTATCCGTACCGGTGAATCCGGTCCGGACGCGCTTTAAGAGAAAGAGAGGAGAGATCGTCATGAGATTTTTTCCGCTGTTCATGCTGATTCTGGCCCTGTTCGGCTTCACCGGCGGGGTGTCTGCCGAGGAAGTCGCTGCGGCGGTGCCGACGCCAGACAAAGGCGACACGAGCTGGTTGCTGATCTGTACCGTGCTCGTGATTATGATGAGCCTGCCGGGTCTGGCATTGTTCTATGGCGGTCTGGTCCGCAGCAAAAACATGTTGTCGGTGTTGATGCAGGTGTTCTCGATCTTCGCCCTGATCGTGGTGTTGTGGGCGATCTACGGTTACTCGATCGCGTTCACCGGCGGTAATGCCTTCTTCGGTGGTTTCGATCGGGTACTGCTGGCGGGTATTTTCGATTCGCCGACCAATGCAGTCGCCAATGCCGCGACCTTCACCAAGGGCGTGGTGGTTCCCGAGTTCGCCTTCGTTGCCTTCCAGGCTACGTTCGCGGCTATCACGGTTGCGCTGATCGTCGGTGCCTTCGCCGAACGCATCAAGTTCTCCGCGCTGCTGCTGTTCTCGGTGCTGTGGTTCACCTTCTCCTACCTGCCGATGGCACACATGGTGTGGTTCTGGCCGGGCCCGGATGCCTTCACCGATGCGGATGCCGCAACGGCGGCCATCGCGGCTTCCGGTTGGCTGTTCCAGAAAGGCGCGTTGGATTTCGCCGGCGGCACGGTCGTGCACATCAACGCCGGTATCGCCGGTCTGGTGGGCGCCTATGTGATCGGCAAGCGTGTCGGCTACGGTAAAGAGGCCTTCACCCCGCACTCGCTGACCATGACCATGATCGGTGCCTCGCTGTTGTGGGTGGGCTGGTTCGGTTTCAACGCGGGTTCCGCGCTGGAAGCGGGCGGTACCGCGTCCTTGGCCTTCGTCAACACGCTGTTCGCCACGGCGGCCGCGACACTCACCTGGATGTTCGCCGAATGGCTGATTAAGGGTCGTCCCTCCATGTTGGGTGCGGCGTCGGGTGCGGTGGCCGGTCTGGTCGCGATCACCCCAGCCTGCGGTTGGGTCGGCGTGGGTGGCGGTCTCATCATCGGCGCACTGGCGGGTGTGGTGTGCTTCTGGGGTGTTACCGGCCTGAAGAAACTGCTGGGTGCGGACGACGCGCTGGACGTGTTCGGCGTGCACGGTATCGGCGGTATCCTCGGCGCGCTGCTCACCGGTGTGTTCAACACCTGGAGCATGGGTGGCACGGGTATCATCGACTACGTGAACAACACTATTGTCGACACCACCATCAGCGGCCAGTTGTGGATTCAGGCCCAGGCGGTGGGAACCGCGGTGCTGTGGTCGGGTGTGGTCGCCTTCGTCTGCTTCAAAGTCGTCGACCTGACCCTCGGTCTGCGCGTCCCCGAAGACGAGGAACGCGAAGGTCTGGATACCACGACTCACGGCGAGCGCGCTTACAACCTCTGAGTTGCAACGAGCCCCTTATCCACGGATGGACATGCAACGGGCGCCGCAAGGCGCCCGTTTTTTATGCGCGCCATCATACACCCAAGTTGCCGATCCCCGCGTCCGTAGGCATCATCGCTGCCATACATAACAAAGGGGGAAGGGAATGGCAGTATCGCAGCGTTATCTCCATCTGGTTCTGATCGGGCTGGTGCAGGGGCTGGTCCTGTACGGTCTGTACCGCGGCTACGAACACAATTTGGTGCCGCCCGAGGCGGCGACGGCGTTCAATGCGCTGCTGATGCCGGCACTGTTCCTGCCGCTGGTCGTGTTCTGGACACAGGACCTCCTGACAGGGAAACTGCGTGGTCTTTTCTGTCTGCTGATTGCAGTGATCGCAGCGGCATTCGGCATTTATCACGCCACGACCGCCTTCCCGGTGCTGAGCGGGAACCGCATCGTCCTGGTCGGGTTCCCGGTGATGTTCGCCTTTGCCGTAGCGGCATTCATCAGTGTGCCGCTGATGAGCGGCCGCGCGCAGGATGCCGTGACGCTGCCGGTACTGCGCTACTGGGACTATGCGCGGCTGTTCGACGATGCCTGGCGCAATGCCGTACTCAGCCTGCAGGCGCTGGTGCTGACCTGTCTGTTCTGGGGCATTCTCGAGATCGGTGCGCAACTGTTCGCGCTGATCGGCGTGGAATGGATACGCGACGAGCTGCTGCACAAATCCTGGTTCGCCATTCCGTTGACCACCACCAGCTTTGCCTTTGGCTTCCGCGCCGGCCTGCGCCGCGCGGACTTCACGCGCGCCCTGCGCAATCATTGGCTGACCATTACGGCTTGGCTGCTTGTGGTGGTGAGCGTGATCGGCAGCGGCTTCATCCTGACCGCACTCGGCGGTGTCGGTACGCTGTTCGAGCGCGGCGTGTCGGCGGTCTTCCTGCTGTGGTTCGTGGCCTTCTGGGTCAAGTTCTACAATTGTGCGTTCCAGACCGGCGCTTCGGTCAGCACGATCTTCGGTCGCGCGCTGCGTGCGTTCCTGGGTTTCGCCACAGTGCCGATGCTGGTGATGGCCGGCTTCGCGGCCTATGCAATGTATCTGCGCATCGCGCAACATGGCCTGACGCCTGACCGCATATGGGGTCTCCTGGTCGTGGCGGCCGCGCTTATCTATGGCGGTGGCTATGCGCTCGGCCTGCGTCCGCGTCTGGGCGCGCCTTGGTTGAAGACGTTGCCGGCGACCAATGTGCTCGCGGCGCTGGCGATCCTGCTGAGTATCCTGCTGCTGCTCTCGCCGGTACTCGATCCGCGACGTCTGGCGGTCGACGACCAGCTCGCGCGGCTCGCCGCAGGAAAGATCGCGCCGGAGGCCTTCGATGCGCAGATGTTCGTCGACGCGGGGCGTTACGGTTACGATGTTCTGCAGCGCCACGCCGCCGAGCGCGATGCACAGGGCGAGGTTACAGCGCTGGCTGGCCGCGCGCAGGAGGCTTTGCAGGCTGCGCGCAATCAAAGCGTGTACAGCGAGGCGGAAAGGCAAGTGAGTCTGGCGGATGATTTTGCGGCGCGGCTGGAGGTCTTCCCGCACGGTACCGAGGTTCCCGCAGGCTTGATCGAGGCGATCACACGCGAAGTCGATAGCTGGGAAAAATGGCAACAGGACAAAAGCTGCTTTGCCGAGCACGCGTTGATCCGCTGCCCGTTGCTGCGGGTGGATCTCAACGGGGACGGCGCGGAAGAGGCGGTGTTATGGGAAGATCGCGATCTCAATAGCGGGCGCGTATATCAAATGCGGCAGGGAAAGTGGCTCGCGGTGGGCGAGATCCGTGGTGAGAGTTATGCGGATCGGGCCGAAGTGTGGAGTGCCTTGCGGAAAGGCGATATCAGCGCGCGCCCAAGCGCCTGGCAAGATCTGCATATCGGCAAGCAACGGCTGGATGTGAACGAATGGGAAACAAGCGAGTCGCAATCAGACGAGGCATGCACGGAAACGGCCAAGTGATGTGAGCAGTCGGGCGGTTTGTGGCGCGGGGTTTTAGAGCGGTCCGTGGCGCGTTCGCTTCTGCGCCACGGACCTGCGGTCACAGTTTCTTATGCGCGCCGTCGCAAAAGGGTTTCTTGGCGCTGTGCTTGCAACCGCACAGCCACACCTTGGTTTTTTCCGCGAGTTCGAATTTCTGTGGCGCGAAGTCGCTGCCCTTGTGCGAACCGTCGCAGAACGGCTGAGTCTTGGATTTGCCGCAGGCGCACCACCAATAAGTGCCGGCCTCCAGTTCCAGAACATACGGGGCCTTCTGTGCGATATCCGGTTCTGCCATGCTGCCTCCAAAAAATGGTCGCGATGAAATTGCCGGCACGATACCCTGGGGGGCTGGGCGCGTAAAGCCCGCGGGATTTGCGGTTATTGCCGTGCGCCGACTTGTCTAGCCACATCACCAAGGGCATAGTCTGCATGGGGGAAATCATGCGCCATTCATCGTCGTCCAATTCGCGTTTGTGCCTGCTGCTACTGCTGTGCATCGGCGGCATGTCCGCGTCGGCCGAGGTCTATCGATGGACCGACGCCGAGGGACGTGCGCACTTCGGCGATCGTCCGCCGTTGTCCGGTGCCCGCAGCGTGGATGTGCCGGCAAACACCGGTTCGCCGGCGCCCACGCCGGCAGAACGTCTGGAAAAGCAGCGCGCGTTGCTGCGCGCCTTCGAGGAAGAACGTCGCCAGCATCGCGATGTTCGGGAAAAGACACAACACGACAAGGCCGAGCGCCAGCGCAACTGTGTCCAGGCCCGCGACCGTTTACAGTCCTACGAACATTCCTCCGGCATCTACGATCTGGATGCGCAGGGCGAACGCGTCTTTCTGGACGACACGCAACGCGAGCAGTTCATGGCGGAACGACGCCAGGATGTGGAGACGTGGTGCGGTAAGCCGTAACGTCGCGTGCGACGCATGCGACGGCGATTCCAAAGAAGACCGCCGTTATGCGCTTTCAGCCTTCCAGCAGACGCTTGAAGAACTCCGGCATCGCCCACGCCGCGCGGTGAATGTCGGCGTTGTAGTACACGGTCTCGAAGGCTTTGTTGCGCGCATCGGTCTCGCGGAAGGTTTTCAGATCGAGATTCTTGCCGGCCATGGTGCAACTCCACCAGCCGGACGGATACACCGGTTGCGGAAAGAACAGCGTTTGCGTCTGACCGAAGCCGGCGGCGCGCATCGCTGCATGCAGCGCCTTGAGAATCTTGCCGTGATACAGCGGCGATTCGCTCTGCTGCACGATCACGCCTTTATCGCCCAACGCGCGGAAACAAGCGCGGAAGAACGCCTCGGTGAACAGACCCTCGGCCGGACCGACCGGGTCGGTACTGTCGACAATCACCACGTCGATGCTGCCGGGCGCGGCGTCCTTCATGAACTTGATGCCGTCGTCGAACAACAGGTGCGCGCGCGGGTCGTTGTTACGCTCGCACAGCTCCGGGAAGAATTGCTCCGACACGCGCGTGACGCGCTCGTCGATCTCCACCTGCCAGGCCGCTTCGACGCCGGGGTGCTTGAGCACTTCGCGCAGCGTGCCGCAATCGCCGCCGCCGATGATGACCACCTTCTTCGGCGCCGGATGGGTGAACAACACCGGATGCGTCATCATTTCGTGATACAGGAAGTTATCGCGGCCCGAAACCATGTACAGCCCGTCGATGGTCATCAGATTGCCGTAGTCTTCGGTGGCGAACACCTCGATGCGCTGGAACGCGCTCTGCTCCTCGTGCAGCTTTTTCGTCAGCTTGAGCGAGAAGGCCGAGCCGGCGTCCGCGTGAATTTCCGTGAACCAATCATTGCCGAGAGTCATAGCTGCGCCCTGTGTCGAACGGGGAAATTTGGGGGAGGCAAAGATACCGGATTCGTGCCCGATCTGTATACGGGGGATAGATGAATCCCGTAGCCGAGCCTGTGGGGCGCAGCGTAGAACCTGTAGCCCGGATGCAGCGCAGCGTAATCCGGGAGTGCGCCCCACCATCCCGGATTACGGTCCTTCAGACCTCCATCCGGGCTACGGATTCCAGCGGATAATGCCTTTCGCCGGCGGCGGCTATCGAGTATCTTTCCGGGCCTATGTGGAGCCTCGACCAAACCCGTAACACCTACAGCCTCGACCATTGGGGCGGCGGCTATTTCGACGTCAACGAACAGGGCCATCTGCTGGCGCGGCCGCGCCGCGGGGTGGACACGCCGGGCGTCGATCTCTACGCGCTCGCCGCCGCCTGCCGCGACCAGGGGCTGACCCTGCCGGTGCTGGTGCGCTTCACCGATATCTTGCGCGATCGCGTCGATACGCTGTGCAACGCCTTTGCCGCCGCGCGCGCCGCCGACGATTATCAAGGCCGCTACACCGCCGTCTATCCGATCAAGGTCAATCAGCAGCAGAGCGTGGTCGCCGAAATCCTCGGTCACGGCGCCGGCCGCGTCGGCCTGGAGGCCGGCAGCAAACCGGAGTTGATGGCGGTGTTGGCGCTGTCGCGTCCCGGCGGCACGATTATCTGCAACGGTTACAAGGACCGCGAATACATCCGCCTGGCGCTGATCGGCAAACGCCTCGGTCATCGCGTGTTTATCGTCGTGGAAAAACTTTCCGAGCTGGATCTGGTGATTCAGGAATCGCGCGCGCTCGGCATCGAGCCGCTGCTCGGTCTGCGCGTGCGGCTGGCCTCCATCGGCGCCGGCAAATGGCAGAACACCGGCGGCGAGAAGGCCAAGTTCGGTCTCAACGCCACGCAAGTGCTCGCGCTCGTCGAACACCTGCGCAGCGCCGGCATGCTCAATAGCCTGCAACTGCTGCACTGTCATCTTGGTTCGCAGATCGCCAACATCCGCGATATCCAACGCGGCATGCGCGAAGTCGCGCGCTACTTCGCCGAGTTGCATGCTTTGGGCGTGCCGCTGGCCAACGTCGACGTCGGCGGCGGACTCGGCATCGACTACGAAGGCACGCATTCGCGCAGCTTCTGCTCCGTCAATTACTCGGTGGAGGAATACGCGCACAATGTCGTGCATGCGCTGTGGGAAGTCTGCACCGAACACGCCTTGCCCCATCCGGACATCGTCACCGAATCCGGTCGCGCCATGACCGCGCACCACGCCATGCTCATCACCAACGTGATCGACAGCGAAGCGGCGCCGGGCGCGGGCGAGATCGAACCGCCGAGCGACGACGACCCGCTCATCATCCAAGACCTGTGGCAGGTGCTGGAAAACCTCGAAGGCCGTTCGGTGCTGGAGGCCTACCACGACGCCGTGCACTGGCTGGGCGAGGCGCAGTCGATGTACCTGCACGGCATCATCGATCTCGGCCAGCGCGCGCGCATCGAAACCTTGTACGCGACTATCTGCCAGCGCGTGCGCGCCCTGCTCAAGAGCAGCCGCAGCGCGCACCGCGAAGTGTTGGACGAGCTCAACGAAAAACTTGCCGACAAATATTTCATCAACCTGTCGGTGTTCCAGTCCATGCCGGACGTGTGGGCCATCGAACAGATCTTTCCCATCGTGCCGCTGCACCGCCTCGACGAAGCGCCCACGCGCCGCGCCGTGTTGCAGGATCTGACCTGCGATTCCGACGGCCGCATCGACCAGTACGTCGACAACGACGGTATAGAGAGCACGCTGCCGGTGCATCCGTATCGCCCCGGCGACGAATACCTGCTCGGCATCTTCCTGGTCGGCGCCTATCAGGAAATCCTCGGCGACATGCACAACCTGTTCGGCGATACCGACGCCGTGAACGTCACGCTGACCGGCGACGGTGGTTACGAACTGTCCCAACCCGAGCGCGGCGACACCATCGACGAACTGTTGCGCTATGTACACTTCGACACCAACGCCCTGCGCGCCGCCTATCACGACAAAATCGCTGCCGCCGCGCTGTCGGAACAGGAGCGTGCCTTCTTCACGACGGAACTCGAAGACGGCCTGACGGGCTATACCTATTTGGAAGATTGAGGGTGACGATGGGAACCGCCAAGACGCCAAGATCGCCAAGTACACTTAATGAAAAAACTTGTTTGGTTTCTCGCCTCGTTATTCTTGGCGTTCTTGGCGCCTTGGCGGTTCAAAAATAGATATGTCGGATGAAGCAACCAAAGTCGGTGTGATTGGTCTCGGCGCCATGGGTGCGCCGATGGCGCGCAATCTCGCGCGTGCCGGATTGCTTGCGGCGGTGTGGAATCGCACGGCCAGCAAGTCCGATGAATTGGTTGCGGAGTTGGGCGTCGTGCGTGCGCACGATCCCGCCGATCTCGCGCGCCGCTGCGACCTCATCCTCACCTGTGTGTCCGCGGACGGCGATCTGCTGGCGGTGATCGACGCGTTGCTGCCGGGTTTGAGCGCCGGCAAGATCATCGTCGATACCTCCACCGTGCAGCCGGTGACCGCCATCGAGATCGCGCAGCGTCTGGAAAAGACCGGCTGCGCATTCCTGGATGCGCCGGTGTCCGGCGGTGTCGAAGGCGCGCGCCAAGGCTCGTTGGCGATCATGGTCGGCGGTAGCACGGCTACGCTGGAACGCGCGCGCCCCGTATTGAACGCCATCGGCAACCGCATTGCGCACATGGGGCCGGTCGGCAATGGGCAGGCCACCAAGGCGGTGAATCAGATCATGTGCGCCGGCATCAATCACGCCGTCACCGAAGCACTGGCCTTCGCCGAGGATCAGGGTCTGCCGCTCGACAAAGTGATCGAAGTGGTCAGCGGCGGCGCGGCCGGCAACTGGTTCCTGGAAAAGCGCGGACCGACTATGGTGCGCTGCACCTTCGCGCCTGGTTTCAAAGTCGCGCTGCATTACAAGGATCTCGCCATCTGCAAGGCCATCGCCGAACAGCGCGGCGTCATGTTGCCGGTGGTGGAGTTGACGCTGACGCAATACCGGCGACTGCTGGATGCGGGGTACGGCGACGAAGATATCTCGGCGCTGTACCGCGAGAAGCGCAAGTTATTCGATAAGGAATGCGAATCGGAGGCGCAATAGCGCGTAATCCATCGTCTGCGTGCCGAACGTCGGACGTTACATTCCCCTTTCCCCTCGCGGGAGAGGGGCCAGGGGAGAGGGGCAGCGGGCAATCAACTTCATCACCCTCTCCCCAACCCTCACCTGTCAAGGGGGAGGGAGCAACCATGCTCAATCATCACTGGGATGCAAACACATGAGCTACAAGAACGTCGAAATCCGCAAGAAGGCCAACGTCTATCACGACGGCAAGGTCACCAGCCGCACCGTCATCACCAGCAGCGGCGAGATGAAAACCCTCGGCGTGATGCTGCCTGGTCTTTATCGCTTCAGCACCGAGGCGGCGGAAGTGATGGAACTGACGCAAGGCAAGTGCCGCGTGAAACTCGCCGGCGAAGATCATTGGAGCGATTACGCCGGCGGCGAGAGCTTCAACGTGCCCGGCAATTCGCACTTCGAAATCGAAGTCGCCGAACTGCTCGACTACGTCTGTCACTTCGGCTAATTCCGAGGATCATCAGAGTGGCCAAACGTCGCGCAGCCGAGACACCGAACCGCGAACACGTCGCGCTGCGCTGGCGGCGTACCAAAATCGTCGCCACGCTCGGACCGGCCTCGGCGGTGTCCGAGGTGCTCGAACGGCTGGTGACGGCGGGTGTGGACGTGATCCGCCTCAACATGTCGCACGGCGATCACGCGAGTCATCGCGACAACGTGCGGCGCATCCGCGCCAGTGCCGAACGCAACGGCAAGCACATCGCGATCCTGATGGACTTGTGCGGGCCTAAAATCCGCGTCGGACATTTCGCCGACGGCGGCATCGAGCTGCGCGAGGACGCGACGGTCACCGTGACCACCGCCGCCGTTACCGGGCGCGACGGATTGATTCCCTCGCAGTACAAACATCTCGCCCGCGACGTGACCAAGGGCGAACGCATCCTGCTCGACGACGGCAAGTTGGAACTGCGTGTGCTGGCGGTGTCCGGCAACGAAGTGCGTTGTCGTGTCGTACACGGCGGACGGCTCACCGACAACAAGGGCATGAACCTGCCCGACTCGAAACTGTCGACGCCGGCACTCACCGATAAAGACAAGCGCGACGCGCAACTGGCCGTCGAACTCGGTGTGGATTTTCTTGCGCTAAGCTTCGTGCGCGCGGCGGCGGATGTCACACAGTTACAGCGCTTTCTCGCGCGGCACAAGGCCGACATCCCGATCATCAGCAAAATCGAACGCCCCGAGGCGGTCGAGGCCATCGATGAAATTCTCGATGTGTCCTACGGCATCATGGTGGCGCGCGGCGATCTCGGCATCGAACTGCCCGCCGAGCGCGTGCCGCTGATTCAACGCGATCTGATCGAGCGCGCGCGCCAGCATGCCGTGCCGGTGATCGTCGCCACGCAAATGCTGGAATCCATGCTCACCTCCGCGCGACCCACGCGTGCCGAGGTCGGCGACGTCGCCGGTGCCGCCTTGACCTCCGCCGACGCGGTGATGCTCTCGGCGGAAACCGCCAGCGGAAAATTTCCGGTCGAAGCGGTGCTGACCATGGACCGCATCCTGCGCGAGATCGAACGCCATCAATGGCACAACGGCCGCTTCGTCGCCGATGCCGCCGTAGTCGGTAACGAAAAACACTTCAGCGACCGCGAGGCCGTCGCGCACGCCGCCGTGGACCTCGCGCACGATCTCAAACTCGCCGCGCTGGTAATCCCGACCATGAGCGGCACTACCGCGCGCATCATGGCCGCGCACCGCGTCACCGCGCCGCTGATCGGCGTGTGCGCCCGCGACGCCATCAGCCGTCGCCTCGCATTGCATTGGGGTGTCGTCCCCGTGCAAGTGCAGGAATCGGACACCCACGACTGGCGCCACCTCTGCGAACTCGTCGCCCCGCGCGTCGGCCTGAACGGCAAAGGCCATCAGTTGCTGGTGCTCGCCGGCTTCAGCGACGAGCCCGGACACAACGAACCGGTGATGAAGTTGTTGCGCTTGTGAGGGTTGCCGATATGCGATCGGCTTTTCTTCACCCCAGCGACGGTTCGATCAGATCGCGATAGGCACGCCAGGTGGCGTGACCGAGCAGCGGGAAGAAAAACACCAAGCCGACGCAATAGGTCAGATAGCCGACCGCGATCAGTGCCACGATGATGGCCGCCCACAGCAACATGACCTGCGGATTTTCCCGCACCGCCCAGAGACTGGTCATCAGTGCCGTGGCGACATTCACCTTGCGGTCGAGCAGCATCGGCAGCGACACCACGCTCAGCGCGAATACCACCGCGGCCAACACCGCACCGAACACGGTATAGGCCACCACGAAGGCCATATGCCCGCCGGAGGTCATGACCTCACCGACCAGACTTTCCACGGCGAGGGTGTTGTCGGTCAGGAACAGCGCAACCAGAATCGCCGACATGCGTTCCCAAGCGATCAGCAAAATTATCAACAACGCGGCATACAAACCGATGGACGAGGCATTCCCGCGCCACGCTATCAGACTGTGGCGAATGCTCGGCCGCATGCCGGCGTCGATCTGTCGGCTGAGGTCATAGAAGCCAATCGCCAAGAACGGTGCCAGCAACAAAAATCCCGTGGTCATCGCCATTGCCAAATGCACCTGCGACCACGCGTATCCGGCCAACAGAGAGCCCAAGCCGGCAAACACCACGCCGTAACCGAGACTGATGGGCCAACTGCGTCGCAAGTCGGTCGCGCCGTCTCTAAGCCAACACAACGGACTGTCGATCGGCACGATGCGAATTCCCGGGTATTCCATATGCCGCGAATGCGGTCTGAAAATAGTTCTTTCCATGATGGCAGCCTCCTCTGGTACGAACCGGACAGAGGAAGTGTAGTGCGCCCGCGAGGACGTGTGAGGCGAGTATGGGGTCGATTCAAACACACTTCATGGTGAAAATAGGCGGCATAACGGCGCGTGTTAACCGAACTCACCGATTCGTGGTTGAGTCGCCGTCATTCGGTTTGAGATACCTGCTACTCGACCGAAGCGCCCTTTTCTTGCAGGAGGGCGCGCAGTACCGAGCGATGGCAGTGGTCCTCATCCTCGCAGTAGCACCCAACGGAGAAGTTCGTCTGGCGCGATAGCGTGGCGAGCAGCTCAAGTGCGTGGCTGCTTTCCGGTGTTCCCATTTCAGCGCGGTACTTTTTCTTGAAGGATGTCCACTCCGCGTCCGTCTTGGCCTGTTGACCGAGCTTTATGGTCTCAACACTCGGTGCCAAGTTGGGGAACCATACGTCGTACCAATTATGAGAAGCGAACTCCGTTTTCGGAACACCGCGTGGGGGACGGCGCACAGTGCCGATGCGGACGCCTTCGTTCTTGGCTCTCGGAGTCCCGAGTCTGACGACACGAACGACCATGCGACCTCCGGGCTATGATGCATAACGGCCCGCTTCACGGGCGGCGGCGCGTTAGCGACGCCGTCCCGTGGAAGCGGTGGTTATGTGTGTTTATTTCTTCTTGATGCATTCGCAGCCTTGTTGTGGACAGCTTTCTTTGAATTGAAAGTAGGCCATGCCACCATCAGTGACTGTTTCGGCGTATACGATTTTTTCTTTTTCAACATCATAAATGATGTCAGTGCCTACAATCTTTCCCCACCACGGCCGCATAAGCAGAAGTTTTTCGTTAATCCATTTTGTTTCAGATAACCCGAAAAGGTCAGTGAATTTAATTTGAATAAGATGATCCTTCTCGGCATAGATGGTTATCTTTGCTTCAGGCCGCCCCGGACCCTCAAACACAAAGAAATAGCCCTTATTGGGTGAATACACACCCGGCTTCGGTTTCTCTGCCTTTACTGACGTAATAGCAACATTCTTTTGCCAACGGTCGGATTTGTTCTCGCCGTGAAAAAAACGGGGCTCGGACCAGCAGTCGGGCGCAAGCCCAGGCCAGCCTTCTGCGTAGACTGCGACAGACAGAGTTGCTGCGAGCAAACTAAAGACAATTCTCATGGTGTGAACGCACATAACGTTTGACTTAAGCGGACCGTGGAGGACGGCGAAGCCGGCCGGAACGGGTCCGCTTGAAGGAAGGGTTAGGCAGCAACGCGATTGGCATGCTATTGACTCCTGACTGCAGGCGAACAGTAAAACTGCCTGCTACCTAGCTTAATGGCGTGGGATAGATCGCATTTGATCTCAAGCTTGTTGGGAGCGTAGCCGACACCCGCCTCCGAGTAGCCTGTGTACTCTTTTCCATCAACGGTAATCTGAACTGAGTAGGCATAAAGAGGATCGCCAATGAGTGTGGCCGTGAACAGAAGCTTTCGGATGGCCTCTGTAGCAAAGCGGCCATCTCGGCCTGTTGCGGCGGAGTGAACTGCCTCTGCGAACTGGCCCGATACGCGCACCTCTGCTCTTTCGACTGGCACACCTTCTTGCGTGACCACTCCGGAAACAGCCGGGGCGTAGTAGCGATAGTTCGGGAACGGAACGCAACCACTTAGCGAAGCCGAGACAAGCAGTAGAAGTGGGAATCGCATTGCCATGATTCTTGCTGCCTAACGTTCAAGGTAAGGGGCTGGCTGGAGGCGGGCAAAGCCCGCTGTAAGCCAGTCCCGCTTGACCGTAGTGTTAGGGCTATAGGGTGCCATGCTCGATTTCTTGCAGATAGATGAACTCTGGCGCTTTTACCCCCGCTTTTTTTCTGATTTCTACCAACTCGGGTGACTCGAAAAAACGGCGCGCATTGTCCAGTGACGACCAAGCTGAAAAATGGACTATGTTGTTTGCGTCATTGTCGTAGCGCAGCAATTGATAGCTGATTTCACCGGCAGATTTTCTGATAGCGGACGCTTGGTCGAAAACTGACTTCCATGCGGGGTAGGATTCGACCTCATGAATGATTAAGACGTGTTGCATATTTCCCCTTTGGTTGAATGGCCCTAACGTGGAGCTAAGGGGCGCGCCGTAGGCGCGTCCCAGCGACCGAAGGGAGCGACCTTGAGCGAATGGTTAGGCCGCACGCAGTCCTCTAATAAGAGGGCTACGGTAATCTGGGTCTTTCTCATTCCACCACACAAACCCATTTGCAAGATCAACATTAAAGAAGCTCTCGTAGTAATCATCTTCATTGAACGGTTCCTGATCCCTTCCAAAGAGCTTTAGCTTTACCGTGTGACACGCAAGATCCGTATCTTGCTGATGTAACGCGATGGCAGTAAATGTCTCCTCAGGGATCATCCTGAGTCCCACATCGCCTATTTCGTAAAGTTTGGCAATGACACTGATCAGGCGATCGCTGATCGCACCAAGCGATCGGAAACTAACGCCATACGGGTACACATGTTTCTTAATGAGGTTCATATCGCCGTCAAATCCTGGCTCCACTTGCTTAACTAGCTTAACCGCAACACCGACACGCTCTTCCTCATGAGAAGCAAGAATGTTGAAGTAATAGTATTCGCGGTCCGACTTTAGGCCATCAATTTTGAAGACGCAGTCAACGAATCCATCTTCGCTATATTGGGTCAGAACAGGTAAATTATTCTTGTCGACTAGCACGATGTGCTCCCCTGCGGCCTAACGTAGAAGTCACCGGCGCTGCGCGGCTTTATCGCGCAGCGTCCGTGTGGACTGCCGGGTTGGGCACCAGCGGCCGCTAAATTTTGAAAGCATCGGCGTTTGCCACCTTTCCACGAAGCATTTTCTTCCACAAATCAGCACGCCGTTTCTCGGGAAGCTTTTTCCATGGAATGAGTACGATGCCAGCCTCGCGATAATTTCCTTTGGCGCGCATGGCGGCATAGTTCTCTGCGCGGGTAACTATGTGAACGTGCTCGAACTCGACAAGTGTTTTAATGAATGCATCGGGAGCACTCAGTCGTTCGGTACGATGTTTCTCGACAAGCGCGGTGAGCGTAGTTTGAATGCGTTTGAAGTGCTCAAGCATTAGCGGGCCATCGCTTTCTGCCGCTGCGGCCTCCGAAACCTTGCCGGTAAAGCGCCGAAGTTTGCGCTTCACGGCCTCGGCCATGATGTGCGTGTACCAAGCGCGCGCACGCCCAGGAGTGACATTGGGGCGCTTAGAAAGCCACATTACTTCCTCGTAGATCGACTTCAACGCCGCGTGCAGTTGAGGATCAAGGTCAGGTGGCGAACTCATTCTGGTGCCCAACATGTGAGTAGACCGCCGCAGCGGTATTTAATTACGGCCGCCGCGGTCTAAGTCTGGGTTAATGAAAAATGCTTTCCAGGTCTTCTGCTTATCCGACCTGAGAAATCCGTATTAGACCGCAGCAGCAGTCTAATGCCATAAATCCCTGCATATGCCGCTGGAGCGGCTTTTGTCGCCCACCGGAGCGGTCTAAATCAGCGTTGCTGCAAATTTTGGTTGTCTCCATGCTTTGGCAATACCGGAAAAAGAGATCGGGTCCGCATTAAGTTCAGTCCATAATCCTTCCTGAAATGTCTTCCAGAAGTCGTTTACCGTGAATAACTGCAACGACAAGAATCCGCGTGGCTTCGATTCGATATACTAGGCGGTAACTGTATATGAACCGCTCTCTGATTTTTTCGTCCCCGATCTCCGGCACAATGCGCCCGATCAACGGGAAGCCAGGGATGCTCCGGGCTGTCGTCAGAATTTCAGTGACGACTGCTATAGCGTAGAACTCGGAATCCCGGGCGATATAGTCTGCGATCGATACCAAGTCTTCTGTAGCTTCAGGCGACCACTCTATTTCGATATCCACTTGGAAAGCTTCCTTTCTACTTCGTCCTGACTCAGCGTACCTTCCTGGCTGGCGCGCTCGATTCCTTTGTTGATCTTCTCGACAACATACAGGTGGTACTGGATGTCTTCCAGGGAGCAATCATCTGGAAGTTTGTCCAGAAGTGCTTTCACGTCGTCTTTCGCGGTGCTCATTACTTGTGGCCCTGGGCAGATATCGATGGTGGCTGTGTTGGTCGGGATGTTGAAAATCTGGACTAGATCGCCTGGCTTGGCAAGTGTTTTTCGAAGGGGTTTGTATTCGGGGGGCGGGGGAGACTCGCCTAGTCAAGGTCGCACCAGTTCCTCTTGATAAGGCTTTTTCAAAGCCCGACCGGGCTTTTAAAGTATTAGCGGTATTTTTAAAAAGCGCCGACTGTCGTGAGTCTCGGAACGCATCGGCAAGCCTACGGACGCGTCGCAATCTCCAGCTCTGCTATCCACGCCAACGCATACTCGCGATCCTCGCCGCACATTTCCAGATCGGGTTTGAGTCCGGCGCAACACTTCGGCCTCTCCGGTTGATCGAAGATCGCGCAGCGCAGGTCGTCGGTGAGTTGTACGCAGCGCACGCCGGCGGGTTTGCCGTTGGGCATGCCGGGGATGGGTGTGGTGATGGACAAGGCGATGCAGCAGGCACCGCAGTGGGGGCGGCAGTTCATGGTGATATCACGTACTCAGTTTGGCCAGGACTTCGCTATCGGAAAGTGCGTGCCCGACCCAGACGACGACTTTTCTCGCGCCTGCGCCGGCGGCCAGTTCGTGGAGTGCGCGTTCTTCAACTTCCGATAAACCGTCTTCGCACTTCTCCAGGGGATGAATGACTGCCACGGGGCTCGGCGCGAAGAGTTGTCCTGCGTAGAGTGACTTTATGGCCGCCTTGAGTGTCTCGTGCGCGGCGAGAAATTGTCCGACGAGAAGGCGCGATGTCGTGAAGGGTGTCGGCGAGACCGCGCTCAGGGACTTTCCGCTTTCAATGTGTTTGAGGTCGAACCGGTTGGGGTGGACTTTAATGTAGAGGGTGTTCTTGAATGGATTTCTAAACATGATCGTTTGCGAGCGGGTCTGGCGCATCGGGCGCGGGGCATTGCGCCGTAGGATGTCAGGCCGAACCTTTCGGCGCAAGCGCCTCACCTTCAGGCCGCGCCTACAGATACGCACGGGGACAGATTTGAAATCTGTCCCCTCGGCTGACTCTTAACCGCCGACGCGCAACAGAATGGCGTCGAGCTGGTTTTCCTTGAGACGCGCGCGCGCGGTGTTCAGTGCATTGAGATCGCTGAACGGGCCGACGCGGACGCGGTGCCAGGTCTCTTTGTTATTGATGGTGACGGTCTGGATGTCGGATTGCAGGCCGAGCAGGGCGAGTTTGGCTTTCAGTTGGTCGGCCTGTTGCCGGGTGCGGAACGAGCCGGCTTGCAATAAATAGGTGCCGGGCGCTTCGACTTGGGGAACGCCTTCGCGCGGTTGCCCGGTGATTTCCTGCTCCGGCACTGGTACTTCCATCTCGGGGAGGATGGTGTAGAAATCGAAGCGCGGTTTGGCCGGCGGGGGCAGCGCCTTCGCGGGCTCGGTTTTGCGTACCGCGCGCGCGTCTTGCTGCGCGGTCGGTACGTTCAGGGACTGGCTGGTCTGCGCCGGTGTCGCGGGTGTGCTCGCCGCGGTCGGTTGTGCGGCGGGACGCTGTTGCAGATAAAACAGGAAGGCGACGAACAGGCCGATGGCCAGTCCGGCGAGCAGCCACAGCCAACCGGGCGGGCTCTGCTGTTTGCGTCGGCGGCGGGGTGTGCTGGTTCTGTGTTTGTAATCGCGTGGCATCGTTCAACTGCGGGGAACCGCTGCCGGTTCCGCCGGATCTCGTCTACATGCTGTCCGGCGCGGAAACGCCCAACAGGCCCAAGCCGTTGGCCAGAACCTGGCGGGTGGCCTGAATCAGATTCAAGCGCGCGTTGCGCAGCGCGCTGTCCTCGACCAGGAACTGATGGGCGTTGTAATAGGTGTGAAAATCGTTGGCCAGTTCGCGCAGGTAATGGGCGATCTGATGCGGTTCGTGATTGACGGCCGCGTTCTCGATCACTTCCGGATAGCGCGACAGGCTGACCAGCAGGTCGATCTCGTGCGATTCGGTGAGGCGCTGCAAGTTCGCGGCGCCTTCGAGCGCGTTCCAGGCGATGCCTTTGTCGGCCATCTGCCGCATCACGCTCATCACGCGCGCGTGCGCGTACTGGATGTAATACACCGGATTGTCGGCCGACTGCGATTTGGCCAGATCGAGATCGAAGTCCAGATGCTGTTCGCATTTGCGCATTACATAGAAGAAGCGGCAGGCATCTTTGCCCACTTCCTGACGCAGTTCGCGCAGGGTGACGAATTCGCCGGAGCGCGTCGACATTTGCGCCTTCTCGCCGCCGCGATACAGGATCGCGAACTGCACCAGCAGCACGTCGAGCTTGGCCGGGTCGTCGCCGATGGCGGCCAGCGCGGCCTTCACACGCGGCACATAGCCGTGATGATCGGCGCCCCACACGTCGATGACGCGCGTATAGCCGCGTTCCATCTTGTTCATGTGATAGGCGATGTCGGAGGCGAAATAGGTGGTCTGACCGTTGTCGCGCACCACCACGCGGTCCTTCTCGTCGCCGTAGTCGGTGGAGCGGAACCACAACGCGCCGTCTTTTTCGTAGACGTGGCCGCTGGTCTTCAGGCGTTCAAGGGTGCGCGCAACGGTACCGTTATCGGTGAGCGAGCGTTCGGAGAACCACTCGGCGTATTCCACGCCGAACTCGGACAAATCGTGGCGGATGTCGTCGAGGATGGTGTTGAGACCGAGATCGAACACTTCGCGGTAGCGTTCCGGGCCGAGCAGTTCGCGTGCGCGCGCGATCAGCGCGTCGATGTGCTGTTCCTTGTCGCCGCTGCCATTGGGGCCTTTGCCTTCGTCGGCGGGGATATCCTTGAAGACTTTGGCGGCACTGTGGCGCAATGCGCCGGCATGCGTGCGATGCAAGGTCGCGGCGATGTCCCAGACGTAATCGCCTTTGTAGCCGTTGCTCGGAAAGTCGAAGATCTCGCCGCACAGATCCAGATAACGCAAGTAGACGCTCGTGCCGAGGATGTCCATCTGCCGGCCAGCGTCGTTCACATAATATTCGCGATGCACGCGATAGCCGACCGCTTCCAATAAATCGGCGACGGCTGCGCCATACGCGGCGCCGCGACCGTGACCGACGTGCAGTGGGCCGGTCGGATTGGCGGATACGAATTCGACTTGGATGGAGCGCTCGGCGCCGAGGTCGCTGCGACCGAATTGCGCGCCCCGTTCCAGCACGTCGCCGATCACGCTGTGATAGGCGGAGGGACTCAGATAAAAATTGATGAAGCCTGGTCCGGCGATCTCGACCTTCGCGACCTGCGCGGAGGACGGCAGCGCGGCGACGATCTTCTCGGCGATGTCGCGCGGTTTGGCGCGCGCGGCCTTGGCCAGGGTCATCGCCACATTGCTGGCGAAGTCGCCGTGGGCGCGGTCGCGGGTACGCTCGATCTGGATGACGATGTCGATATCGTCCGGGAGACCGCCGCCCGCTTGCAGGCCGTGCACGGCATCGGTCAGGAGCTGTTCGAGGTGTCGCTTCATGGTGAATGAATGCCGGGATTTGCCGCGATCAAAGGGTGTGCGGGAAGGCGGCTATTATCCCGGCTCACCGGATTTGTGCAATGGATGGATTCCGCCCTGCTCGAACAAGTTCTGCGCGGGCTAACTGCGAGGGGGAGATTCCTGCTCTCCCCCTCGCAACCTCCATCGGTAAGGAAAGGCGCTCTGCCGGGGCGGTGCGGTACGCCGTAGCCCGATGGAGCGTCGTAGCCCGGATGGAGCGCAGCGTAATCCGGGGCATCGCCAGGCAGTCCCCGGATTCCGGCCCCGAAAAGCGTGGGGCCTGCATCCGGGCTACACCAGCCCCTCAAACAGATCGGTCATCCAGGGCCGTAGCCCGGATGGAGCGCAGCGCAATCCGGGGAATCCCCTCAAAACAGGTCGATCGGGTCCACATCCAGCGACCAGCGGACTTTGCGCGCGGCTTTGAGTTCGCCCAGTCGCGGCACCCAGTCCGCCAGCAGCCGGTGCAGGCGTTTGCGGTCGCGTGCGACCAACAGCAGTTGGGCGCGGAAACGGCCGGCGCGGCGTTCCATGGGCGAGGGCACCGGACCCCAGAATTCCAAGCCGTTGGTTAGACGGGTATCCGTGGCGTCGCGGGCCGCGCTGAGGAAGTGCTCCGGCGCGCGCGCATCGGTGGCCTCGGCGCGCAGCAGGGCGAGATTGCTGAAGGGCGGCAGGCCGGCGGCTTGGCGTTCGGCCAGCGCGGCGGCGGCGAAGGCTGGGTAGCCGGCCGCCACCAGTTGTTGCAACAAAGGGTGTTCCGGGTGATGGGTTTGGACCAGCACCTCGCCGGGGCGTTCGGCGCGCCCGGCCCGGCCGGCGACCTGGATCACCTGTTGGGCCAAACGCTCGCCGGCGCGGAAGTCGGCGCTGAACAGGCCTTGATCGGCTTCCAGAATGCCGACCAGGGTCACGCCGGGAAAGTGATGGCCCTTGGCCAGCATCTGCGTGCCGAGCAGGATGCGTGCGTCCCCGCTGGCGGCCTGCGCCAGCAGATCTTCCAGCCGGCCCTTGCGCCGGGTGTTGTCGCGGTCGATGCGGACGAACGGCACATCGGGGAACTGCCGTTCCAGCGCGCGTTCGACGCGTTCGGTGCCGGCGCCCAGCGGGCGCAGATCGGCGCAGCCGCACTGCGGGCATTGCACCGGGATCGGCTGCTGACTGCCGCAGTGATGACAACGCAGATGCTTGTGCTGTTGATGCAGCGTGAGGTGCGCATCGCACCGCCGGCATTCGGCCACCCAGCCGCAGGCATGACACAACAGCGTCGGCGCGAAGCCGCGCCGGTTGAGGAACAGCAGCACTTGGCCGTCGCGACCGAGATGCGCGCGCATCTGTGCGAGCAAGGCCGGCGCCAGGCCTTCGTCGAGCGTCTGATTGCGGATATCGAGCAGATACAGTCGCGGTGCGCAGGCCACGCCCGCGCGTTCGGGCAAGGACAGATGCTGATACCGTCCTTGCTGTGCGTTGTGCAGGGATTCCAGCGCCGGTGTCGCCGAGCCGAGCACAATCGGTACACCATCGCGGTGCGCGCGCCACACCAACAGATCGCGCGCCGAATAACGAAAACCCTCTTGCTGTTTCAGCGAAGGATCGTGTTCCTCATCGACGATGAACAGGCCCGGCCGCGCCAACGGCACCCACGCCGCCGAGCGCGTACCGATGACGACCGCCGCCTCGCCCGCGCGTGCGGCCAACCAGGCATTGAGGCGTTCGCCCTCGCTCAGGCCCGAGTGCAGCAGGGTCGGCGCGTGGCCCAGCCGCTGTTGAAAACGCTCGACAAGTTGCGGTGTCAGGCCGATTTCCGGCACCACCACCAGCGCCTGTTTGCCCTGCGCAATGCACTCGGCGATGGCTTGCAGATACACCTCGGTCTTGCCGCTGCCGGTCACGCCGTCGAGCAGAAAGGCTTGATAACGGTCGCGCGCGGACTGGATGGCGGCGACGGCCTCGGCCTGCGCGGGATTCAGCGGATGGGCGGATGTTGCTGTCGGGATAGCAGCGCGCGGCGCGGGCGCGCGCACTGTGCTCTCGATCCAGTCGCGCGCGGTCAAGGCGCGCAGGATATGCGCACCAAGGCCCGCGGCGTCGAGTTGCGCGCGGCTCGCGCCGTCGCTGTGTTCGGCGAGGAATGTCAGCGCCCGCTCCTGCTGCGGTGCCCGCGCACGTTCGGCGGGACTTGCCGCATGTCCCGCATCGGTGAGCCGCCAGACCGTTTCGCCCTGCGGCTGCAACGCCTGACCGCGCCGCAACACCACCGGCAGACAGCCGGCCAATACCTCGCCGAGCGGATGGTGATAGTAATCCGCCGCCCAGCGCGCCATGGCGAGGATGTCGTCGGGCAACACCGGCGCCGCATCCAACACCGCCTGCACACGCTTGAGCCGTGCCGGATCGAAGTCCGTGGTGCGCGCAATGTCGACCAACATCCCAACGGCGCGGCCACGGCCGAATGGAATCTGCACGCGCATGCCCGGCGCGAGAGCAACCGCCTCTGCGCGCGGCGGCAGGTAATCGAACAACCGATGCAACGGCGAAGGCACCGCCACGCGCAGGATCGATTCAGTCATGCGCCGCCCCACTTAAATCGAGTGGCGTTGGCAGGCTCGGTGAAGTCCGGTTTAGTGGCCATGATTGATGCGTAATCTCACCATGCGAAGCTAACTTGTTATTGCCATTAGGGCTCGGCGGTTATCCACAAAAACTGTGGATAAGTGTGTGGATGCATTGGGGTCAAAGTGCCTCAAACCGCGTCATTGTTGCATTTGTGTTAAATCGTCTAAATCCTCGCCGCACATTTTATCCATTTTGAATCAATTAGATAGAATTTCTCACGGCCGGTGGTTGACAAGTGACGGGGGCTTGTCGCCACCCCTGCCGGAGATGCTGCCACTCTGTGTATAAAACCCAAATCGGCGCTTGAAAACGACTCTTGGCTATGGTGGGGCGGACACCTGTGGAGCGTTCGAATCGCCGCGCCAAGGCCTTCCCCAGCCCTTTCCCAAGCCCCGGATCGGTGCCCGGCCCCGCCTCAGGTATCCGTTGTTTTGCTCTTTTCCGCGATTTTCACCCGAATGACGTTGCCGCCGACCTCCCGGGCATTGAGCTGTTTGATGGCCGCTTTGGCCTCGCCCGCACGGGGCATTTCAACGAAGCCAAAGCCTTTGGATATGCGGGTCGCTTTATCCATCACCACCTTGCAGTACTGCACATCCCCGTATTCCTTGAACAGGGCCAGCAACTCTTCTTCGGTCGTTTGCCGCGACAAATTGCGCACCAAGATTTTCATGTTCGCACCCTGAAATGTTTTAAGCAGTCGAAGTAGCCACTCGCAAATGGCCCTCGCCCCTGGCGTGTGCTTACTGGAGTTTTCGCGCCTTGAAATACCGCCCTTTGATTTTCCCGGTCGTCAGTTGATGCAACGCCTTGTCCACCGCGGAACGTTTGATGGCCACGTAGGCGTGGTGATCGAAGATGTCGATCTTGCCGACCTGATCGCCGGCAATGCCGGATTCGTTGGTCAACGCGCCCAGTATATCGCCGGGACGGACTTTGAGCTTGCGTCCGCCGTCGATGCGCAACGTGACCATGGGCGGCTTGAGGTCGGGCTTGAGGTTGACATGCAAAGTGCCGAGCGTGGAAAGATCGATGGGACTCTTTTGATATTCCTCGATCGCATTCACCCGATACGATTCGGCGGCGATATACAGACTTAAGGCCAGCCCCGCGTTTCCCGCGCGACCGGTGCGGCCGATGCGATGGATGTGTACTTCCGGGTCTTGGCTCAACTCGAAGTTGATTACCGTGTTCAGATCCTTGATATCGAGACCGCGCGCCGCGACGTCGGTCGCCACCAGGATGGAACAACTCTTGTTGGAAAACCGTACCAGAACTTCATCGCGATCACGCTGCTCCAGATCGCCGTGCAGGGCAAGGGCGCTGAAACCCTTTGCGTGCAGTGTATCGGCGATGTCCTGGCATTGCAGTTTGGTATTGCAGAAGATCGCGCACGACGCAGGAGTGTAATGCCCCAACAGCGTCACCAGCGCAGCGAGGCGCTCGGCGTTATTGGCTACTTCATAGAATACTTGCTTGATGTTGGTTTGGGTGTGTGTCGCCGCAACGCTGACCCGGCTGGGATTTTTCTGCATCGATGCGCTGATGTTTTGAATCGCTTCGGGATAGGTTGCGGAGAACAACAAGGTCTGCCGGCTATCGGGTGTTGCGGCAACGATTTCGGCAATGTCGTCGTAAAAGCCCATGTCGAGCATACGATCCGCCTCGTCCAACACCAGGGTTTTCACCTGATCCAGCTTGAGCGAACCTTTACGCAGATGCTTCAACACCCGTCCGGGCGTGCCCACGATGATATGCGCGCCATGTTCCAACGAACCCGTCTGCGGTCCGGTGGGCATGCCACCGCACAGCGTGAGCAATTTAACGTTGGGGATACAGGTCGCCATGCGACGTATCTCTTTGCTCACCTGATCGGCGAGTTCCCGCGTCGGGCAGAGCACCAACGCCTGCACATTGAAGTCGCGCGCGTTCAGTCGAGTCAGCAGGCCAATGCCGAAGGCCGCCGTCTTGCCGCTCCCCGTCTCGGCCTGCGCAATGAGATCGTGGCCTTGCAAGACCACAGGTAGACTTTCTGCCTGCACCGGCGTCATGTTCTGGTAGCCCATGGATTCGAGATTGGCCAGCAAAGCGGCGTCCAATCCCAGAACAGAAAAAGCAGTGGTCATTGTTATAGCACCTGCGGGAAACGGAAATTGTGTGTTGGGACAAAAAAGGCGCCCATGGGCGCCTTTTTTATGCGCGAACAACGATGCGCTGTCACAGCTGCTTCACTTCCTGAATCAGCTTGTTCGCCACTTCCTGTCCGTCGCCATAGAGCATGCGCGTGTTGTCGAGGAAGAACAATGCGTTCTCGATGCCGGAGAAGCCGGTGCCGCGGCCGCGTTTGACGACGATGACGTTCTTGGCTTTGTCGGCGTCGAGGATGGGCATGCCGTAGATCGGGCTGTTGGGATCGGTGCGCGCGACGGGGTTGACCACGTCGTTGGCGCCGATGATGAGGGCGACGTCGGCCTGCGGGAATTCGCCGTTGATCTCTTCGAGGTCGTAGATCTTGTCATAGGGCACGCCGGCTTCGGCGAGCAGCACGTTCATGTGGCCGGGCATGCGGCCGGCAACCGGGTGGATGGCGAACTTTACCGTCACGCCTTTGTCTTCGAGCAGTTTGCAGAATTCCCAGATCTTGTGCTGCGCCTGGGCGACGGCCATGCCGTAACCGGGCACGACGATGACTTTGCTGGCAAACGCCATCATCACCGCCGCATCGCTGGCGTCGACTTCCTTCATGGTGCCGCCGGTCTCGGCCGCCGCTTCGCCGCCGCTGGCGCCGAAGCCGGAGAACAACACGTTGCTGATCGGGCGGTTCATGGCCTTGGCCATCAACTGGGTGAGCAGCGTACCGGCCGAACCCACCACCGTGCCGGCGATAATCATCGCGGCGTTGCCGAGCACGAAGCCTTCGAAGGCGACGGCGAGACCGGTGAGCGCGTTGTACAGCGAGATCACCACCGGCATGTCGGCGCCGCCGATGGGCAGGGTCATCATGATGCCGAAGGCGAGCGCCAGCGCGAAGAAGATGAACAGTGCGAAGCCGCCGGTCGTATCCGAGGTCATCAGCAACACGCCGTAGACAATGGCCGCGGCGAACACGATGAGATTCATTTTTTGCTGGCCGGGGAAGATGAAGGACTTCTTCATCAGACCTTGCAGCTTGGCGAACGCGACCATGGAACCGGAGAACGCCACCGAGCCGATCAGCGCGCCGATCACCGCGAGCACCAGGAAGCTCTGGCTGTGGAAGTCGCCCTTGAGCAATTCCACGGCGGCAATCGCGGCCGCGGCGCCGCCGCCCATACCGTTATAGATGGCGATCATCTGCGGCATGTCGGTCATGGCGACCTTCTTGCCGGTGTACCAGGCTGCGCCGCCGCCGATGGCGATGGCGATAATCATCAGCCCATAGTTGTGCATGCCCGGCCAGAAGAAGGTGGCGATGGTCGCCACCAGCATGCCGGCGCCGGCCCAGACGATGCCGCCGCGCGCGGTGACCGGCGAACTCATGCGTTTGAGGCCGAGGATGAACAGCATGGCCGCGGCGAAATAACTCAACTGAATCATTTGCCGGCTCCCTTGCTGCTCTTGAACATTTCCAGCATGCGCTCGGTGACGACATAACCGCCGACCGCATTGCCCGCCGCGAGCATCACGCCGAGAAAGCCGATGAAGCGTTCCATGTCGGTGTCGGCGCTGCCCATGGCGACCATCGCGCCGACCAGCACGATGCCATGCACGAAGTTCGAGCCAGACATCAGCGGCGTGTGCAGGATGACCGGCACGCGCGCGATCACCTCGTAGCCGGTGAACGCGGCCAGCATGAAGATATCGAGGGCGGTAAAACCTTCGATCATGAGCTTGCTCCTTCCACCCGCGCGCGGGTGGGCGCGTGCTTGATTTCGCCGGCATGGGTCAGCGCGCTGTCGCGGATGACTTCGTCGTTCCAGTCCAATGTCAGCTCGCCGTTTTTAATCATCGGGCTCAGGAAATTGAGCAGGTTCTTGGCGTACATCTCGCTGGCGTGTACCGGCAGCATGCTGGGCACGTTGAGCGGGCCATAAATAACCACGCCGTTGTGCTCGATTTGTTCGCCGGGCTGGGTGAGTTCGCAGTTGCCACCACCTTCGGCGGCGAGGTCGATAATCACCGCGCCGGGCTGCATCTGCGTGACCACGCTGGCCGGGATGATCTTCGGCGACGGGCGGCCGGGGATAGACGCGGTGGTGATGACGGCATTGGCGGCGGCGATGTGCTTGGCGAGGATCTCGGCCTGTTTGGTCTTTTCGTCCTCGGTCAGCTCGCGCGCATACCCGCCGGTGCCCTCGGCGGCCACGCCGGTATCGACGAACTTGGCGCCCAGTGATTGCACCTGTTCCTTGGTCGCCGAGCGCACGTCATAGCCTTCGACCATCGCGCCCAGGCGCTTGGCGGTGGCGATGGCCTGCAAACCGGCGACGCCGGCGCCGATGACCAACACCTTGGACGGGCGGATGGTGCCGGCGGCGGTGGTCAGCATGGGAAAGAAGCGCCCGCTGAGACTGGCGGCCATCAGCGCGGCCTTGTAACCGGCGACGGCGGCCTGCGAGGACAGCGCGTCCATGCTTTGCGCACGGGAGATGCGCGGGATCAACTCCATGGCGAAGCAGGTGATCTTGCGGTCGCGCAGCTTGGCGACCAGCGCGGCGTTCTTGTGCGGCTGCATGAAGCTGACCACCACCGCGCCGTCCTTGAGGGCGTCGACCTCGGCCTCGGTGGGCGGCTGCACCTTGAACAGCACGTCCGCCTGGCCGAGCAGCTCGCGGCGGTCGGCAATCGCCTTGGCGGTGGTGTAGGCGGTATCGGCATGCTGCGCCCCGGCGCCGGCGCCGGTCTCGATCAGCACCTCGCAGCCCAGTTTGGTGAAGCGTTCGGCGACGATGGGGTCCAACGCCACGCGGCGTTCGTCCGCCGTGGTTTCCTTGGGTACGGCCACACGTATTGGCATGCTTTGAATCTCCATGTCCGGCAGGGTTTCCGCCGGGGATGGTGGCGCTGCGGATGGGGGTTCGCAGGGCAATAAAATCGAGCGCGGCGCACACAGCCGCTGGCGGCCGGAAAAACACGCCAAACCGCGCATGAAAAGTGCGCCATGATACCGGAATCCCTGCGGTGATTGAATACGGATGCCGGCTGCGCGTGGCGCCGCGACCGGAACGCTCAAATGGCAAAAGTGACTGATTTATTAAAGTTTACATTTGCCGGCGTTTCTGACATAAAGGCAGGCAGCCGCGGGAGGTTGTTGTGTTCAGTCTGAAGCATCAGATTCTGCGCACCGACGCCGCCGGTATGCCGCTGGAGTGGGTCAATTACCGGGACGCCGTGCGCCTCTATCATTTAGGGCAGGTGGCTTATGCCTGCGGGAGCACTTTGGTCCGCGTGCGCGGCGGCACCAACGCCCTCACCGGCCTGCGCAGCCAGATCGATCTCAATTCCATCATCGCCACCCACGGCAGCAATCACGCACTCAACCGCGACCGCGACAGCTACATGCCGCCGCTCAACAACCCCGCGCTGTTCAAACGCGATGCCTATCTGTGCCTGTATTGCGGCGAACATTTCCGCGACAGCGATCTCTCCCGCGATCATGTCACGCCGCTGAGCCAGGACGGCGCCGACGCCTGGAACAACGTCGTCACCGCCTGCAAACGCTGCAACAACCACAAAGCTGGCCGTCGCCCGGAACAGGCGCGCATGGAACTGCTCGCCGTGCCCTTCACCCCGACGCATGCCGAATACATCTATCTGCAAGGTAAGCGTGTACTCGCCGACCAGATGGAATTCCTACGCGCGCACTTCCCGCGGCACAGTCCGCTGCATCAGCGCTTGGCGGTCAGGCCCTGACGCAATCCCTTCGTGAGCTGGTGCCAAGTATCGGCCGGTTATTCCATATTCGCGCCGGCCGTGGATAACCCCGCCTGCGGGTTTTCTCCGGCTTTGATACTTTGCAGGCCAGCAGTATCCTGCGCTACCGGGACGTTGGAGATGAGGCGTACTCACATCCAAGGCAGATTGTTATTGGAAGGTGGTAACCAGGGGATCAAGGTGGTAAGCAGGCCATGCAAGGTGGTAAGCGCCCCGCTGGACTTCCCTCGAGCTGGCATCGTACTTCCAAGTTACGGAGGTGCGGTATTTATACACGGCTGACCGAATAAGCTGTAGACACCGTGCGACAACACTATACGCGTAGCGTGAATCATCCAAAGTCAGGGAGAAGACATCTTATGAACAGGGAGAGCAATCATGGGTAAGAAAATTCAGAAGCAGGACGCCCCGACGAACCGCATCGTCGTCTTCCAGGAGAAGGCTATCCGTCGGGCTTGGCACAATGATGAATGGTGGTTTTCCATTGTCGATGTCTGCGGAATTCTGACCGAAAGCCCCGACCCCGGCGCCTATTGGCGTAAGTTGAAACAGCGACTTAGCGAGGAAGGTAGTCAAGTCGTGACGTTTTGTCACGGTTTGAAACTCGAAGCGCCGGACGGGAAACGGCGTGAGACAGATTGCGCCAATACCGAAGGCCTGTTTCGCATCATCCAGTCAATTCCCTCGCCCAAGGCAGAGCCTTTCAAGCGCTGGTTGGCGCAGGTGGGTTATGAACGGGTGAAGGAAATCGAGAACCCGGAACTGGCCAGTGCCCGCGCCCGCGAGTTGTATCAGGCCAAAGGTTATCCGCAGGCGTGGATCGAAAAGCGGCTGCGCTCGATTGCCGTGCGCGGTGAGTTGACGGAGGAATGGAAGACGAGGGGTGTTAAGGAAGGCAAAGAGTATTCGATTCTGACCGCCGAAATCGCGCGCGCCACCTTCGGGCTCACGCCGGGTGCGCATGGTCGCCTCAAGGGGTTGGATAAAACCAAAACCGGCAACGCGCTACGCGATCATATGACTGACCTGGAGTTGATTTTCACCATGCTGGGCGAAGCGAGCACAACGGAGATCGCGCGGCGCAAAGATGCCCAAGGTTTTCCCGAGAATCGAACCGCCGCCAAAGCGGGCGGTGCTATTGCCGGTAATGCCCGCAAGGCGCTGGAGGCGAAGACCGGTAAACCGGTGGTGAGCGAGACAAACTATCTGGGGCAGTCTGAAGCGCATGGGGCGTTGGACGATGCCGCTACGCTACCCGTCAAAAGCAATCCTGTGGCCCGCACGAAGAAACCAAAGACCGGCAAGGCGTAGTCTGCTGCGTATGCACCATTTGGTATCCATTGATTTCTCGGCGGGTCGTTGTGAATCACTGGCAACACATTAACGAACACATCTGCCGCGTGACCGGCGTGCAGGTGCGCGGCGGGCGCGATGCCATCGGCGGCGGCTGTATCAACCAAGCGTCGCACCTGCGCGGTGAAGGGCGCGATTTCTTCGTCAAGTTCAATACCGCGGCACAGGCCGAAATGTTCGTCGCCGAGGCGGAAGGCTTGCGCGAAGTCGCCGCCACTAAAACCGTGCGTGTACCGGAGCCGGTGTGTTGGGGCGTGGCCGGCGATACGGCGTATCTGGTGTTGGAATATCTGGAGTTCGGCCGTGGCGGCAAGGGCGCGCTGCTCGGTGCGCACGTGGCGGCGCTGCATCGCGTCACGCGCGCGGAGTTCGGTTGGCGGCGCGACAACACCATCGGTGCTACGCCGCAGATCAATACGCCGTGCGCGGATTGGATTGTCTTCTGGCGCGAGCACCGGCTGGGGTTTCAACTGAAATTGGCGCAACGCAACGGCTGGGGCGGTGAAGTACAGCGTCTGGGCGAGCAATTGCTGGTGCGGTTGGACGGTTTGTTCGACGGCTATCGACCGCGACCGTCGTTGCTGCATGGCGATCTCTGGTCGGGCAATCACGGGTATCTTGCGGACGGTACACCGGTAGTGTTCGATCCGGCGGTGTATTTCGGCGACCGCGAGGCCGATCTGGCGATGACGGAATTATTCGGCGGCTTTGGTACGGAATTCTACGCGGCTTATTGCGCGGCGTGGCCGTTGGATGCGGGTTATGCGACGCGCAAGACCTTGTACAACCTCTACCACATCCTCAATCACGCCAATCTGTTCGGTGGCGGTTACGCGCAACAGGCGCTGCGCATGATCCGGCAATTGTTGAGTGAGTTGCGTTAGTCGATCAATGCGCGGGCAGATTATTCCGGCCCACCCAGCGTTGCGCCGGTTGATAGCCGAAACAGCGCTCGAACACGCCCTCGGTAATCCACAAGGCACCCAGGCCGGCGAACACGGCGAGCAACCACAGGGACGATACGACGTAGGCTAGGCCGGTGACTGCGCCGGCAATGAGAACCGCGAGGAAAAATAGCAGAACATTCATGGGCAACCTCCCGCCATAGGGCCTGTGTGCCGCCTCGCGAATTATAGCGGCCGGCTTGGCTGGCGGCTTGAGGTGCTGCCCAGTGGATGAATCGGGAGGATCAGCCCGCGTGATAGGGCCGGCTGAGTTCATGCACCGCTGCAATCATGGCGGCGGCGTGTTCGGGGTCGACCTGCGGATGGATGCCGTGGCCGAGGTTGAACACATGGCCGTTGCCGTGGCCGTAACTGGCCAGCACGCGGGCGACTTCGGTGCGGATATGTTCGGGTTGCGCGTACAGCACCGATGGATCGAGATTGCCCTGTAGCGCGACGCGCGCACCGACGCGCACACGCGCCGCGCCGATGTCGGTGGTCCAGTCGAGTCCCAGCGCATCGGCGCCGCTGTCGGCCATCGCCTCCAACCATTGACCGCCACCTTTGGTGAACAGAATCACCGGCACTTGCCTACCGTCGTGTTCGCGGGTGAGTTGACCGACGATGCGCGTCATATAGGCCAGCGAGAATTCCCGATACTCGCGCGGACCGAGCGCACCGCCCCAGGTATCGAACAGCATGACGGCCTGCGCACCGGCAGCGATTTGCGCATTCAGATAAACGCTGACGGCGCGGGCGACGGTGTCGAGCAATTGGTGCAAAAGTTCGGGGCGGTCGTAGAGCATCGCTTTGATGGTGGCGAAGTCTTTGCTCGATCCGCCCTCGACCATGTAGGTCGCCAGCGTCCACGGGCTGCCGGAGAAACCGATCAGCGGTACGCGGCCATCGAGTTCGCGGCGAATCAGACGCACGGCATCCATCACATAGCGCAACTCGCCTTCCGGATCGGGCACGCCGAGCGCGCGTACATCGGCCTCAGTGCGCACCGGTTTGCGGAAGCGCGGACCTTCGCCATCCTCGAAATACAGACCGAGTCCCATCGCGTCCGGCACGGTGAGAATGTCCGAAAACAGAATGGCGGCATCCAGCGGAAAACGGTCGAGCGGTTGCAGCGTGACTTCGCAGGCGAGTTCCGGCGTCTGGCACAGACCCATGAAGTCGCCGGCCTTCTCGCGCGTGGCGCGGTACTCGGGCAGATAACGCCCGGCCTGACGCATCATCCACACCGGCGTGACATCGACGGGTTGGCGCAGCAGGGCGCGCAGAAAGCGGTCGTTCTTCAGTTCTGCCATGAGTTTTATGAACCGCCAAGACGCCAAGAAGGATTTGGGAACCGCCAAGGCGCCAAGACGCCAAGGGGTTTTTTATGGAAAATGATTTTCTTGGCGTCTTGGCGCCTTGGCGGTTCCATTCCGGGCTTCTCCGCGTTTTGGCGGTTCAACGTATGGGTTTAACGCGGCAGGTCGGAACTGCCCATCAAATACTCGTCGACGGCGCGCGCGCATTGGCGGCCTTCGCGGATCGCCCAGACGATGAGCGATTGGCCGCGGCGCATGTCGCCGGCGGCAAACACTTTGTCGAGCGAAGTCTTGTAGGCGTTCGCGCCGTCGGTGCTGCCGTGCACATTGCCGCGTCCGTCGAGTGCCACACCGAGTTCTTTCAGCATGCCTTCGTGCACCGGATGCACGAAGCCCATCGCCAACAGAATCAGATCGGCCTTGAGTTCGAATTCGGAGCCGGCGACTTCGGACATCTTCCACGCGCCGTTGGCGTCCTTGGTCCATTCGACTTTGGCGCACTGGATCGCCGTGGCCTGACCGTTCGCACCGACGATGGCTTTGGTCGTCACCGACCACATGCGCTCGCAACCTTCCTGGTGCGAAGACGAGGTGCGCAGTTTGTTCGGCCAGTCCGGCCAGGTCAGTGCCTTGTCTTCTTTCTCCGGCGGCTTGGGCAGGATTTCCAATTGCGTGACCGAAGCGGCGCCGTGACGATTCGAGGTGCCGATGCAATCGGAACCGGTGTCGCCGCCGCCGATGACCACGACATGCTTGCCGGTGGCCAGGATGGATTGCGCATCCGGGACACTGTCGCCGGCGACGCGCTTGTTCTGCTGCGGCAGGAACTCCATGGCGAAGTGCACGCCCTTGAGTTCGCGGCCGGGGATCGGCAGATCGCGCGGGTGTTCGGAACCGCCGGTGAGCGCGACGGCATCGAAGTCTTTCAATAACTGTTGCGCGGGAAGATTCACGCCGACATGCACGCCGGTCTTGAACACCACACCCTCGGCGCTGAGTTGCGCGGTGCGGCGGTCGATGATGTTCTTTTGCATTTTGAAATCGGGAATGCCGTAGCGCAGCAGGCC
>JACREG010000057.1 GCA_016218375.1 Gammaproteobacteria bacterium
GAACGGATGCGCGGAATTCACATTGAAGTAACCGCCGCCGTTGGTGCCGAGCTGTTTGATGGCGATCTGCGACGCGGCCGGACCCATGGGCAGGGTCGTTACGTGACTGGCCGGCTCTAGCGTGGCGATGTCTTGGTACGCGGAGAAATTCTGGATCACGCCCTGACTGACCAACACCAGCGCGAACACGAACGACAACGGCAGCAGCAGATAAGCGGTGACGCGATACAGGTCCACCCAGAAGTTGCCGATGGTCTGTGCCGAATGCCGCGCGAAACCGCGGATCAAAGCGAACAGCACGGCAATGCCGGTCGCGGCGGAGAGGAAGTTTTGCACCGCCAGCCCGAGCATCTGGGTGAGATAACTTAGGGTGGTCTCGCCGCCGTAGCCCTGCCAGTTGGTATTGGTGACGAAGCTGATGGCGGTGTTGAAGCTGGAATCCGGCGTGACGTTCGCCAACTGCTGCGGATTCAGCGGCAGCCACGCTTGCAGGCGTTGCAGGGCGTACACGACAATCAGCCCAACCAAACTGAAGATCAATACCGCCAGCGCATAATGGCGCCAGATCATTTCCTCGTCGCGGACGCCGCACAGACGGAACACGCCGCGTTCGACGCGCGCCAGCGGCGGCCAGCGTGGCGCGTCCATGAGCTTGGCCATGTACAGGCCCAACGGCTTCGCCGCCGCCAACAGCACGACGAGATACGCCGCCAACAACAGCCAGGATTGCATCGTCATTCAGAAGTTCTCTGCTTTGATCAGCGCGTAGACCAGGTAAACGAGCAGCAGGACGGCCACACTGCCGCCGAGTATATAAAGCGTTTGCATATCACCTCCGCGGCATGAGCCGGTCGCAGCCGACGGCGAGTCCTGCTGTTAGCAGAAAAAACGCGCCGAGCAGCGCGACCCAAAGCATGTCCATGGGGCATCTCCAACTTCGCATTCAGTCTGCGTAAAGCTTAGTGCGTCCGGTATCAATAGTTAGGAAACATGCCGGCCGTGGGGATAAAAATTGTGTAAAAAAATAGCCTACGCTGAGACTGAGCACCGGTGCTGGGATAGAATGCGCGGGGCCAGCGGCGTGTGCGGCGGAACACCGGGTATAGAGGGACGTGTGTATGCAGGAACATCGTGAGGGTGCCAAACCCGGCATCGGCCTGCTGGCCCTGACCGCCCTGGGTGTGGTCTACGGCGACATCGGCACCAGTCCGTTGTACGCCTTCAAGGAGGCCTTCACCGGCATCCACGGCCTGGCGCCGACCGAGGCCAATGTGCTGGCCACGTTGTCGGCGTTCTTCTGGGCCATGACCCTCATCATCTCGACCAAGTACATTGGCGTCGTGCTCAAGTTCGACAATGCCGGCGAGGGCGGCGTGCTCGCGCTGACCGCACTGTCGCACCGCATCGCCCGCGCCGCGCCGCGCTGGCTGCCCTTTGTGGTGGGCGCCGGGGTGTTCGCCGCGGCGTTGTTTTATGGCGACGCGATCATTACGCCGGCGATTTCCGTGCTCTCGGCCATCGAAGGTCTGAGCGTGGCCACGCCGCATCTGGAACCCTTCGTCGAGCCGATCACACTGACGATTCTCGTTGTGCTGTTCGTGGTGCAGCGTCACGGCACGCATCGTATCGGCGGCTTGTTCGGACCGATCACCGTCGTCTGGTTTCTGGTCCTCGCCGTGCTGGGCGCGCTGAGTATCGCGGACAATCCCGGGGTGTTGCGTGCCGTCAATCCGCTTTATGCAATCGAATTCGCGGTGGAACATCCGGCGGCCGCTTTCCTGCTGCTGTCGGCGGTGTTTCTGGCTTTGACCGGCGGCGAGGCGCTGTATGCGGACATGGGCCATTTCGGGCCGAAGCCGGTGCGACTGGCGTGGTACGGGTTGGTGTGTCCGGCGCTGCTCATCAATTACTTCGGCCAGGGTGCGCTGATATTGCGTTCGGCCGAGGCGGTGGAGAATCCCTTTTATATGCTGGCACCGGATTGGTTTACGCTGCCGCTGGTGGGTCTCGCCACGGCGGCCACGGTGATCGCCTCGCAGGCCACCATCTCCGGCGCCTATTCCATGACCTTGCAGGCCTCGCGCCTGGGTTATCTGCCGCGGGTGCGCATTCTGCACACCTCCGATACCGAGCGCGGCCAGATTTACATCCCGACGGTGAACTGGCTGATGCTGCTCGGCGTGGTCGTGCTGGTGATGGAGTTCGATTCCTCCAGTGCCTTGGCCGCCGCCTATGGTATCGCGGTCTCGGGTACCATGATCGTCACCACCTTGCTGGTCGCCTTCGTCATGCTGCATTTGCCGGGCCGTGCGCGCGTGCCCCTGCTGTTGGCGCTGCTGTTGTTCGGTCTGCTGGAAATTCTGTTCTTCAGTTCCAACATGACCAAGATCGCCTCGGGCGGCTGGATGCCGCTGCTGCTCGGCGCGGGCATTTTTACGCTGTTGACGACCTGGAAGCACGGCAGCGATCTGGTTTCGGCGCAACGGCGCAAGATCGACATCCCCATGCAGAGCTTTCTCTCCGGGCCGATGCCCGATGTGCCGCACGTGCCCGGCAATGCGGTCTATCTCACGTCCGACCCGACCCTGGTGCCCAGCGCGCTGTTTCACAATCTGAAACACTACAAAGTCATGCATGAGACGACGGTGTTTCTCAATGTGCTCAACGAGAACATTCCCTATATCGACCCGCAGCATCGGCTGGAGGTCAAGGCGCTGGAGCAGGGTGTGTACAGCGTGACCCTGCGCTTCGGTTTCCGCGAGGAGCCTGACGTGCCGCGCGCGCTCGAAGGCATGACGGGTTTCGGTCTGGAACTGGAGCCGATGCGCACGACCTTCTTTGTGGCGCGCTCGACCATCGTCGAAGGCCCTGGTGGCCTACCGCACTGGCGCAGCGCGCTCTACGCTTGGATGACCCGCCAGGCCGAAGGCGCCGCGACTTATTTCAAATTGCCGCCGAACCAAGTCGTCGAGATCGGTACGCAGGTGATGCTGTAGGCAGTTCGGGGGCGTATATTCGCCGCGTCAACCCGATCTGCGGACAATCTGCTAGTCGTCGAAGGGTCGCGGATGCTCCACGCCGTAACCCTGAACATAATCGACGCCGATCTGCGCCATGCGGTCGCGGATGTCGACGTTCTCGACAAACTCGGCGATGGTGCGGATGCCCAGCGTGTGTCCGATCTCGTTGATGGCGTTCACCATGGCCAGATCGGTCAGGCTCTCGACCACGCCCTTGACCAAGGCGCCGTCGATCTTCAGAAAATCCACCGGCAGATTCTTGAGGTAGCCGAACGAGGACAGGCCCGAGCCGAAATCGTCCAGCGCGAACTGGCAGCCGAAGGTTTTCAGCTCGCGCATGAAATCCGCGGCGCGCGACAAATTATTGATCGCGGCAGTCTCCGTAATTTCGAAACACAGACGCTTCGTGTTGATCGCGGGGTTGGTGAGTGCCTCGCGCAGGAAGGCCAGGAACCGTTCGTCGCCGAGCGAGGCGCCGGAGAGGTTGATGGCGATCATGCAGTTCACGTCCGCATCGCAGCAGGGCTGACGGATCTCGCGCGCCAGGACTTCGCTGACGACCCAGCGGTCGATCGCCGGCATCAGATTGAAGCGCTCGGCCGCCGGCAGGAATACGCCCGGGTGGATCAGTGCGCCCTGTTCGTCGCGCAGGCGAATCAGCACCTCGCAATGCGGCGTGCCGTCCTGCCCGATGGTCGGCGCGATGGCCTGACGGTACAGCACGAACCGGTTCTCCTTGAGTGCGGCGTTCAGGCGCGATACCCAGAGCATTTCGCCATGCCGCTGGACGATCTCGCTGTCGGACTCCAGATAAAGATGAATCCGGTTACGGCCCGATTCCTTGGCCATGTAACAGGCCATGTCGGCGGCCGCGAGCACCTCGTGCGGCGCCGGCGATGCTGCGTGTATCGGCACGACGCCGATGCTGACGCCGATCTCGCTGGAATAGTCCTGCCAGATGAAACGGAAGTCGCTGGTGGCCTCGCGCAATGCCTCGGCGATCTGCATGGCGCGATCCAGCGGGCAGTTTTCCAGCAGAATGCCGAACTCGTCGCCGCCCAGCCGGGCCAAGGTGTCGCCGGTGCGCAAATGCCCCTGCTTGAGACGGCTCAACTGGCGCAGCAATTCGTCGCCCGCGACATGTCCGCAGGTGTCGTTGACCACCTTGAATTGATCCAGATCGAGATACAGCAGTGCGTGCTGGCAGTTGTCGCGATGCGCGCTGTCCAGCATCTGCGTAAGGCGCTTCTCGAACTCGCGGCGGTTTACCAGACCGGTCAGCGCATCGTGTGTCGCCTGCCAACTGAGTTGGTGGGCCAACTCGCGGGCCGTGCTGACGTCGTGAAATACCAGAATGACGCCCATGATGACGCCGGCGCGATTGCGGATCGGCGCGGCCGAATCTTCAATCGCGATCTCGCGGCCGTCGCGCGCGATCAGCACGGTATGATTGGCCAGTCCGACAATGCAACCCTCACGCAGCACCCGCGCCACCGGACTCTGTACGGGGACGCGGGTGACTTCATTGAAAATGCAGAACACGTCCTCCAGCGGGCGCTTTCGGGCATGTGCGGTTGACCAGCCGGTCAGTTGTTCGGCGACGGGGTTGAGATATTCGACCAGCCCCTGCGAATCGGTCGTGATCACGGCGTCGCCGATCGAGTGCAAAGTAACCTCGGCGCGTTCCTTCGCTTCGAAGAGCGCCTCTTCCGCGCGGCGGCGTTGGGCGTTTTCTTCCTCCAGCGCACGGTTGGCGCTATCGAGTTGGCGGGTCCGCTCCCGCAATTTTTCCGCTTCGCGCTGGCGCAGCACGATGACATAGAACAGGAATCCGAGCAGGAACGCGACGACGGCAAAACCGCCGAGCAGTTGGCCGACCAGCAGCGTGTGGCGGTCGTACACCTCGGCGAGATCGCGCACCAGTGTCAGGGTGGCAGTGCCGCGGTAGGAATAATCGATCGTGCTTTTCAGCGGCAGCGGGTGCTCGGCCGGTGTCGGACGTCGATACGCGGTGAAGGAAAATCCGCTGTCGGATACCACGCGCAGTTCGACGATGGCCCGATCCGTTTTTCCGAACTGGCTCAGCGTGTCTTCAAGATATTGATAGTTGCCGCTCTGCAGATTGATCTGAACAAGCGAGGACAGCAACTGGAGCTCGCGTTCGGTATCGGCGCGGGCCTCTTGCAGATTGGCATGAAAGAGCTGTTGCACCAGCAGGCCCGCTGCGAACAGCAGCACGGCCAGTCCCGCCAGCGGGACCATCCAATATTTAAGCAATGATCGGGGCGACACGCCGATGGATTCTCCTGTGTGTTATTTTCCGGGTTCGAGCGCGCGCATGAGCGTGCGCAGGCTGTCGTAATCCGCATCGACGGCCGGTGCGAACGCCGTCATGCCTTTGTGGATGGACTGCATGATCTGCGCGCCCTCGGGCAGGTTCTTCAGATTCAGTAATGCCTGACGCAGTTTCTCGACCTGGTCGGCGGGCATGTCGGGGCGTACCAACAGCAGATGTTCGGAAACGGCGGGCGTCTTGATCAGCATGCGCAGGCCGCGGTCCGCATACTCATCGAGGATTTCCATCTTGACGGCGCCGGCATCGAAATCGCCCGACAGCACTCCGAGGGCCACGTTTTTGTGTGCCCCGAGAAATTTATATTCGCTGAGCGCGGATAGCGGCACGCCGGCTTCCGCCATCATGCCTTGCGGCACGATATGGCTCATGGTCGAGTCCGGATCGCCAAACGCGAAACGATGGCCTTTGAGGTCGGCAAGCGTGCGTATCGAACTGTCTTTACGCACGACGATGGCGCCGAACAGTTCGGGCTTGCCGTTGACTTCAAGACGCGCCAGCAGCGGCCGTGGACCGTATTCGTTCACCAGTGTGACGTACTGTGCCGGTCCCATGAAGGCGATGTCCACCGTATTGGCGCCGACGGCGCGGATGTGTTCCTCATAATCTCGACCGATACGGATGTCGATCGTGCGACCGAGCGTTTTGCCAAGATAGTCGGCCAGCGGCCGGAAACGGGTGTTCAGTTCCTGAGTGGGTAGATAGGGATGGATGCCAAGGGTGAGTGGAGCGGATGCTTCGGCGGCGCTGGTGCCGGCGACATTGATCCAGAAGCCAGCCAGAACCACGGATAGCGTAACCAGTAAATGGCGTGCGGTGGCGAACATAGAACCTCCTCGCGCAACATGTCGGGCACTGCGCGGTTCAATGAACACGAAACCATTAGGGATTGCATCGAGCATCGGGGGCCGGGATTTGCTCGATGAAATCGTAGTCTGATGAGGCCGCCCAGGGCTGTCAACAATATCCGCGAGGTTAACCGTGGACAGGCAGGCGGATAAGGGAATCCTGATATTGAGTTGGGTCGGCTGGGTAGACTGGGGGCGCGAGGCGATGTTTGTCGTTACACGAAGCGCATCGATAGATCTATGGCCTTCACATCCTTGGTGAGCGCACCGGTGGAGATGTAGTCCACGCCGGTTGTGGCGATGCTGCGGATGTTTTCCAAGGTCACGCCGCCCGAGGCTTCGAGTTTGGCGCGGCCGGCGTTGAGGGCGACGGCTTCGCGTAACAGATCGAGGGTGAAGTTGTCGAGCAGCAGGATGTCGGCGCCGGCGTCGAGGCCTGCGCGCAACTCGTCGAGATTTTCCACTTCGACTTCCACCGGCAGATGCGTGTCGAGAGCGCGCGCGGCAGCGACGGCGGCAGTGATGGAGCCAGCGGCGGCGATGTGATTTTCCTTGATGAGAATGCCGTCGTAGAGACCGATGCGGTGATTGTGACAGCCGCCGGTGCGCACCGCGTATTTCTGTTCGTGGCGCAAGCCGGGCAGGGTCTTGCGCGTATCCAGCACACGCACCGGCAAACCTTCCACGGCGGCGGCATACTGCGCGGCGCGGGTGGCGGTGCCGGATAGCGTCTGCAACAGATTCAACGCGGCGCGTTCGCCGGTGAGCAGCGCACGCGCCGGGCCGCTCAGCGTGCACAGCTCTTGCTCCGGCTGCACGCGATCGCCATCGTGCAGAGCCCACTTTACGTGAATGCGTTCGTCGAGTTCCGCGAATACGGCATCGAACCAGGCGCAGCCGCACAACACCGCCGGCTCGCGACTGACCACGCGCGCGCTGGCGCGTGCATCCTCGGGAATCAACGCCGCCGTGACATCGCCGCTGCCGATGTCCTCGGCGAGCGCGCGCCGCACCGTGGCTTGAATGTGATGTTCGATGGCTTCGAGACGCATTACTCGGAGAGTTCCAGCAGTTCGACTTCGAAGATCAACGTGGCATTCGGTGGAATCACGCCGCCGGCGCCGCGTGAACCGTAGCCGAGTTCCGGCGGAATGGTCAGCTTGCGCTTGCCACCGACCTTCATGCCTTTCACGCCTTCGTCCCAGCCCTTGATGACGTAGCTGCAATCCAGCGGGAAGCTGAACGGATCGTTGCGATCGACACTGGAATCGAACTTGCTGCCGTCCTCCAGCCAGCCGGTGTAATGCACGATCACGGTTTGGCCGCGACCGGTGGCCTCGGCGCCGCTGCCGAGGGTGAGATCTTCATAGCGCAGTCCGCTGGCGGTGGTGATTTCAGACATGCCTGTGTCTCCTGTTCAGAATCGAGGTGTGCAGCTTAGGCAAATCGAAGCTTGGCCGCAATGCGCGTGCAGAGTTCGAGGTTCCGGCACGACCCAGTCCGCAGCGTAGCCTGGATGGAGCTGGCGTAGCCCGGATGGAGCGAAGCGGAATCCGGGGAACAGCGCTCACTGCTTCAGCCGATACCCCGTCCGGAAGATCAGCCACACCAGCACGATGCACAGCAGCAAAAAGCTCAGCGTCGCCGCCAAGCTGATGCCGATGCTCACATCGGCCGTGCCGTAGAAGCTCCAGCGGAACCCGCTGATGATGTAGACGATGGGATTGAACAAACTGACGGTGCGCCAGCCCGCCGGCAGCATGTCGATCGAGTAGAACACGCCGCCAAGGAAGGTCAGCGGCGTGATGACCAGCATCGGAATGAACTGAAGTTCCTCGAAGCCCTTCGCCCAGATACCGATGATGAAGCCGAACAGACTGAAGGTGGTCGCCACCAGCACCAGGAACGCGGCCATCCACAGCGGGTGTTCGACGTGAATGGGTACGAACAGGCTCGCGGTCGCGAGGATGATGAGCCCGAGCAGCACCGACTTGGTTGCCGCGGCGCCGACGTAGGCGAGCACGATCTCGAACGCCGACACCGGCGCGGACAGGACTTCGTAGATCGTGCCGGTGAACTTCGGCATATGGATGCCGAACGAGGCGTTGTTCAAACTCTCGGTGAACAGCGACAGCATGATGAGCCCCGGCACAATGAACGAACCGTACTGCACGCCCTCGATGTCGCCCATGCGCGCGCCGATCGCCGCGCCGAACACCACGAAATACAGCGCCGTCGTAATCACCGGCGTCACCAGACTCTGCCACAGTGTGCGCGCGAAACGGGTCATCTCGAAGCGGAAGATGGCGATGACCGCGTGGTAGTTGAATGTCAGGGCCGGGTTCATTGGCGCTCGCTCACCAGACTGACGAAGATTTCTTCCAGCGAACTCTGACGCGTGGTGAGATCCTTGAAACCGATCCCCAGCTCGCCGAGACGCTGGAGCAGCGCCGGCACGCTGGCCTGTTCGGCGCTCGCATCGAAGACATATTCCAGATCGGCGCTGTCATTGGCCAGCGTCAGCGCCCACCCGCTCAAGTCCGCCGGTATCGCCGTCAGCGGTTCCAGCAAGTGCAGCGTGAGCTGTTTCTTGCCGAGCTTCTTCATCAGCTCGGTCTTGGTCTCGACCAGGATCAGCCGACCCTTGTTGATCACGCCGATGCGGTCGGCCATCTCTTCGGCCTCGTCGATGTAATGCGTGGTGAGAATGATGGTGACGCCGCTGTCGCGCAGACGCCGCACCAGCGCCCACATATCGCGCCGCAATTCCACGTCCACACCCGCGGTCGGCTCATCGAGAAACAGCACCTGCGGCTCATGCGCCAGCGCCTTCGCGATCAACACGCGCCGCTTCATCCCGCCGGACAGCGTCATGATCATGTCCTTGCGCTTGTCCCACAACGACAGATCGCGCAGTACCCGTTCGAGATACGCCGGATTCGGCGCCAGTCCGAACAGCCCGCGGCTGAAACGCACCGTATCCCAAGGCGTCTCGAACAGATCGGTGTAAAGCTCCTGCGGCACCAGCCCGATCTGCGCCCGCGCCGCGCGATAGTCGCGCCGGATGTCGTACCCGTTGACTCGCACACTGCCCGCCGTCGGTGTCACGATCCCGCAGACCGCACTGATCAGCGTCGTCTTACCCGCGCCGTTCGGCCCGAGCAGCGCGAAGATCTCGCCCGGATGAATATCGAGATCGACGTCCTGCAACGCGACGAGGCCGGAGGCGTAGGTTTTGCCGAGGGCGGAGATGGAGATGACGGGGGGAGAGGGCATGGGTGGAGTTTAGCGTGGCTGTCGGAGAAGGGCGACCGAGAGAGATTCATTCCAAGGGATGTCTGAATAACTCGTCATTCCCGCGTAGGCGGGCATGACGGCGTAGTGATGGCTTAGCCGATTTTGAGATAGGTTCTAGTGAAGACGGTATTGGCGAAGGGCCTTATTCCTTGAGACGTTCGGTGATCGACGCTTTGACATCACTCCACGATATGACATCGTCCGGATTCGCTTCGTGATCGTCGATTCTGTTATCGAGATCCAAGCGCTGCGCGTGGGTGGGCGGCACGGCCGCACTGTCGGCCGCTATGCTGTCCCACAGCTCCTCGACCAACGACAAACGTTCCTCGATGTCGAGATGTTCGATACCCAAAGCTAGTTCTTGGCGCACCGCTGTCCTGGATCATAGAACGGATGGCACTGAAATCTGTTGTTCCCAGTATTACGGTTGATGTTATAGCTAGCCAGAATTGAATTTGCGGCTAGCTCGCTCATCGGAAGATAGCTTGCGGCTTTCGAGACATCATCCCAAAAATGGACAAAGCACACATTCTTGCTCGCACACAAGCGAGTGGCGATTTGCTTAAGGTCTTTGTATGCCGTATTGCTGTCGATACCTTCTAGATTCACCACAACGAAATAGTGTCCGAATATCGGCTTGGCGCCCTCTTGGTAGCCGACCTGTTTGTAAGGGACGGCAATTGGCGCTGTCGGTGTGCTTGTGCTTTCACCTGAACATGCCGAGAGAGCTAGTATGCACATTAGCGGGGCAATGGAGTGCCGGAAGCTCATGATTGCTCATCCGCTGCGGCTAGGGGCTGGGGTGCGGATGAGCCCATGTTTTCCGTTCGCGCCTTCGCTGCTATTTTTGTGTTTTTCGCCGCCGCCTTCTTGATGCGCTGCTGCGCCTCTTTAACCTTGTCGCCCTCGATGACTTCCCGTTTAAGGACATCATTTACGAGGATGTCCGAGATTTGTTCCACGTCGACTCGGAGATCAGGAAACAGCCGGCGCAATTCGCGACGGACAATCGAGTAGACCGGTTCGGACATGACGAGCTGCGCGATGGTGAACTTGTTGAATAATTGTGCGTGCTGATGATAGGCGCCCATCGCGTCGCTCGTGATGCCTTCGCGGCAGAGCAGGAACATCTTGTCCTGGTCGTCGGCGTTGCGTGGGTTGATGGCGGGGAGATCGAAGGCTGAGACCAAATCGAAGTCGATCGGCTGGGCGAACTTCACGCGGTATAGCCTCCAGTCGATCGAGTTCGTCAGCACTACCCACTCGATACCTTGGTTCGCGGCGTAGTTGATGGCTTGGCGCAGATGCGAATCGTTCAGGGTAACGCCAGCAGATTTGACCTCGATGAGGTATTTGATCTGGCCGTCGATCTTCACTGCCAGGTCGCAGTAGGTACCGCGAATCTGCTGCTCGCTGGTCAGTTCTGTGTATTTGTTGTAACCGAAGACGTCGGCCAGGACGTCCTTAATCAGCGTGACCGTGTCGGCTTCCGATACGTCGCGATTCTTATGCGCAATCGCGATCGCCTGATAGGTCTTCAACGTCGAAACGAAACGGTCGACTACCTTCTTGGGTATCTTCATGATCTAGCCCCCCCCTCCATTTTTTGTTGTGCGAGATGGGAGGAGTGAATCGCGGCCGTCCTGACCTATCTCGCTTCACGCCGAAACATGTCACCAATTCGACACAAAATCAAGCAGCACTGTCGAGGATGAAGGCGAGCGAGGTCATGAGGGCGGGGCAGATGTGCTGTACCGCAGGGGCGGCCCGCGGTTGTCTCGACGCGGAAAGCGACTACGTGGC
>JACREG010000058.1 GCA_016218375.1 Gammaproteobacteria bacterium
TACGCAACTGGCTCAAGTGCTGGCGGGTGCGTGTTCAATCAGCGCACTTTGTTTGAAAATGGGGTGCTCCTTAAGGGGGCCGCTGAGAGCAGTCACCGTTGTGCCATCGGAGTTCGGCAGACCCTCAATTCCTGTGGTGGAGGGGCCGATGTCGTGCAGATAAGCTCCTCAGAATGCGTATTAATCAATTCTCTCCATATATGGCTATACCCATCAAAAGCGAGGCTGCTGGGGCTTGATGTCTCGTTAACGTCCGCCGGCTCGGCTGGCCAACGTAACATTACGATTGGATTTTATAGTGATTCTGGCTGCACTACTTTAATCAAAGATCACTATTTTACTGCCTACGAATTCTCGCCCGTGTCAGACGGAACGATAATTTCCAGAATGTATTCGGATGTTCAGATTGATACATCTTCGCAGGACTTGTACGCAAAACTGATCACGAACACCGGAGGCACCAACAGTCAGGTACAGGTAACAGCGCAAGGATATCTTGATTGAGGTTTCCATCGAAGTCTGGCTCCGCAAGGCCGATCCGTTCCGCTCGGCGATGTCGATGCTGGTGTTCTATATCAATCGTGCCGGGCGCAAATTGGACCGGCGGCAGAAGCGGGTGTTGGAGCAGGTCAAGGAGGAGTTGCGCAGGCTGTACGGAAGAAGGTAGGAGCGAGCTGAAGGTGAGGCGCTTGCACCGAGAGGCCGCCCTGGGGCATCGCCCGCGAACCGTTCGGTAGATTACCGGTTCGCGGCCAGAGGCCGCTCCTACGGGACGTGGCTAGCTGGGCGGAACTTAGTCCGCCAAGCCCACGTACACATTCTGCACGTCGTCGTCCGCGTCGATGGCTTCCAGGAATGCCTCGACTTCCGCACGCTCCGCGTCGCCGATGCTGACCGGGTTCTTCGCGCGCCAGCCCAATTGCGCGGATTGCACAGTGAAGCCGTGTTCGGGCAGGGCGCGTTGCACGGCATCCATATCGGTCGGGTCGGTGTAAAACAGCGTCGCGCCGTCTTCGCCCGGTTCCAGATCCTGCGCACCGGCTTCGATGGCGGCGACGTCGGGATCGGCATCGGCGGAGTTCGGCGTCGCTTCGATCATGCCCAGATAGTCGAAATCCCAGGACACCGAGCCGGTGTTACCCAATTGTCCCTTGCGAAACAGGATACGGATGTTGGTCGCGGTGCGATTGGCGTTGTCGGTCAGGCACTCGACGATCACCGGCACGCGGTGCGGCGCGAAGCCTTCATAGGTGAGCTTCTCGTAGCTCACGCCTTCGTCCAGCAGACCGGCGCCTTTCTTGATGGCGCGCTCCAGCGTGTCCTTGGGCATGGATGCTTTTTTCGCCTGATCCACCGCCAGCCGCAGTCGCGGATTCATGCTCGGATCGGCACCGTTGCGTGCCGCGACCATGATCTCCTTCGCCAGCTTGGTGAAGATGCGACCCTTGGCGGCGGCGACCTCCGCTTTGATCTTGGTTTTCCACTGTGCACCCATGTTTATGTCCTCGTGGTTCCGAATCTATGTCTAAAGCGTCTTTGCGATTCGTCATTCCGGCGCATGCCGGAATCCATGTCTTCGGTTTCTGGATTCCCGCCTGCGCGGGAATGACGGTGATTAAGCCAATAGGTGTTTCATCACCCCTTCATACATCCGCGTCAACCGCTCCAGTTCTTCCACGGCCACGCATTCGTTTACTTTGTGAATCGTTGCGTTCACCGGGCCGAGTTCGACGACCTGCGCGCCGGTCGGCGCGATGAAGCGACCGTCGGAGGTGCCGCCGCTGGTGGAGAGTTCGGTGTCCAGGCCGGTCACTTCGCGCACGGCGGTGCGCACGGCGTCGACGAGTTCGCCGGCCGGTGTCAGGAACGGTGCGCCGGAGTGGAACCAGTCGAGTTGATAATCGAGGCCGTGCTTGTCGAGCAAGGCATGCACGCGTTGCTTCAGGCTGGCCTCGTTGTTCTCGGTGGAATAGCGGAAGTTGAACAGCACTTCCAGCGCGCCGGGGATGACGTTGGTCGCGCCGGTGCCGGCGTGAATATTCGAAATCTGAAACGTGGTCGGCGGGAAGAAAGCGTTGCCGTTGTCCCAGGTCGTTGCGGCGAGTTCGGTGAGCGCGGGCAGGGCGCGGTGCACGGGGTTGTCGGCGAGATGCGGGTAGGCGACATGGCCTTGCACGCCGCGCACGGTCAGTGTGCCGGACAAGGAACCGCGGCGGCCGTTCTTCACTACATCGCCGGCTTGTTTGACGCTGGAGGGTTCGCCGACCAAACACCAGTCGATTTTTTCGTTGCGCGCTTCCAAAGTCTCGATGACCTTCACCGTGCCTTCGGTGGCGATGCCTTCTTCATCGCTGGTGATGAGGAAGGCCAGCGAACCGCGATGATCGGGATGTTCTTCGAGGAAGCGTTCGCAGGCGGTGACCATGGCGGCGATGCTGCCTTTCATGTCGGCGGCGCCGCGGCCGTAGAGCAGACCGTCGCGAATCTCCGGTTGAAACGGCGGCGAGGCCCAGGCGCTTGCCGGGCCGGTCGGCACGACGTCGGTGTGACCGGCGAAGGCGAGCAGCGGGCCTTCGCTGCCACGACGTGCCCAGAGATTGATGACCTCGCCGACGTTCATGAACTCCAGTTTGAAGCCCAGCGCGGCCAGGCGTTCGCCGATGAGTTGTTGGCAGCCCTGATCGTCGGGGGTGATCGAAGCGCGCGCGATCAGGTCGCGGGCGAGTTCCAGCGTTGGAGAGGACGTCTGAACGGACATCAGGGGCAGCCTTTGAACAGGGTTGCGTAACGGTCGGCGTCGAAGCCGACTTCGAGGTGTTGGCCGGTTTGCAGGACCGGACGTTTGACGAGCGTCGGTTGCGCCAGCATCAGCACCTGGGCGCGCTGGGCGTCGACGCCGTCGCGCTGCTCGGCCGGTAACTGGCGCCAGGTGGTGCCGCGGCGGTTGAGCAGGGTTTCCCAGCCGACCTGCCCGATCCAGGCAGCGAGCTGCACCGTATCCAGGCCCTCCTTGCGGAAGTCGTGGAACTCATACGGAATTTCCCTGCCGTCCAGCCATTGCCGGGCACGGCGAACGCTGTCGCAATTGGGGATGCCGAAGACGTGGGCGGGTTTCACAGTCTGTATTCAACCGGTTGGGTTAAGTCTAATCGAGCGTGGGCATTATCCCGTAGCCGGGCCGGGCAGGAAAGCCATCGGCCGAATTGTAAAGTTGTGACGCATTTTGCCGAAACAAGAATACCGGGCATACCGGAGGTGGTGTTGCGACTAGGGATGGCCGCTGTTTCTCGGTGGACGTTCTCCTAACAAGCAGGTAAGTCATGGTCGGAATGCACGCCAGACACGGTACGCAAGCGCTCCTGGAACAGCTCGACCGGCTGTTGTCCGCCTCGCCTGCCGTGCATTTCGTTCTCCGTGCGGAGGCACCGGGCGTCGGCCACTTCGATTGGATCAGCGACAACGTCGCCGGCGTGACCGGTTATCCCCTGACGGTGGCACTCGCACCGGGCTGGTGGCTGGAACATATTCACCCCGACGATCGCGACCGGGTACTGGCCACCTTCGATCAATTGCCGCGCCGCGGCGAGCTGCACTGCGAATACCGTTTTCTCTTTCATACCCAGGGCTATCGTTGGCTGCGCGATCAGCGTCGCCTCGGTGGCGAGGTGCGCGACGGCGCTTACGAGGCGCTCGGTTCCTGGCTCGACATCACCGACATGCATTCCACGCAGTCGCGCTTGCACGAACGCGAACAGTTGCTGCGTAAGATCATCGAGACCGAACCGGAGTGCGTGAAACTGGTGGATGCCGAAGGCATCATTCTGGAAATCAATCCTGCCGGCCTGGGTATGTTGCAGAGCGGCGATCCGGGCGAAGTCATCGGCCAATCCGCCTTGAGTTTTGTGGCGCCGGAATATAAAGCGCGCCTGCAATCGGTCATGCGTCGGGTTTTGTCCGGCGAACCGGCCATCCTGGAAATGGAAATCCTCGGTCGCAAAGGCCGGCGGCGTCGTGTCGAATCGCATGCCGCTCCGCTGTACGGCCCCGACGGCCGGGTGCGTTCGTTGCTGATGGTGACGCGCGACATCAGCGAACGCGCCGATGCCGAATCCCAAGTGCATTATCTCGCCCATTACGATCTGCTGACCGGACTGCCTAACCGCGCCTTGTTCCGCGACCGCTTGTTGCAGGCCATGGCCCAGGCCAAACGCACCGATACGCTGTTGTCGGTGATGTTCCTCGACATCGATCATTTCAAGGACATCAACGACACCTTGGGTCACGCCGTCGGCGATCAGTTATTAAAGGAAATCGCCCAGCGCATCCGTGCCTGCGTGCGCGAGACGGACACCGTCGCGCGTTTCGGCGGCGACGAATTCGGCCTGATCCAGACCAATCTGCATACCGTGGAAGGCGCGGCGGATCTGGCTAGCCGGTTGGTCGAGTCGATTGCCGAGGCGTATCACATCGAAGGTCATGAGATTCACACCGGTGCCTCGGTGGGGGTGACGATCTATCCCTTCGACGACCACAATGCCGAAGACCTGCTCAAGAATGCCGACATGGCCATGTACAAGGCCAAGCGCGA
>JACREG010000060.1 GCA_016218375.1 Gammaproteobacteria bacterium
CGCGCTCCGCCGGTGGCGCTACTCGCGCTGCCGACTAGCGCAGCTAGGAGGCGGAGCGCTTAATGCCACCGGCGGAGCGTGCCGCGCGAAGCCGACGAGCGTAGCTCGGAGGTGGAGCGATTAACGCCACCGTCGGAGCATCCGGACTAACCCGTCATTGCGCGGTGCACATGGCTTCAGTCTTCGCGCGCGCCGCCATCCAGAAACGTACGCAGTTCCGGCGTGCGTAACCGGCAACTGGCGTGATCGCCATCGGCGAAATGCACATCGCCGATCAGATTCAGTCGCTGGAAGCCGAGTAGCGCATTGGTGATGTCCAGGGTTTGCAATCCCGCTTGTTCGCCCAAGCTCGCCAGGTTGATCTTCAGCGGTTGTCCGTTGCTACCGTCGTTGGCCTGTTGCGCCAACAGACGCATCCCCACATACAGCATGTGCTGGCATTGCAGGGCATCTACCAGGCGCTGATTGATGTCGTTGAGTTTCACCGACAGCGAACGCAGCATGCGCACGCTCAGCGCCGGGAAATGCTGAAGCGCCGTGGCGAAATCCGTGTTGGCCAATTCCAGCAGGGTGAGTGGGCCGTCGGCGAGAATGCTGGCCGATCGCTTCAGGTCCATGAATACGCCCATCTCGCCGATGATCGAGCCTTTCTCGGCGATGGCGATGACATTGCTGTTGCCGGTGGCGTCGTTTTTGATGATGCGGGCGCGGCCGGTCAGCACGATATACACCGCATTGCAGGCGGCACCTTCGCGGGCCACCACCTCGCCGGTTTTGTATTGCAGGCGTCGGCCATAATCGTTGAGGAAGCGGGTGGCTTCTTCGCTGAGGCGGGTGGGCAGGCTTTCCAGTATGGGATTGCTCGGCATATCCGTAGACCTTTGTCAGGGAGTGTGGTCAGCGCCATAGGTGGCGGTGTAGAACAGGCCGAGCAGGGTCTTGGCATCGCGGATTTCGCCGCGCTGCGCCATGGCGAGTGCGGCAGTGAAGGGAAACCAATGCACTTCGATGCATTCGTGTTCCTGATGCTGCACGGGGACGGTGTGCAGTTCGCGCGCCAGGAACAGATGAATCGCCTCGTCGCAGAAGCCGGGTGTGGTCAGAACGTTGGCGAGTGCTTGCCAGTGGACCGCGCGCAGACCGGCCTCTTCTTCGAGTTCGCGTTGTGCGGTCGTCAGTGCCGCTTCGCCGGGTTCGAGTTTGCCGGCCGGCAATTCCCACAACCAGCCGCCGCCGGCGTGCCGGTATTGGCGCAGCAGACAGATTTCATGCTGTGCATTGAGGGCGACGACCGCCGCGCCGCCGGGGTGGCGCACGACTTCGAGTTCGAGCGTGCGACCGTCGGGTAGACACACGGCTTCCATGCCCAGGTCGACGACCCGGCCCCGGTAGAGTGAGCGGCGTGCGTTCAGCGGAGGCCTCCAGGCGACGCGTGGTTTCGCGCTACCATACACAGGAGACGCGGCGGACTTCAACCGCCGGATCATGACCAGACGGGACGACGCATGCTGCACGAAACCGAGAAATTGCATTTCGAATGTACCCAATGCGGCCGCTGTTGTTGCGGCGGCGGTGAGTATCATGTGTTTCTCAACGCGCAGGAGGCGGAACGGATTCGCGCCGAACTGGCCTTGAGCAAGGACTGGTTCCGACGGCGTTATCTCCAGCGGTTGGACAGCGGGGAGTTGACGGTGCGTCTGCACGCCTCGGGGCGTTGCGGTTTTCTGGATGCGCAGGGACGTTGCCGCGTGTATGCCGCGCGGCCGACGCAATGCCGCACCTATCCGTTCTGGCCCGAGGTGCTGCGCAGCAAGGCGACTTGGCGCGCCGAAGCGGCGCGTTGCGAAGGCATCGACCGCGGTGCCGTCGTGCCGCTGGCGCAAGTGCGCGCGGCGCTGTTGGCGCAACGTGCTTATGAAGCGGGGATGGGTTAAGGCCCGATAGCCGCGGGGAAGTCGTAACAGGCCAGCAACTGGCCGGCGTCGTCCGGCGCATAGGCATCGTAGAACAAGGAACGCAGGCGCGGTTGCGGCGCCGGTTGCAGTTCCGAACCCCAGGTCAGACTGTCGAAGTCTTCGCCGCCGAGGATGCGATGCGCCAGGGTGAGATACAGGCGTTGTAACACGCCGGCGCGCACCAGGGTGTAGAACACCGACGGGCCGGCGATGACATAGATGCGCCGATACCCCATGTTTTGCAGCAGTCGGATGGCTTGGCCGCCTTCCGCGTTCGTGCCTGCCCCGGCGCTGTGCACCTCGACGTCTTGCGCGCGCAACGCGTCCATCCGCGCGGGATCGGCGCCATTGCCGGTGAGCACATGCACGCGGCGCGTGCGATAGGCCTGTAGAGACACGGCCGGAATATCCAGGCTCGCGCTGAACACGGCGATATCGGGTTGCGCATTCAAACCTTGGTCGAGACGCCAAGCGCGCAGATCGGCGAAGCGTTCGTCGTTGCCGACCGGCAGCGTGTCCTGGGCCTCGCCGGCCGCGTATTGGCGGAAATAGCGCGCGCTGGTGACGAGCAAATCGGATTGCGCGGCGAGTTCCTGGTAAAGCCGCCAGTCGCGCGCGTTGCCGATGGCCGCGGGTACGCCATGCGTGGCTTGACCGGGATGCGGCAGGGCGATGCGGCCATCGAGGCTGGTGATGAAGTTGCTGTAGACCAGCGCTGTCGCGTCATCGACGAGACGGTGCAGCGGGTGTTCCAGATACAGGCGTTCCAGCGGCAGGCTGGTGGTCGGCGGCGGGTAGAGTTGTAGCAGGTCGTGCATCGTCAAGACTCTGATCGGTTCGATTCGGTAGTGTACCCAAATCGTTGCCGTGATTCCGCCCGCTCGGACAAGTCCTGCGCGCGCTGACAGCCAAGGGGGAGAATTGCACTACTCCCCCTTAGCAATCCCCCAATGCTGAGAGAAAGAGCGGGTTAATGCGTGGTCGCCGGCAGCAGCAGACCGGCTCCGGTCAGTGCCAGCAGGCCGAAGGCGAGTCGGCGCATCCGCTGTGGCGCGATGCGCGGCGCGAGGTGCGCGCCCCCGTGCGCGGCCAGCAACACCGGCAGCGTGCAATACAGGGCCATTTCGATCATCGGCCAATGCAGTTCACCGCGCGCGCTCTGCCAGCCGATGCGCACCAGCGTGCTGATGACGAAGATCGCGAGCAGGGTGGAGCGGATGGCGGACAGCGTCCAGGGCTGGCGATAGAGGTGGAACACGACCGGCGGACCGGCGGTGCTGAACAGGCCGCCGAGCAGGCCGCCGGCCATGCCGCTGAGCAGGGTGGTAAAGCGTCCGGACGCTTGGGCATGGGGATGTGGGCGCAGCATCAGCAGCAGACCGGCGACCAGGATCACCAACCCGAGTAGACGCCGCAGCAGCCCCGGGAGTTCGGTGTCCAGGTGTGCCAGCAGGGCCAGACCCAAGCCGACGGCGGGGATCAGTCCCGTAACCGTCCAAGCCACGCTGCGCCATTGAATACTGCTGGGGTGCCGCGCCAGCACCCAACTGCCATTGACCAGCGAGATCATGCTGATGACCGCCGCCGTGAAGGGAATGGGCGCCAATTGCAACAGCGTGACGCTGCCCAGCACGATCAGGCCCAGGGCGAAGCCGCTCAGCGCCTGGACGAAACTGCCCAGGGCGGCGAGCCCGACGAACGCTAGAATATCCGGCAACGGCATGCTGTGATCCGCCTGCGGTCCGCGGGTTGAAAGAGGCCGGCAGTGTACGGATCGGGCGGCCGGAAATATAGCCTGCGGCGGGCAATGCAAGGGTTCAGAGAGCCTTGTCCGGGGCCGCTATACGGGCAGTGTTGTGGAATAGTGGAGTAGCTTCCGATGTCGGCGCCGGAGAACGCCCCCTTCGATACCCCGCCCGGCGAATCCGGTCAGCTTGCGCTGCGGGAAATGCCGCGTAAATTGGCGCATATTCAAACCCTCTGGCAGAAACTCCTGTTCGTCAAATGGGAGCCGCAGGTTCTCGAACTGATTCACCGGCTGGCGCACGACATCCTGGTCACGGCCCGGGCGGAGGCGCTGACCGAGATCGCGCAGATCGCGCGGCGTTTGGAACAGCAACTCGAAGTCTTGCAGAGCCGGGTGATCGCGCCACCGGAGGTCGAGCGCGGCCAAGTGAAAGGCATCCTGCAACGGTTGGCGCGCGCGATCCTGGCCTCGCAGGCGAACGAATCGTCGTTACCGCCGGCGCAAGCGCCGGTCGCAACGGTGTCGTCGCCGGAGCTTGCCGAGGTTGTGCAAGAAGGGGATGCCCCGCGCATCTATGTGTTGGAGCCGGACACCCGCGAGGCCGAGCTGCTGGCGCAGCGTTTGAGCCATTATGGTTATGCGGTGAGCTGGTTCACGACGTCGGCGGAATTGCAGCGGGCCATGCAGCGCCGAATCCCGGAGATCATCCTGGCCGATGTGCAGTTGGCGGAGGATGCGTTGGCCGGCATCGAGGCGATCGATGGTTTGCGCTCGGAATTCGGCACGGAGATTCCGTTGATCTTCCTATCCGCGCGCACCGATCTGGTCGCACGGCTGGCCGCGGTCCGCGCCGGTGGACTGGGCTTCTTTCCCAAGCCGGTCGATTTCGAAGAGCTGTTCCGCCGCGTCGACGAACTCCTGCAACGCCAGACAACCCATTACAAGGTGTTGATCGTCGAAGACGAGGAGCAATTGGCCAATGCCTATGCACTGGTATTGCAGCAGGCGGGTTTCGGCACGCAGGTGCTGCCGCGGCCGTTGCAGATTCTCCAGGTACTGCATCAATTCCAGCCCGACTTGATTCTGATGGATCTGCATCTGCCGGAATGCACCGGCATCGAACTGATGCAACTGATCCGCCAGGAGCCGGCGTATTACGCACTCCCCATTCTGTTTCTGTCGAGCGACAACGATCCCGCCAAGCACAATGCGGCGCTGAGCCAGGGTGCGGATTTATTCCTGCTCAAGCCGATCAAACCGGCGCAACTGGTTGCCGCGGTATCCAGCCGGGTCGGTCGCGCACGGGCGTTGATGCATTTGATGCACCTCCTCGGGCAACAGGACCCGTTGACCGGGTTGTTGAATCAGCGCGCGTTCCTCGGACATCTCGAACGGCATCTGACGGAGCTGCGCAGCGGTACGCTCAAGGCGGTGCTGGTGTACTGCGAGGTCGATCAATACCGGACTTTGCGCGATCGGCTCGGTATCTCCGTCGCCGATCTGCTACTGGCGGATCTTGCGGCGCGGGTCAAGATGCGCTTGAGCCAAGCGAGCCGGCTCGCACATCTGTCCGAAGGCAGTTTCTGCGCCTTGTTACTGGACATGGATGCGGTCGCCGCGCGCGATCTGGCCAACGATCTGTGCCACGCCGTGGCCGCCAGCGTGTTCAGCGCCGAACAGGAATCGGTGTCCATGACGTTGAGCGTGGGCGTGGCACCGTTGGATGCGCGCTATGCGACCGGGCAGGACTGGCTGAGCGCCGCGGCATCGGCGTGCGATATTGCACGCAATGCGGGCGGCAACCGTGTGCAACTGCCGCGCGAGGTAGTCGACGATGTGGAGACGCGCGAACAGCACGCGCGTTACGCCATGCTGGTGCGCGAGGCGCTGGCCAACGACGGTTTCTATTGTCTGTATCAGCCGATCGCCGGTTTACGCGGCAAGCAGATCGAACGTTACGACGTGCTCTTGCGTATGCGCGATCCGCAAGGCCGCGAGATCGCGGCGGAGCGGATTCTCGATGTGGCGCGCATCGAGGGACTGGTTCCGGCCATCGACCGTTGGGTCGTGCGACAGGTACTCGAACAGTTGCGGCGGCGTATCGAAACGGGTGCCAAGACGGTGTTCTTCATTAAACTGGCCGCCGAATCGTTGCACGATCCCGAGTTCGGCGCTTGGATCGAGCACAGTCTGACGACGGCCGAGGTGAACCCGCGACAACTGGTGTTCGAGTGCATGGAAGCGGATGTCGCGCTGTCGCTACGAGTGGCGGGCCAGATGTTTGCGCGTCTGCGCAATCTCGGTTGCGGTGTTGCCCTGGAACATTTCGGCGCCAGCCTGGATGCGGCGCAACTGCTGAGTCATGTGCCGGTGGATTATGTGAAGATCGATGCCACGTTCGTTCACGATCTGGTGCGCAATCCCGCCAATCGCGACACGTTGCGCGGCATCCTCCAGCAGGCCACTATGGCGGGCGCCATGGTGATCGCGGGATTTGTCGAGGATGCGGCGAGCCTGGCGGCACTCTGGCAGTGCGGCGTGCATTTCATTCAAGGTAATTTCCTGCAAGAACCGGACACCGCGTTGGATTACGATTTCAGCGACGTATTGTCCGACTAGGCTTGTCCAACCCTAGCGCGATGCCGCGCCGCGACGCTGTGCTGCGACATCACGTCGCAGCATGGCACCGTTGTGATGTTGTAGGCTGCGCAGTTGTTTGGAGTAATCCAGCCCCAGAGACTCGGTAAGCTGCTGCGCCGACCCGCGCAGTTGTTTGAGATCCTGCTGTGTCCGCGGCGTATCCAAGCCCAGCGCGATGAGATTGGCGCGTTGTTCCACCGGCAGTCGCAGTATCTGTCCGGCGAAACCCTCCGTGATCGCGTCGAGCAGCGGTTTGCAGGGCGACGCCGGTGTATTCCAGAGATTGACCGATAATGCACCGCCGGGTGTCAGCACGCGGCGGCAATCTGCATAGAACTCGGGCGCGCAAACACTGGGATGGATGCCGCTGCCGTCGAAGGCGTCCACCAGAATCGTATCGAAGTCCCGGTCTTGGCAGGTGCGTAGAAAGGCGGCGCCGTCGTCGATGTGAATATGTAAGCGTGGCGAGCGCGGCAGGTAAAAAAAGTCGTGGGCCAGTGCAACGACGCTGGGTCGCGTTTCAACACAATGGATCTGCGCAGCGGGCCGGTGTTGTAACAGAAAGCGCGCGAGTGCGCCGCCGCCGAGCCCGATCAATAGGATTCGGCGGGGTTCGGGGTGGAACAGCAAGGTTGCGAGCATGCTGCGGGTATAACCCAAGACCAGGGTGTTGGGCGCATCGAGGCACAGGCTGCTTTGACAGGCGCCACTGTCGAAATACAGCGAGCGAATGCCGTCCCGGTCGAAGATTTCCAACCGGCCTTCTTCGTCGCAAGTCGCGTAAATTTGGGCGCCGCGGTCGGTGAGCCTGCGCATACGAATAAAAAAGCCGGGGCATGCCCCGGCATAATCATGGAGGAATCGGTGGACTATGAATTACGCGGCGCTGCGCTGCAAGTTGCCGGGGAGTAGGGCGGCACCGGTATCTTTCAGCGTTATCGCCTGGGCCAGGCTGATGCTGTCCAGGTAATCGTAGATCTGGTGACTGAGCTGATCCCACAACAACAGGCTCTGGCCGCGGGGCGCAACGGCAACCGGTACGGCGCTGCTGGGCTGCGCAATGGATTCCAGGCTTTCATCGACCGCGCGCAGGATATCGGCGATGCTGATCTCGCTGGCCGGTCGACGCAGGCAGTAGCCGCCGCCGGGGCCGCGCAGGCCCGTGACCAAGCCCTGCTTACGCAGTTGCGCGAAAAGCTGTTCGAGATAGGAAACGGAAATGGATTGCTCGACGGAGATGTCGGCCAAGGTCACAGGGCCCTGCTTGTGGCGCAATGCCAACTCCATCATCGCGGTGATTGCATAACGGCCTTTGGTCGATAGTTTCATGGCTAACCTCGCACTGAGTTACTGAAGTTCGTTGGGTGTCGGCCAAGCCAGACAAACCTGACTTGTATGGTAGGAAATTCTATCGATTGTTGAGTTTTTTAGTCAAGCTTTATTCCGTGCAGCTTACCCGGTTGAGGCGTGCGCACAGGGGCTGTCTGTGGAATAAGTTAATAAATTACAGGCCGATACGAGGTGTTTCGAGGAATTGTATATGTCCGTGTCCGGGAATTATTCCGGACACGGATTGCGGTCATGCAAGGTGATTTCGTGCAGGTTCTGGCTCAGGCGACCATGCGTGCCAGTTCGTCGAGCTCGCTGTTACCGGCCCACAAGGCCTCGCTGGCGGCGATGACTTTGGCGGCATCCAGGCCGAGCATTTCCAGACTGGCGGCGGGAAGCTCCGTGACCGTCGTTGTGCCCAAGCCGTAGCGGGCCAACAAGCGGTCGGCGATCAAGACCAGTTGCGAATAAAAGGCGTGGTTGCCCCAGTAGTGTTCGTCGTGATGATGGCGTGCGGCGGTGACCAATTCCTCCGGCAGACCCCACGCGGCCAGCAGCCAGGCACCGATCTGATCGTGGCCGACACCGAGCACGTACTTCTCGATCGTTTCGACCGGCACACCCGGGTTGGCGTCGAGGTAGCGATTGAGCAGGAAGAATTCGGCCTGGAAGGCATGGCCGAGCAGCAACATGCCCATGTTGTGCAACAGCCCCGCAAGATACGCTGTGCCGCGGCGCGGCCGTTTATCGTCCGGCATCATCTGCGATAAGCGTTCGACCAACGCGGCGGAATGCACCGAATGGCGCCAGAAGGCGTCCAGTCCAAGTGGTCCGTCGGCAGGCACACGCAAAGACTTGCCGACGGTGATACCGAGCGCGAGATTCAGCACGAAATCGAAACCCAGCACACGCGCAATCGCGCTCTTGAGATCTTTGATCTTGCCCGGATAGCCATACAACGATGAATTGGCGTAGCGCATGATGCGCGCGGCCAGCGGGGCGTCCTGTTCGATGACCTTGGCGAGGTCGGCGGCGCTCGCACGCGGATTGCTGCCGATGTCGAGGATGGCCATAGCGGTGTTCGGCAGGGCCGGCAATTCGTGAAATTCCTCGACTCGGCGCTTGATCCGCGCCGGCGTGAATTGTTCGATGGTTTTGCTCAACGACGCATTGGAGTTATCGCGTTGTAGCGCGCTTACGGGATGAGAGAAATGTCCGATGCGCGGGTTGCGTTGCAGGCGCGTGAATTCGTCACACGACATGGACAGCAATAGCGAATGACTGCCGGGTTCCAGATGCAGCGTGTCTTCCTCCAACAGGACGGCATCGATGATGACATCCAGACCGTAGGCTGCGGCCAATGGTGGGCAACAATGGGTTTCGCAATCGTCGAAGATGCCATGCAGTTGGCTGGCCGGTACCGGTTCGAGTTCTCGGTTGAGCAAAGCGCACAGGGCGTCGAAATCCAGTAGATGGTTACTGGGCAGGACCGCCATCAGGGGGCCTTGGGCATCCACCAGGACTATCGCGCGCATCAATTGGGATTCGCGGATGCCACAGGCCCGCGCGGCCTGGGCCAACGTTTTGGTGGCCGGGTGGGGCAGGTGCCGGACGGTAGCGTTCTGAGTATCCAAAAACTGCTGGATGGTGGTCGGTAGCATCGACGGTCCCTCCATTGAGATTTGTTGGGTATTGTCGATTAGCCACAGCAATATTCAGGCCTATTACATAAAACTCTATTTACATCATCGGATTATCCCGTATTCTATGGCTTGTCCAGGGCGCCGACTCAGAGATGACGACAAGATTACGTCGCCGAACGTATACTTCCAGGCAAGCAGGGGCGACCCGGCATACGTCCACAGCAACACGCGCAGATCAACAACAGAACAGAGGGGCAATAGCGCATGGCATCCGATCAACCGACCAGCACCGACCGCCGCGCCCGTTCCAAGGAACGCATGGCGGGATTGGTTTCATCACGCAACGAAACCTTGGCCTTGTATTCCAACTTGGCCAGCAATCGGCCGTACACGGCGGGCGATCAGACCGAAGAAATGGTGCGGCGCTTTTGTCAGGCGTTGGTGGATTATGCCGCCACCGCGCATTTTCAGTTGTACCGCTATATCGTCGAAAACAAGGAGCGACGCCAAGCAGTGTTGGCGCTGGCCGAGCAGGTGTATCCGCAAATCGCGGCGACGACCGACGCCATCTTGGATTTCAACGATCGTTACGATGTCGCACCGTTGGAGACGCGCATCGGCGATCTCGCGGACGATCTCTCGCAATTGGGCGAACTGTTGGCCGACCGCATCCAATTGGAAGATCAAGTCATCGAAGCGCTCGACGGCGCGCGTTAATTCAAGCTTATTCGCGATTACTGGTGGCGCAACCGCTCGAACTCGGCGCGGCTGAGCATGCGCCAAGGGCGGGGTATCAGGCCCGGTACCCGGGCTCGGTAGTCGCGGTAGCGCTCGCCTAACTCGCGTTCCAGCTTGATGTCTTCCAAATACGCGCCGACCCAGATGTAGGCGCTGATGGTGAGTGCCGCAGCCAGGCGGGCGCTATCCATGTCGCGGGTCCACAGCCAGATCAGGCCCAATGCATACCAGGGATGGCGCACCCAACGGTGCAGCGGCGATAGGCCGAGCCGGGGCGGCTGTGTCGTATACCCCGTGTCCAATCCCAGAAATTCCCGCATGTCGTAGGCGCGGCTGCTCCACATGAAGCCGAGCAACACCAACGCCGTGATAGCGTGTGCGACCCACGCCCAACGTCCTTCCCATCGCCACAACCAATCGTCCGATGCCCATTCGGTAATCGCCAGCAACGGCAGCAGCAAGCCGGTGGCCAACAGGTTGTAGCTCAGCCGGTAATACTGTGCAGACCCCGGCCACATTGAGAAAACCCAGTGCTTGAACGGATGGGATGCCAGCAGGGAATGCAGTGCACCATAGAGCGCCCAGGCCAGGGTGATGAGCAGCGTACTTGGTGTAAAAAACAGAGAAGACATAGGCTTGGCTCCGCTCGAAAGGCCGGTTATTTGTCATATAAGAATATTCTGATATGATTCGCGGCCATTTTGCATCGAATCCGTGCACGCCCGGCTGTACCACGTCCACGCAATTCGTCCACACACTCCCCACCATTCGAGGCCTGAACGATGGACCACGGTACCACGTTAACTCAATTCATTATCGAGGAGCAGCGCCGTATCCC
>JACREG010000059.1 GCA_016218375.1 Gammaproteobacteria bacterium
CCGAGCTGCGCTAGTCGGCTGACAGGGATCGACCCGCCGGCAGCCGGAAAGAGTGGACTTACACCTGAATACTCCGCGCTCCGACGGTGGTGTTAATCGCAAAGCCGACTAGCGCAGCTCGGAGGCGGCGCGATTAACACCACCGTCGGAGCATGCCGGCTAGGGACGTAGGGTGCAATGGCGCAGCGTATTGCGCCCTACGTCAATCCAGGCGTTTGCGGAAGCGCAGTACCGCCAGTGTGAGTGTAACAGCCGTGAACACGGCGAGCGCCCGGAGTTCGCCGAACAACTCGCCGATTTCCGCGCCGCGCAGCACGATGCCGCGGATCAGGCGCACGAAATGGGTGAGCGGCAAGACCTCGGCGATTTTCTGCGCCGGCAGCGGCATGCCGTCGAAGGGGAACATGAAGCCCGACAGTAGGATCGACGGCAGGAAAAAGAAGAACGTCATCTGCATGGCCTGGAACTGGCTCTTGGCCTGCGTCGATATCAATAACCCCATGCTGAGATTGGCGGCGATGAAGGCGAGCGCGGCGAGATAGATGTCCGGAAGGTCGCCGGCGATAGGGACCTTGAACAGGCCGACGCCGAGCGCCAGGATGATACTGACTTGAATCAGGCCGATGAGGATATACGGCAGGATTTTTCCAACCATCAGTTCCGCCGAGGTGACCGGTGTGGTGATGAGCATTTCAAGATTGCCGCGTTCGCGTTCGCGCACGATGGCCACCGAGGTGAACAGCACCATAGTCATGGTGAGGATCACGCCGATCAGCGCCGGTACGATGTACACGGCCGAGCGGCGTTCCGGGTTGTGGTAGTTGCGGATCTCGAACAGTGGTGCGCGCGTGGTCTTTTGGGTCAGGCTGCGATACTGCACCGGCAACTCGGCCAAGCGGCGCGCCGCGCCGAGGATCACCGGATCGGAACCGTCGACCAGCAGTTGCGCGGCGGCGCGCGTGCCGTGTTGCAGGCGGCTGCCGAAATCCGGCGGGATGTACAGGCCCACGGCGATGTCGCCGCGCCGCATGTGTTCCTCCAGCGCGGCGGCGGTCGGCACCGCTATTACGATATCGACGACTTGCGAGGCCTGCGCGTCCTGCACGAGGATGCGCGACAACTGTGTCTGCGCCTGATCGGCGACGCCGGCGCGCAGATGCCGCACGTCGGTGTTGATGGCGTAGCCGAACAGCACGATCTGCATGATCGGGATACCGACGATCATGCCGAAGGTGAGCCGGTCGCGGCGCAGTTGCCGGACTTCTTTGCGCACGATGGCGAGCAGGCGCGTGAGGCAGTTCATGCGTCCCCCCGGCGGTAACGGCCTTGGGTGGCGGCGACGAACACGTCTTCCAGGCTCGGGCGGGTGAGCAAGGTTGTGGCCGATTGTCCTTGCTGTTGCAGGGTTTCGCGCAGTCGCTGCGCGGGCTCGGCCAGATGTGGATCGAGCAGCACGCGCAGGCGCACGCCGAGTTGAGTGACCGAGAGCACGCCGTTCATTGCGGCGATGAACGGCCGCGCCCGCGCCGGGTCGGTGGTCTCGATTTCGATCACGACGGCGTCCAGCGCATCTTCGAGCTGCTTGGGCGTGCCGTCGGCCATGATGCGGCCGCGGTCGAGGATCGCCAGCGCATGACAGCGTTCGGCCTCGTCCATGTAATGCGTGGATACCAGAATCGTGGTGCCGGCGGCGCACAGTTCGAACAGCGTTTCCCAGAATGCGCGCCGGCTTTGCGGATCGACGGCGCTGGTCGGTTCGTCGAGGAACAGCAATTCCGGTTCGTGCAGCGTGGCGGCGGCGAGTGCCAGGCGTTGTTTCTCGCCGCCGCTCAGCGTACTGGCGCGCTGCTGGCCGAGCGCGGCCAGCTTGTAGATATCCAGCAGTTCGGCGATGCGCTGGGTGCGGCGGCGACGCGGCAGGCAATAGATCTCGGCGATGAATTGCAGATTCTCGCGCACGCTCAGATCTTCGTAGAGCGAAAAGCGTTGGGTCATGTAACCGATTTTGTGTTTGAGCGTCTCGGCTTGGCCGGGCACGGTGAGACCAAGCACCTCGGCGTCGCCGGCGCTGGGCGTGAGCAGCCCGCACAACATGCGGATGGTGGTGGATTTGCCCGAGCCGTTCGGGCCGAGAAAACCGTAGATACTCGCGCGCGGGATGTTCAGATCGATGTGATCGACGGCCAGCGTGGTGCCGAAGCGGCGGGTCAGTCCACGGGTACGGATAGCGGTGTCGCCGTTCACGTCGGGCTCAGTTCTGCGTGTCGTCGAGTGCGAAACGCGCCTGCGCCGGTACGCCGGCCGGCAGTTCTTGGTGGCCCGTGTCGGTATCGACATCGACGTCGATTTCCGCAACGAAACTCAGCCGGCCGCGATCGTGTTCGGTGAGCGCGAAATAGGGTGTAAAGCTGGGATCGGCGGAGATCTTGCGCAGTGTGCCGGTGAAGGGGGTGTCGATACCGTCCACGCTGATTGTGGCGGTGCTGCCGGGGTGAAGCCGGGCGCGGATCGTCTCGGGTACGTACACGCGTGCATACGGCCGTGCGCCGGTGAGGATCACCGCGACCACGCCACCGACGGGCGGGCGCTCGCCGACCTTGAACGGCAGTTCGTCGAGACGGCCGGCGACCGGTGCGACGACCCGCGTGTGTTCCAGATCGAGGCGCGCCGCCGCCAGTTCCGCATCCGCCGCCGCGAGTGCTTGACGCACCTGCTCGCGTTCTTCCGTCGTTGCACCCTGTTGCAGTTCATCCAATGTGGCGCGGGCCGCATCGCGTTCGGCGGTTGCGGCGTCCCGGGCAGTACGCGTTTGATCGACACGGTCGGGGGCGATGAGTTTGCGCGTCAGCAGGGCCTCCACGCGCGCCAGTTCGCGCTGCTGGAAATCCAACTGGCGTTCGCTGCCGGTCAGTCGCGCGCGGGCCTGGGCGATGCGTTCGCTGCGCGTGCCGCGTTCCAGTTCGGCGAGACGTGCGGCGGCCTGCGCGCGTGCGGCCTGCGCGGCATCGACGCGAGCCTGTTGCCGACGGGCATCGAGCCGTAGCAAGGCTTGTCCTGCTGCGACCGGCTGTCCCTCGGGGGCCTCCCAGGCGCTGATGGGCTCGGCGAGTTGCGCGGCGACTTCGATGCGTGTCCATTCCAGTGTGCCGACGGCTTGAATGTCTTCGGCGTTGCGACCGCAGCCACCGAGCAGCAGGCTGGCAAGGAGTAGTAGGGCGAGCTTGGCTTGCATATCAATAATACCCGCGCAGTTTGAGTTCCAAAGGATCGGGGTTGAGATACGTCTGCCCGGCGATGTTGTCGTTGGGATGATGGCGGAAATGGTGTTTGAGCAGGGTGATGGGCGCGATGCGGGAAGCGCGATCGTGTCGATAGTCCTCGATCAGCTCCAGCACTTCCTGTTTGTCCGCGCGGCTGAGTTGGTTTTTCAGGGCGCCCAGGAGATGCATCAGCACCTGGGTGTGACGGCGCACGGTGGCGCGGCGGCGCAGCGCCTGCATCAACAGCGCGGCATAGTCGTCGGTGAGTTCGCGGATCGGCCGTTTGCCGGCCGTGGCGACGACTTGGCCGAGGGCGCGGTAGTGTTCGGTGCCGTGTGCCAGGATGGCGAGCGTGTGGCGACGGTGGAAGTCCAGCAGCGCCTTGGGCGTGAGCCGTTGAGCATATAGCTGTTGCCAGCGGTGATAGGTGAATACGCGTTCCAGAAAGTTGTCGCGCAACAATGGATCGCCGAGCCGGCCTTCTTCTTCGACCGGCAGCAGCGGATGCGCGCGCATGATTTCGCGGGCATACAGGCCGATGCCCTGTCTTTTATGACGGGAGCCGATGTGGAGTTTGACCTGCTCCATGCCGCAGGACGGCGATTTGCTCTTGAAGATATAGCCGCTGAGATCGGTGAGTTTGCCGGCCATGCGCTGGCCATAGCGCACCAGCTTGTCGGTGACATCCAATGCCGCATTCTTCACGCCGAGCGCGCGCGGTGCATCCGCCGAGCCGACTAGATGAATGGTCGGGCGGGGAACGCCCAGGCCGATGCCGATCTCGGGACACACCGGCACGAAGTCGAACACTGTGCCGAGCGTGCCGGTGATGTAATGATCGTGAGTGTGATTGCCATCGAAGCGCACCGGCTCGCCGAGCAAACAACTGCTGATGCCGATGCGGATACGGGGTTCGAGGGTGGCCATTGCGATCAGCGCATAGCGCTCAATTCAATCGCGCGCCGCAGGCGTTCCTGCCGCCGCTGTTCGTCCTCAGCCGCGTTCCAGGCGCCGGCCTCCGGCCAACCACAGGTCTGCTCTTGAACGATATGCGTCAGAGCGGCGATGTGTTCGGGGCTGTCGTTCAGCGCAGGGATGTATTCGAACTGTTTGCCGCCGGCGTGCAGAAACAGTTCGCGATTTTGTTCGGCGATTTCTTCCAGGGTCTCCAAACAATCGGCGGAGAAACCGGGGCACACCACTTGCACGCGTTCGACGCCGGCTTTGCCCCAGGCCTTGAGCGTGCGGTCGGTATACGGCTTAAGCCATTCCTCGCGGCCGAAGCGCGATTGAAAAGCGAGTTGCCATTGATCGGCGGACAGATCGAGCCGTTGTGCGACCAGGCGTGCGGTCGCATGGCACTCGCAGTGATAAGGGTCGCCGGCAAGCAGGAAACGTTTGGGTAAGCCATGGAACGAGAACAGCAGCTTCGCCTCGCCGGGATGCGCGGCGCGGTGCGCGCGAATGCTTGCGGTCACGGCATCGAGATAGGCCGGGTGATCGTGATAATGACTGACGAAGCGCAGATCCGGCAGCCAACGCCAGCGTTTGAGGACGTCGGCGATGGCGTCGAAGGTTGACGCGTTGGTGCTGGCGGAATATTGCGGATACAGCGGCAACACCAGCAAGCGGCGCACGTTGGCCGCGCGCAATTCTTCGAGCGCGGCGGCGATGGACGGATTGCCATAACGCATACCGAGCACGACTTTGACCGGGCCGGGCAGGTGTTGTTCGAGCGATTGTTGCAGGGCAGCAGTCTGGCGTTGCGAGATCGCCAGCAGCGGCGAACCCTGTTCCGTCCACACCGTCTGATAGGCGCGCGCGGCGCGGCGCGGGCGAATGCGCAGGATGACGCCGTGCAGGATCAGCCACCACAGCGGCCGCGCCATTTCCACCACGCGCGGGTCCCAGAGGAACTCGCCGAGATAACGCCGCAGCGCGTCCGGCGTGGGCGCGTCCGGCGTGCCGAGATTGGTAACGAGAATGCCGAGGCGTTCCTGGGCATCGTGTTGGAAATCGGGCGTACCTGTGAATGCGGTCATCGGTAGCGGGCTGCACGGCGAGAGGATGCGGCGAGTATACCGACAACCCTTTTAAACGCGAAGGCGCGCAGGGGGAGTTAGATAAGTTCGGGGAATGCCGTCAGGTAGAGGCGGGCTTTGGCGGGGACAGATTTCAACTCTGTCCCCGTAATGGCGAGGTATCAGGCCGTATCGGAATAGCGCTGGCCGGTGTCTTCTGCGGTGGTGGCCGCGGGCGGGTCGCGCAGCAGGTATTGAATCTTCACGACCTTGTCCATCTGCTCCTGGAAGATTTCCAGGCAGCGCGGGTCGAAATGACGGCCGCTCATGCGCTCCATGAATTGGATGGAGTCGTTGGGCGACCAGGGGCGTTTATAAGGGCGTGCCGAGGTCAGGGCATCGTAGACATCGGCGACGGCGACGATACGCGCCGCCAGGGGGATTTCCTCACCCTTCAATCCGTGTGGATAGCCGCTGCCGTTGAAGCATTCGTGATGCGCCAGGGCGATCACCGCGCCCATTTGCAGATACTGCGAGGGGCTGTCCTTGAGAATTTCATACCCGATCAAGGTATGGCGTTTCATGATTTCGAATTCGTTTTCCGGCAGGCGGCTGGGCTTGAGCAGGATGTGATCGGGGATACCGATCTTGCCGATGTCGTGCATCGGCGCGGCCAGCTCGATGACATCGCATTCGTCCTTGCTCAGATTCAGGCCCTCGGCGATCAAGCGGGCATACTTGGCCATGCGGATGACGTGGTTGCCGGTGATCTCGTCGCGATACTCGCCGCACTTGGCGAGTCGCAGCAGGGTTTCCTGTTCGCGTACCCGGATGGCGCCGACCGCCTCGCTGACTTGGCGTTCCAGCCAGCGCGCACGATCCTGAATGATGCGATGTTGTTCGTATTGAGTGAGCAAGTTGCGGCAGCGTACCCGGCATTCGACGTGATCCACCGGACGGATCAGCGAATCGGTCGCGCCGGCATCCAGCGCGGCATAGCGCGCTTCGCGCTCGTCCTGGGCGGTGACAATTACCACGGGCAGGTGCATGCAACTGGGCAGGGCGCGTACTCGGCGAATAAAGTCCACGCCGTTGAGATCGGGCATGTCGTAGTCGACCAGCACCAAGTCGGCGGGATGCCAGCCGAGCCAGCGCAGGGCGTCGTGGGGGGAGGCGAAGGCCTCAACCTGAACCTGCTGGTCGAAGCTGTGGGCAAGTTCCGCGAGCATCTGCCGGCTCGTGAATTGGTCGTCGATGACTAAGATGGTCCCCATTCAGGCCCCCATGCCTAAGTGTGTTTCCCAATCCGGCAGATCCCTTGGCGGACAAAAATACCCGCAGCATCCATGTTATGAAGCCTGTCCTTAGGTATAAAATGCACTGTATCCAATAACTGGTTGTGGCGTATAGTTATTCAAATCTTGCCGACATGCAAGTTTCTGTATCGGCACTTTCGCTATATAACTTAAATCGCTGATTCTGTTTGCAGTCGTATAGAATGGTTTGGCAGGGGTTTGGAGGGTAGATAAATGTCAAAAGACCAGTCGGAAAACCGCTCCGTTCAGGGGCGAGGGCAGGGACAGGGGCAATCCCTGGGGCGGGTATTCGCCAGCGTGTTGGCCAGCATGTTCGGGGTCCGGAGCGGGCGCAATCGGGAGCAGGATTTTACCCAGGGGCGCCCCTGGATCTATGTCGTGGTCGGCCTGGTAGTGACCGTCGTCTTCGTTCTGACGGTATGGACAGTGGTGCGGATGGTGCTTAAATCGGCCGGTGTCTGACGGGCGGTCTGCTAGAACCATTTATTGCGGCGGAAATAGTACAAGAGACCCGCGGTGATCAGGATCATCACCAGCCAGATCAGCGGATAGCCATAGTACCAATGCAGTTCGGGCATCGCCCAGGGGCTGGTGTCGTGGCTGAAGTTCATGCCATAGACGCCCACGATGAAGGTCAGCGGAATGAAGATCGTGGCGATCAGCGTCAGTACGCGCATGATCTCGTTGGTGCGGTTGCTGATGCTGGACAGATACACGTCGAGCATGCCGGTGGCCATGTCCCGGTAGGTTTCCAGCAAGTCCATGATCTGCACGCTGTGGTCATAGCAGTCGCGCAGATACATTCGAGTTTCGTCGGTCATGAACGGTTGTTCGATGCGCAGCAGCGCATTGACGACTTCGCGTTGCGGCCAGAGGCTGCGACGCAGCAGCAAAAGCTCCCGTTTCAGTTGGTGGATACGGTTGAGGGTGCTCCGATCGGGCTTACCCAGCAGTTCAGCCTCCAGGTCTTCCAGGGTTTCGCCGAAGCGTTCGAACATCGGGAAACCGGCATCGATGACCAGATCCAGCAGTGTGTAGAGCAGGTAATCCACGCCGCGTTGGCGGAACTTGCCACCGCTGTTGCGCAGTCGTTGACGAACCGGCTCGAAGGGATCGGTGACGGCGTTGCTGAAACTGATCAGATAATCGCGGCCGAAGAACAGACTGATCTGTTGAACGGCGATGCCACCGTTGCCGAATTCCGGCAGGTTCACGGCGATGAAATACTGCTCGCCATAAACGTCCAGTTTGGGCCGCTGACCAGAGTTGAGCACGTCCTCTAACGCCAGTGAATGCAGTTCGAACAGCTCCCCCAGATTGCGTAGCGTGTCGGCGGAGACGTCGCCCTGCACATGAATCCAGGTGATCGACGGGCTTTCGAGATAGGGCTTGCAGTCGGCCGGTGTGGCGATGTCTTGTTCCAGAAACACGTCCGGCGCGTATTCGGTCAGACGGATACGCGGCGGTCGTGGCGCCTCGACAGGGCGTTCGGTCAGCGTGCCCGGCGCCGTGCCCGGCGGGTGGTAAGCCTTGTTGAAGAAACCCATGCGTCGTTCCTCTGCGGGCCTTGGCCCGCATGATGGACTGTGTGCATGGGAAACGATACCAGATTGCTGCCTGGATGTTGATGTAGCGTCTGGTGCCGCCCGTTATACGCGGGTGGCACCAGGACGCATTGTCTCAGGCGGCGGCCGGTGTGGCTGTCTCCTGACGCTGGATCGACTTGCGGTTGCGTTGCTGCAAGACATGACACTCCAGGAATACCCGTGCGGCGCAATTCTCGCAGGTGGGGCGGTCGATGCGTTCGAAGATATCGGCCAAC
>JACREG010000061.1 GCA_016218375.1 Gammaproteobacteria bacterium
TACGTGCCGGTCTATTCCATTAACGAAAGACATTGGTGGATACACACACCGGTGTTGTAAATCCAGCCATTTCCGGAGCGACCTTGGATAATACACACTCGCGCAGACCCATCCTGATCGGCCTCGCCGTGCTGTTGGCAGTCATTCTCGGTGGAGTGAGGCTGATCTTCTCCTATCTCGATTTGGAGCACGAACGCGATCTCGGCGACTGGCGCATCCGTCTCGGGCTGATCGCCGACGACCGCGCCGCCGGCATCGAACACTGGCTGACGCGCGAATTCGCCAACCTGGGCGAACTGGCCAACAACGCCTCGCTGCAACTCTACCTGAGCCAGCTTTCCACCCAGACGGATACCCCCGCGGACGTCGAACCCGCGCAGCTCGGCTATCTGCGCAACCTCATCAACGCCGCGGCCGAACGCGGCGGCTACCGCGCCCTCGGCGAAGCCGAACCGCTGGTGCGCGCCAACCTGCCTACGGTCGGCTATCGTGGCCTGGCTCTGCTGGATCGCGACGGTCGCGTGGTGGTTGCCACGCCAGGCATGCCGGCGCTGGATGCGGAAGACCGCGCGCTCGCCCAACGCGTGATCGGCACCGGCCAACCGGCCTTGCGCGACCTGCGCGTTTCCGCACAGGGCCAGGCCACGCTCGGCTTCATCGTGCCGATTGCCGCTGTTCAAGGCATGCAGGACACCGCCGGTCAGTCGCGTGTCGGTGTATTACTAGGTATCAAACCGGCGGCGACGGAGTTGTATCCGCTGCTGGCCAACCGTGGCGGCCTGACCGAGCACGACGAAACCGTGTTGGTACGCGCCGAGGGCGACATGGTGGTCTATCTCTCACCCTTGGCCGACGGCAGCGCGCCGACCCAACGCAAGCTGGCGCTCAACACCCCCGATCTGGATGCCGCGCACGCGCTCCGCGCACCGGGCGAATTCGCCCAGCATCGGGACTATCGCGGCGTTTCCGTCTTGATGACCAGCCGCCCGCTGACCGGCGCGCCCTGGTTATTGATTCAAAAGACCGATGCGCGTGAGGCCTTGAAGGAAGCCAATGACCATCGGCGTTTTCTGCTGACCGCCTTTCTGCTCACGCTGTTCTTCATCGGCGCCAGTCTGATCGCCGCCTGGCGTCACGGCAGCAGTGTGCGCGCGCAGGCGATGACGGCGCGCTTGCAGGAAAAAACGCGTCTGCTCGAAGGCCAGACACGCCTGCTGCACGGCGTGACTAACACGTTGTCGGATTATCTGTTCCTGCTCGATGCCGGCCATCGTCTGTTGTTCGCCAACCGTGCCTTCGAGGCGGCCATCGGCGTCCCGCAGGCCGATCCGTTCGGCAAAACTCTGGCCAGTATCTTTGGACCGGACACGGCGCAGCGCATGGAACTCTGCATCCGCAATTCGACCGGGCCGACCAGCCAACCCGAAAGCCTCACGCTCAACGACCGCGCAGGTCTGTTCCAATGCACCGCGCTACCGTTGCCCAATCCCGCCGGCAGCGGGCATGCCATCCTGGTCGTGCTGCACGATGTCACCGCCTTGCACGAATCCGAACGCAAACGCGCCAACCTGCTGCGCCAGTTGATCGCCGCGCTGATGCGCGCCGTGGACAAACACGATCCGCATTCCGCCAATCACTCCTCGCGCACCGCCGCGGTCGCCGTCGCCATCGGCCGCGAACTGCAATTGCCGGCCAGCGATCTCCAGGCGCTGGATCTGGCCGCGAACCTGGCGAACGTCGGCAAAATTTTTATCCCCAAAGAAATCCTCACCAAGTCCGGCGCGCTGTCGGATGCGGAGCAGGACATGCTGAAACAGCATGTACAGTACGCGCTGGATATCCTGTCCAGTTTGGAATTCGAGGGTCCGGTGGTCGCCACCGTCGCGCAGAAACAGGAACTCATGGACGGCAGCGGCTATCCGCACGGCCTGCGCGGCGATGCGATCCTGCTAACCGCGCGCATCCTGGCGGTCGCCAACGCCTTCGTCGCGCTAGTCAGTCCGCGCGCTTACCGCGATGCCGTGCCGATCGCGCAGGCGTTGGATCAGTTGTTGGCGGAATCGAAGGACAAATACGACCGGCACGTGGTCGCTGCGCTGTTCCACATCGCCGAGAACCGCGGCGATCTCGCCGACTTCACGGGTAATTAAGAACGGTTACGGGGACAGATTCGAAATCTGTCCCCGGTTTGACCCGCGCAGCGACACCGGCTTCCAACGCAACAGCATCAGCACCACAAACAGCAGCGCATAAACGAACGGCGTGCGCACATCCGCTTTCACCAACCACCAGAAATGCAGCACGCCCAACGCGGGGACGACATACGCCAACCGGTGCAGCCGCGTCCAGTTGCGTCCGAGCCGGCGCATCATGGCATTGGTCGACGTCGCCGCCAGCGGCACCAACAACACAAAGCCCAGCATGCCGACAGTGATGAACGGCCGCTTGAGAATGTCCCGCCCGATCTCGCCCCAGTCGAAGAACTGGTCCAGCCAGAGATAGGTGCTCAGATGCACGCAGACATAGAAGAAAGCGAACAGCCCCAGCATGCGGCGGATACGGATCGGCCAGATCCAACGCGTGGCCTTGCGCAGCGGCGTCATGCACAGCGTTATCAAGAGCCAGCGCAACGTCCATTCACCGGTCTCGCGCGTCAGCGCCTCGATGGGATTGGCGCCGAGCCGATCCGCGAGCAAGGCGAACACCAGCCATGCCAGCGGCAATAGACACAACACGAAAACGGTCGGTTTTATCCAGGGTTTCATGTTTCAAAAATTCTTGCGCAGATCCATGCCCGCGTACAGCGACGCCACCTGTTCGGCATAGCCGTTGAACATGAGCGTCTTGCGCTTGAGGAATTCGCCGATACGCCGTTCGCTACGCTGACTCCAACGCGGATGATCGACCTCGGGATTCACGTTGGAATAGAAGCCGTATTCATCCGGCGCCGCGCGCGTCCAACTGCTGAGCGGCTGCTGTTCGACGAAGCGGATCTTCACGATGGACTTGATGCTCTTGAAGCCGTATTTCCACGGCACCACCAAACGGATCGGCGCACCGTTCTGTTTCGGCAAGGCCGCGCCATATAGACCCACCGCCATCAGCGTCAGCGGATGCATCGCCTCGTCCATGCGCAGGCCTTCGACATACGGCCAGTGCAACACCGACCGGCGCTGACCCGGCATCCGCTCGGGATCGCGCAAGGTTTCGAACTCGACATACTTGGCATTACCGGTGGGTTCGAAGCGTTTGATCAGATCGGCGAGCGGAAACCCGATCCACGGAATCACCATCGACCAGCCTTCCACGCAACGCAGGCGGTAGATGCGTTCTTCAAGGGCATGCGGCTTGAGAATATCTTCGAGCGTGTAGGTGCCGGGCTTGGCGCATTCGCCCTCGACCGTCACCGACCAAGGCGACGTGCGCAGCGTATGCGCATTGGCGGCCGGGTCTTCCTTGCCGGTGCCGAATTCGTAGAAATTGTTGTAGCCGGTGACATCCTTGTATTCAGTCTGGCTCTCGTCGACGCTAAAAGCGCTGCGCGTCAGCCCCGTGAAAGGCGTGACCGTGGCCTGTGCGAACGGCGCCTCGCCCAGCAACGCCGCACCCGACAGCGCCAGTCCCGCCTGCATGAACCGGCGCCGCTCGCGGTAGACCGACTCCGGCGTGATTTCCGATGGATCGATGTCGGACGGCGTGCGGATCAGTGTCATGACGGTGTTCCTCCGAAGTGTGGACGTATACTGTGACAAACCTTTCGCCCCGGGTGTTCCCGGCAGGCAAACGCGTCGAGCGAACTCACAAGGAAACTGCCGACGATAGGGCAACGGCGTCCTCGTGCCGCAGCCGGTCGCCATCCGCTTGCCACGTCGAGAGACGGAAGCGGAATAGCGCCCCCTGACCCGGACGGCTGACGACCTCGATGGCCTCGCCATGGAGATGCATGATGCGCTGCGCAATGGCCAAGCCGAGACCCGCATGATACCCGCTGCGTGCCTGCCCGCCGCCCCGATAGAAGCGGCTGAAAATATGTGGCATATCCTCCGGTGCGATGCCGTCGCCATCGTCGCGTATGCCGATCTCCACGTTCGTATCCTGCCGTCGCAGCAGCAGCACGATTTCGCCACCTTGGCCGGTGTGGCGTAGCGCATTGCCGATGAAATTCTCCAGCACGCGTTCGATCAGACCGATGTCCGCGATCACCAACGGCAGCGGCTCACCGCATTCCATCGCCAGACGCACACCGCGCTCCGCCGCGGCGAGCTGAAATTTCAGCACGACATCCTGTACCAGTTCGGCCACTGAAAACGGCTCGGGCCGGAGGTGTATCTCGCGCGCGTCCAGCTTGGCCAGTTCGAACAGTTCGCCGACCAGCCGGGTCAGACTGCGGCTGTGCGCCAGCGCGATATCGAGATATTGCACGCGGATTTCCGAACTGAGATCCGCCGCATCGATCTTCAAGGTTTCGATATATCCCTGGAGCGCGGCCAACGGCGTGCGCAGATCGTGCGAAACATTGGCGACCAGTTCGCGCCGCACCTCGTCCTGCCGCTTCAAGTCCTCAAGCTGAGTGCGTATGCGCTCGGCCATGTGATTGTAGTGCCGGCCCAACCGATCGATCTCGTCGGCCTTCCCGCGGCGTTCGTCTATCGGCATGTAGTCGTCGAAACCGCTGTCGCAAAAGCGGTTCATCAATTCGCTGAGACGTTGCAGACGCCGGGTCAATGCCCGCGCCAGCAGCAAGCCCACTCCCAGCCCGACGCCGAGACTCGCCAACACCGCGGCGCCGGACAACCGCGCAAGCACGTCGTTCTGAAACAACCGTTCGATCCGGTCGTACTCCTCGCCGCGCAGCACAACATACAGATAGCCGGGCGCCCTGCCGGCCGACGGCAGCGGTGCCGCGGAAAACACCTTGCGCCGATCATGACTGCGCGGATCGTCGCCCAGCAATGGGAAACCGTGTCCGGAAAGAAACTCACGTACCGGCTCAAGATCGACGTGTCTGCGTTTGACATCGCCGGGATCTGCGGAATAGGAGACGATGCGGCCGTTCGCATCGAGCAGATAGATCTCGATGCTCGGATTGACGAGCATGTAATGATGAAAGGTCTCCCGCAGTGCCGCCTCGTCCAGGCGGCCGCCGTTGACGAGGTTGCGATCGAGAATGAGATTCCGCGCCAGATCCCGATTGAGGTTTTGCAGGAAGACCTGCTGATAGTGCCGGGACAGCGAGGTGCTGAGCAGAATATACAGCAGACCGATGCCCATGAGCAGGGCACCGAGTGTAATGGCCAGTTTGGAAAACAGCGTGCGCGGGATCATGGTATGCGTTCGCAGAAACGGTAGCCCACGCCCCACACGGTGAGGATGTATTGCGGGTCATTGGGATTGCGCTCGATCTTGGCACGCAAGCGATTGATATGGGAATTCACCGTGTGCTCGTAGCCCTCATGCTGATAGCCCCACACCCGTTCCAGCAACTCGAGCCGCGAATAGACCCGGCCGGGATGCCGCGCGAAATACACCAGCAGATCGAACTCGCGCGCCGTCAAGGCGATATCGCGGGCGTCGACAGAGACACGATGTTTGTCGATCTCGATGAGCAGCTCGCCGCAACGGATACGCGTTGCACCGTCGCCGCTCGGCGCGCGCAGGGCGGCGCTGCGCCGGAACTGCGCCTTGATGCGGGCCTTCAATTCCGGAATACTGAACGGCTTGGTCAGATAGTCGTCGGCGCCGACCTCCAGCCCCAACACGCGATCGATCTCGGAGGATTTCGAGGTCAACATGAGGATCGGGACGTAATGCGACTGGGCACGCACCCAACGACAAACATCGAGCCCGTCCAGACCCGGCAGCATCAGATCGAGAACGATCAAATCATAATCCCGCTGCTTGAACATCTGCGTGGCCTGCTGTCCGTCCCCGACGATGTCCGCGTCGCAACCGAGCGCACGCGCATGAAACGCCACCAGCCGCGCGATATCCGCGTTGTCTTCGACGATCAGCAGATTGAGCGGCATGGGACTCCCGTACAGATGCGACCGCAACTCGTGTTCAAGACCGGGTTCTGCCATGGTTCATCTCCCGCGGAGATATCCTTGCCGCAATGAACGGCGGCGTGCTTCGATGACCTCGAGAACACGCCTGTATGCCATGGCGCGGCCAGCCTAACGTCTCGCTGTCACGCCCTCTTCACGGATCGATCACAAGTTCATCACGAACGCCGCGATCAACCTTCGTTCAGCAGTTTCTCGATCAAACGCTCCATGCTGCCGGCCCGGCCGTCATAGGCATGCGTCTCGCCGACGAATCGACCCGCAATCCTTCCGTGCCGGTCGACGATATAAAACGCTGGCCAGTAACGGTTCCCCAGAGCCGTCCAATACCGAAGCCCGTTGTCCAACATGACCGGCCAGCCGATGCCATGCTCCTCGACGGCCACCGCCACCGCCGACCGGGAGCGTTCCCACGGAAATTCCGGGCTGTGCACAGCGACGATTTCGAATCCACGCAGGCGATATTTCGCGCGCACGGAGCTGAGCCAGGGCAGCGACCGCTGGCAATTGCCGCAGCCGTAAGTCCAGACATTGAGCAGCACGACCTTCCCTTCCAGAGCCGGCCAATCGAGCGGCGCCGAGTTGATCCAGACATCCGGGTGAGGGTCGAGCGCTGGCGCGTGCCCGGCCGCGAAGGTCTCCACGGCAGACAACCGCGACGTCGTCGCCGACAGGAGGATTGCAAACAAGGTATTGATAATCCGCATATCTGACCTCTTTCACGCGAAGGCATGCCACGCCGGGGATGGACGCGACTGGAGATTGGTCGGCGCCGACACGGGTTCCTGACAACTTTCGTTCCCAAACATCGCTCCGGAGGTCGCTCGCAAAACGGTGTCAGGACCGCGCGTCGTCATCGACTAACCGTGGACGGCGTTGCCACCACAGCAACCCAACGTCATGGCCCGCGGTTCTCAGCACCCTCTCTGCCGAGTGGAATCCACGGAACCGCCATGGAGATTCACAGATATGCCAACCAAGGAGTAGCCGATGTTTCAACCCCTGATTCTCGTTTCCCATCACCTCTGCCCCTATGTGCAGCGCGCCGCCATTCTGCTGGCCGAGAAGCGCGTTCCGTCCGAGCGCCGCTACGTCGATCTCGCCAGTCCGCCCGATTGGTTCTTAGCCATATCGCCACTGCGCAAGGTACCCGTGCTGCTGGTCGACGATCGGCCGATCTTCGAATCGGCGGTCATTTGCGAGTATCTGGACGAGACCATCGGACCGCGTCTGCATCCGGCCGACCCACTGGAACGTGCGCGGCATCGCAGTTGGATGGAATTCGGGTCCGCCGTGCTGGACAACATCTGGCGTTTCTACACAGCAGACGATGCGCGCACTCTGCGACACCACATCGACGACCTGACGGACAGGATGTCGCAGTTGGAATCCGAACTCGGGAGCGGTCCCTATTTTGCGGGCGCGCAGTTCAGCATCGTGGATGCCGTGTTCGGGCCGATCTTCCGCTATTTCGATGTGTTCGACACTGTCGCCGATTTCGGCGTGTTCCGGCATACGCCCAAGGTCCGGGCCTGGCGGCAGAATCTCGGTGAGCGGGATTCCGTGCGCGACGCCGTCGATGCGCATTATCCGGAACGGTTGCGTGAATTTCTGTTGCAAAGAAACTCGGCGCTGGCCGAACGCATGCGCCGGATGCAGGCCGTGACGTGAAGCGCGACGTCCGGGGCCGTGGGTTCGACCCCGGACGTTGCTTCCTCAGCGTGCCGCCAGACCGTTGGTCCCGTCCGGCAGACTCACGCCCGACAGCGCCTGCAAACTGCCGTCGGCCTCGACCCGAAACGCACCGACCGTATCGCTGCCGGCATTCAGCGTGTACAGATAACGGCTGTTGTTGGACATGGCCATGTCGATCGGCGTGCTGCCGGCGCCGGTCACGCCGCTGCGGCCGTCCGGATTCAGCAGGGACAAACGACCGTCGCGCCCAATCGCATAACCGGCCAACGAACCCGAGCCGGCATTGGTGGTGTAGGCATAGCGTCCGTTGCCGGTAATCACCACCCAACAGGCCGCGGTCTCGGTGGTCGGCACCGCCGCGCTGATCGGCTGCAAGCCGCCGTCTTCCGTCACCGTGTACGAGCTCACCGAACTGGCCTCGAAGGCACCGCCGGCGGCCTCGGACACCAGTAGCCGGCCGCGCCGATCGAAGGCGAAGCCGAACGGCGTCTGACCGACCGAGGCATGCACGGACGGCCCTGTCGCCAACCCATCCTCGCCCACCACGTAGATGTCGATGCGGTTGGTGGCCTTTTCCGTCACCGCCAGCAGATCGCCGTCCGGACTGAAGGAGATCTGCGCGGGCCCCGTGCCGGCGCCGCTGAGCGGTCGCGTGGACGCGGGCAGCGGCGTCAGTTTACCGCGGCGATTGAGCTGATAGCCGGTGATGTTGTCGCTGCCCGCGTTCAACACATAAAGCACATCGCGATCCGCCGTCACGCTGACCGGGCGAACGCCACCCGAATCGACCGTGTCCACCAACACCAGCCCGTTGCGCCGCACGGCGAATACGGACACTTGATTGCTGCCGGCGTTGACGGCGAACAACCAGCGGCCGTCTTTGCTCAAGACCACCGCGTTCTGATTACCGAGACCGGCTCCGGAACCCAGTCCACCCGTGGCATATTCGCCGGCGGGGCGCAGTGAACCGTCGTCGGCACGGCTGAACGCCAGTATCTTGTTGCCGTCCACGGCATTGGACATGGTGTACACCGCACCCGCCGCGTCCTCGCTGTCATCGTCATGCGCCTGCACGGCAGGGCTCGCCAGGCACGGCAGCAGCGCCGCCCACAATACAGTACGTCGGAATATGTTCATTGAATTCGTCCTCGCTCGTTGTCGTCGTATGGCGGAAATCCCTAAATGCGGAAGCCGCCGGTTTCGCATATGCAACGGTCGTCATGCAGACAAGACGCCGCGTTATGCGCAGACAATTTGTACACGACGGGACGACGGGAGTTATCACGAAAGCATAACGTTTCATTAACGCTTTCAGATCGCGCGGCACGGCCGATGGATTTTCGTTTTTCCGGCTGCTAGATTTCCCGCGCACAGACGAATTCATTGGCGACACAGGACCGAAGAGCCTTATGCAGAACCAAGCCGTCAAATCGGGACTCGTCGGCATCGTCGTCTGGCTACTTGTCTGCACGGTCGGCGGATTCGTCGTGCTCGCGCAGTTGCGCGATTACGGTTCCATACTGCAACCCGTGGTCGGCATGGCGATGGGATTCCTGGGCGCGGGGACGCATGCACTGCTGTGCTTTTCCGGCCGGTTTCGTGCGCTGGGTTTCCTGCGTCGCGCATTCTTGAACTGGCTGACCGCCTATCTGCTCTTCACGGCACTTGCTATCTTGCTAACCAACTTCGGAGCGGCGCGATTCAATCCGGATTTCTGGCCCGAGTTCTTCCGCTTCATGGTGCTGTACACCGGCGGCCCCATGTTGCTGGTCGCCGTGCTAGTCGCCCTGGTCACCGGCATCGAGCGTTTGCGCGCATGAAACATGACACCGGCAAACAGAACCGGCCATGAGACAGACCGTTACCCCACCCACACCCGCGCGTTGCGGAACATGCGCAGCCAGGGGCCGTCTTCACCCCACTGATCCGGGTGCCAGGAATGCTGCACGGCGCGGAACACGCGTTCGGGGTGCGGCATCATGATAGTGAAGCGGCCGTCGCCGGTGGTGAGGCCGGTGATGCCGGCGGGCGAGCCGTTGGGATTGAGCGGATAAACTTCCGTGGCGCGGCCGTAATGGTCCAGATAGCGCGCCGTAACCAGACGCGCGTTCAATGCCTGTTGCGCGCCGTCGGCAGCGGCAAACTCGGCGCGACCCTCGCCGTGCGCGACGGCGATGGGCATGCGCGAGCCGTGCATGCCGGCGAAGAACAGCGACGGCGTCGGTAGGATTTCCACCAAGGCGAAGCGCGCCTCGAACTGTTCGGACAGATTGCGCCGGAAGCGCGGCCACTGTTCGGTGCCGGGAATCAGTTCTTTCAATCCCGACATCATCTGGCAACCGTTGCAGATACCCAGACCGAAGCTGTCGCTGCGCGCGAAAAAGGCGGCGAATTCGTCGCGCGCCTGCGTGTTGAACAGAATCGACTTGGCCCAGCCCTGACCGGCACCGAGCACGTCGCCGTAGGAAAAACCGCCGCAGGCGACGAAGCCTTTGAAGCTGGACAGCGACACGCGTCCACTGAGGATATCGCTCATGTGTACGTCGACGCTATCGAAGCCGGCACGGTGGAAGGCCGCGGCCATTTCGATCTGGCCGTTGACGCCCTGCTCGCGCAGGATGGCCATGCGCGGTCTGGCGCCGTGGTTTATGAAGGGCGCGGCGACGTCTTCTTCGGGCTCGAAATTGAGTTTGATCTTGATGCCCGGATCTTGCCGGTCCAGCAGCAGATCGAATTCCTGCCGCGCACACGCGGGGTTGTCGCGCAACGCCTGCATGCGATAGGTCGTCTCGCTCCAGGCACGTTGCAGATCGACGCGCGACTCGTCGAGCAGCGTGTCGCCGTCACAGCCGATGCGGATACGGTCGTCGTCTTCGTGCGTGCCGATGACATGGCTGTGACGCGCGAAGCCATAGCCGCGCAGGATGTCCAACACGGTGTCGGTGTCGCAGTGCAACACTTGTAACACCGCACCGAGTTCTTCGCTGAACAACGCCGCGACCGGATCGTCGCCCGGACCGTTAACCAGTTCGTCGAGCTGGATGTCGATGCCGGCATGCCCGGCGAAGGCCATTTCGCACAGCGTCGCGAACAGGCCGCCGTCGGCGCGGTCGTGATAGGCGAGGATCAGCTCTTCGTGGTTGAGTTCGTGGATGGCGGCGAAAAACGCCTTCATGGCGTGCGCATCGTCGAGATCGGGCGCGTGATGGCCGACCTGCTTGTACACCTGCGCCAGCGCCGAACCGGCCATGCGATTACGACCCTTGCCGAGATCGATGAGGATCAGATCGGAATCGCCGAGGTCGGTGCGCAACTGCGGCGTGCGCGTGCGGCGCACATCGGCGACCGGCGCAAACGCCGTAACGATCAGCGACACCGGCGCGGTGACTTCGCGCGACTCGCCGTGCTCTTGCCACACCGTCTTCATCGACACCGAATCCTTGCCGACCGGAATGGCAATGCCGAGTGCGGGACACAACTCGCGACCGACCGCGCGCACGGTGTCGAACAGGTTGGCGTCTTCGCCCGGATGGCCGGCCGGCGCCATCCAATTCGCCGACAGGCGGATGTCTTCGATGCGTTCGATATCGGCGCAGGCGATGTTGGTGATCGCTTCGCCCACGGCCATGCGCCCGGAGGCGGCAGCATCGACCAGCGCGATGGGTGTGCGCTCGCCCATGGCCATGGCCTCGCCGGTGTAGCCGCGATACTCCGTCGTCGTCACGGCAGCATCGGCCACCGGTACCTGCCACGGCCCGACCATCTGATCGCGCGTGACGGTGCCGGTGACGCTGCGGTCGCCGATACTGATGAGGAAGGTCTTGTTCGCCACCGCCGGCAGATTCAACACGCGATAGGCGGCGTCACGCACATCGACCGCGCGCGTATCGAACTCGGGCTTGGTAAAGGTGCGGTGATGCACATCGCGCAGCATTTTCGGCGGCTTGCCCAACAGCAGCGCCATCGGCATGTCGACGGGCAGATTCTCGAAGTGCGCATCGCCGACCACCAACTGTTGTTCCTCGGTCGCCTCGCCGACGACCTCGAACGGGCAGCGTTCGCGTTCGCAGATTTCCTGGAAGCGTTCGATGCGATCCGCCGCGACCGCGAGCACATAGCGTTCCTGTGATTCGTTGCTCCAAATCTGCATCGGCGTCATGCCGGGATCGTCGTTGGGCACCGCGCGCAGCTCGAAACGCGCGCCGCGACCGCTGTCGTTGACGAGTTCCGGCAGTGCATTGGAAATCCCGCCGGCGCCGACGTCGTGGATGGAAACGATGGGGTTGTCCGCACCCATCGCCCAGCAACGGTCGATGACTTCTTGCGCGCGGCGCTGCATTTCCGGATTGCCGCGCTGCACCGAGGCGAAATCCAGATCCTCGGCGCTGCTGCCGCTGGCCATACTCGACGCCGCGCCGCCGCCCAGACCGATGAGCATCGACGGGCCGCCGAGCACGACGATTTGTGCACCGGGCGGGATGTCGTTTTTCTCGATGTGTTCGCCGCGAATATTGCCGAGGCCGCCGGCGATCATGATCGGTTTGTGATAACCGCGGATCTCGTCGCCGGTTGGACCCGGCACGCGTTCCTCGAAGGTGCGGAAATAGCCGCACAGATTCGGTCGGCCGAATTCGTTGTTGAACGCCGCCGCGCCGAGCGGGCCTTCGATCATGATGTCGAGCGCGGAGACAATGCGCGCCGGTTTGCCGAAATCCGTTTCCCAGGGTTGTTCGAAACCGGGGATGCGCAGATTCGACACCGAGAAGCCGCACAGACCGGCCTTGGGTTTGCTGCCGCGCCCGGTCGCGCCCTCGTCGCGGATCTCGCCGCCGGAACCGGTGGCCGCGCCAGGGAACGGCGAGATCGCCGTCGGGTGATTGTGCGTCTCGACCTTCATCAGAATGTGCACGTCTTCGCTGTGTTCGGCATACACGCCGTGCGCATCGGGGAAGAAACGCTGGGCCGCGAAGCCCTGCATCACCGCTGCTTTGTCCTTGTAAGCGGTCAGCACGCCCTCGGGACTGGCGCGGTAGGTCTCGCGGATCATGCCGAACAACGAGGCGTCCTGCGGTTGGCCGTCGACGATCCAATCGGCGTTGAAAATCTTATGTCGACAGTGTTCGGAATTGGCCTGCGCGAACATCATCAGTTCGACGTCGGTGGGATTGCGTTGCAGACCGGTGAAGCTCTCGACCAGATAGTCGATCTCGTCGTCGGACAGTGCGAGGCCAAGCGTGCGATTGGCTTCGACCAGCGCGGCGCGACCGCCGCCAAGGATGTCGACCGTGGTCAGCGGCGCGGGCGCGGCGGTTTGAAACAGCGTGACGGCCTCGTCGGCACTGGTCAGCACGGTTTCGGTCATGCGGTCGTGCAGCAGCGGCAGCAGCGCACTGCGCTCATGATCGGTGCAGACGCGACCGCCCTGCAAACGCAGCCGGTAGGCGATGCCGCGCTCGATGCGATGAATGCGTTGCAGACCGCAGTTGTGCGCGATGTCGGTGGCCTTGCTGGCCCAGGGCGAAATCGTGCCCAGACGCGGCACCACCAGAAACATCTGCGCGCTCTCGGGCGGTGGCGGGCTGACGATCCCGTCGTCCAGCAAACGTTCCAGCGTGGCGCGGTCGGTGGCATCGAGTTGCTGTTCGAGATCGACGAAATGCCAGAATTCGGTGTGGATTGTTTCGATGTCCGGAACCCGCTCCCGGGCGCGGGCCAGCAGTTTTTCACTGCGGAAACTGGAAAGGGCGGGACCGCCGGGAATGTGCAGCATGAGTCCGTCTCGATCAGATTGGGGTGTGGTGGTAGTCGCTGGAAAGGTGCACATGATACCGAAAAATGGGGGTCAGAGACGAATTAAGTCCCGCCTTCCCCAAGCCCCACGCAATGGCGGTGGAATTCGTCTCTGACCCCGATTTTTCTTAGGTCGTCAGACCGAAATCCGGGGCATTCCCGGATTACGCTGCGCTCCATCCGGGCTACACGGATTCACAGCCGAATTCAGCCCACCTGTCGCCATGCCAGACCCGCGGCCTGATCGGCAATGCCGATCCAGTCGGGCGCGCAGCCGAGCACACCAGCCAGCGCCGCGCGCGCCAGTTCGGGGCGGTTATTCTTGTCGCTGAGGTGCGCCGCCACGAGGTGTGCCAGCGTCGAGGTATCGAGTGCCGCCAGCAACTCCGCCGCTTGACGATTGCTCAGATGGCCGAGACGACCGCCGACACGCTGTTTGAGGCTCGGCGGATACGGGCCGGCGGCGAGCAGGGCGGTGTCGTGATTGCACTCCAGCAGCAGCGCCTGACAACCGCTCAATTGCTGCTGGATATGCGCGGTGATGCTGCCGGTATCGGTGAGTATGCCTAGACGCACGGCACCGTCGCTGAAGACGAACTGGCAGGGCTCGCGGGCATCGTGCGGCACCGGAAACGGCGTGATATGCACATCGCCGACGGCGAACGGCGTGTGACCGTCGAACCCATCGAGGCTCGGGATCTCGGTGTCGTTGTGCATGACCGAGGTGCCCGCGGTCATCCACACCGGCGTCGCGAACCGCCGCGCGAAGGCCGCCACGCCGCCGATGTGATCGCTGTGTTCGTGGGTGACGAGAATGGCGTGGATGTCGCCGGGGGATTTGCCGAGTCGCGCAAGGCGCCGCTGGGTCTCGCTGACGGAGAAACCGCAATCCACCATTACGCAGGTGTCCCCCGCCTCCACCAGTGTGGCGTTGCCGCGACTGCCACTGCCGAGGGAGGCGAAACGGAGCATGTCGACATCCCGTAGCCTGGGTTGGAAGAATGCCGTTACGGCATTCTTACGGCAAGGACCTGAATTGTTTATAAAGCTTTTGCCGCCATTTCATAGCGTCAAAAGCGACCGTTCGCTACCGCTCAACCCAGGCTACATAATCACTCACTGCATCTGCTCCTGCACCAGCGTGAGGATGCGCTTCGCCGTGGGCGAATTGTCGCGCTGACCTTGCGCGTCTTGCACGGTCACCTGGGTCTTGTCGCCTTCGCCGGTCAGCAGAATGCGGTACTGCTCCGCGGCGCTGGGCTCGTCGTCGCCCCAGAATTTCAGCTTGGACAGGAAGCCCTTCTTCTTATCTTCCTTGAGCGGATCGTTATAGCGCACGAAATACAGGCCGCCGCTGCGATCGCGGTCCTCGACAGTAAAGCCGACACGATCCAGCGCCAGACCGACTTCGCGCCAGGCGCGCGATATCCCATCGTCGACAACGAGCGTGCTCTCGCCGGCGGCGTTCACCACCAATTGCGAACGCGTTGCGGTCGGTGCGGAAGAGGTCTGCGCGACCTGTGCCGCGGCACGCTCCCGATCGGTGCCCATGAACACCATCAGGCGCTTGAGCATTTCGGCTTCGAGTTCGGGGTCGCTGGGACGCGGCTTCCAGATCGTGCCGGTATCGGAACCGGGTTGGCCCTGCACCACTTCTTCCATACCGCGATGGCTGATGAAGATTTCGGTGCTGTCCGCGCCCGCCCGTTCCAGACGCACGCGGAAACGGTCGCGGGTGGCCGAGGAATACAGGAAATCGAGCGCCTTGCCGATGGTGCCGCGAATGAAATCCTGCGGGATGTCGGCGCGGTTTTCCGCCCAGTCGGTTTCCAGAATACCGACGCCGGGATCGTCCATGGTCAACAGAAACCCGTTCTGCAACCAGAAATCGTGCACCTTCGGCCACACCGCTTCGGCCGAGGCCTGCGCCACCAGCCATTGCTTGTCGCCGTGACGTTCGATGCGCAGATGCTGCGGTTGCACCAATACACCGCTGGTACCCGGCGCAGATTTGCCCTGTTCGCCGGAGGCATATTCGGAATAGGTCGTGGGCGTACCACCCGGCACCGTGACGGCGTCCTCGATGTTTGCGCTGCTCAGATCCGGCGGAACCTCCAGCGGCTCTTCGGTGCGGCTTTGTTTGTAGTCCACCTTCTTACCGGTCACTTTTTCCCAGGTGCTGCAACCGGCCAGCGAGCCGACCGCAAGCAACAGAAGCAGACCGTGCAGAGGTGTTGCATATTTTTTCATGGGAGATAGGTATCCATGTTCGTGGTGAATGTTCACAGGATGCCTGCCTGACGCAGCGCATCCCGGACCGTTTCGCGATAGCATTCCGAGAGGGGCGTCAGCGGCAGCCGGATACCGGGTGGAATCAAACCCATTTCCTGCAACGCCCATTTCACCGGGATCGGGTTCGCCTCGACGAACAGATCGCGGTGCAACGCCTGCAGCGGCAGGTCGATGGCCTCGGCACGCGCGCGGTCGCCAGCCATGGCCGCGACGCACAAGGCGTGCATGGCCGCAGGCGCGACGTTCGCCGTCACCGAGATCACGCCCTTGCCGCCTTGCAGCATACATTCGCAGGCCGTGGCATCGTCGCCGCTGTACAGATCCAGGCGCTCGCCGCAGCGTTCGAGAATCTCTCGCGCGCGTTCCAGATTGCCGGTGGCTTCCTTGATGCCGACGATATTGGAGATCGACGCCAAGCGTGCCACGGTGTCCGGCAACATGTCGCAGGCGGTGCGGCCGGGCACATTGTACAGAATCTGCGGGATCGGCACGGCCTCGGCGACGGCCTTGTGGTGCAAGTACAAACCTTCCTGGGTCGGCTTGTTGTAATACGGCGTGACCAGCAGGCAGGCGTCGGCGCCGGCTTTCAGGGCGCAGCGGGTCAGGCTGATGGCTTCGGTGGTGGAATTCGCGCCGGTGCCGGCGATGACCGGAATCCGTCCGGCGGTCAGTTCGACGACCCTGCGGATAACGTCGCAATGCTCGTGCTCGTCGAGGGTGGCCGACTCGCCCGTCGTGCCCACGGCGACGATGGCGTCCGTACCCTGGCGGATATGGAATTCGATCAGCCCCGCAAGACTGTCGTCGTCGACCGCACCGTCCGCCCGCATCGGCGTGACCAGCGCGACCATACTGCCGTGGAACATGCAACCTCTCCGGGGGATCGAAAAATCCCGGACATACTACTGGTCCGGTCCGACACTGACAAGCGAACCCAGGATAGGTTCTGGAGGTGGCCGGCGGCCGGCCGATTGCAGTAGTATGCGGCCCGCATCCACCGTTGCAGACAGCCCCCGACCCCGTACCGTCATGACCGACACCGAAATCAAAGCCATCCGCGAAATCCGCATCAATCCCATCGTGCCCAGCGAGTCCGTGCTGGTCGCCACCGCGCGCTCCATGCGCCCGCGCAAGGCCGAAGACCCGGCGCCGCGCGACACCCGCCGGCATGTCGATACCTGCCCGTTCTGCACCGGCAACGAACATATGACGCCGCCGACCATCGCCTCCTATCCCGACGGCGACAATTGGCAGGCGCGTATCGTCGAGAATCTCTATCCGGTGCTCGGCGACGACCGTTCCACCGGCAATCTGGTGTTCGGTTTACAGCAGGCCATCGAAGGCTACGGCCGCCACGAGGTCATCATCGATCACCGTCAGCACGGCATCGCCCTGCATGAAATGAGCGAGGAACATCTGTTCCTGCTGTTCGGCGCCTATCAAGAGCGCATGACCCAGATCTACGCCAACGACGCACGTATCCGTTACGTGCTGGTGTTCAAGAATTTCGGTCCAGCCGCGGGCGCCAGCATCGCGCACACCCACAGCCAGATCATCGCCATGCCGGTGGTGCCGGAGAACGTCTACAACGAAGTCACCCACAGCCGCACGCACTACCAGAAGCAGCACCAGTGCATCTTCTGTTCGCTGATCGACGAGGCACTCACCTTCGAGGCGACCATCTACGACCGTGCCTCCGGGCAGATCCGCCGGCGCATCAACGTCGGCCAGTACGTGGTCGAGCGCGGCGAACGCTTCATTGCCATCAAGCCGTTCGCCAGCCGTTACGAATGGGAGGTGCACATCCTGCCGCTCCAGCACCAGAGCAATTTCCTGGACATCACCGAGCACGACCGGGCCGATCTGGCGCGGGTGCTCAAGCGCACCATGGGCCGCCTGGACGCGGTGATCGGTGGCGCGCAGTACAACTTCTTCCTGCATTCCCAACCGCGCGGCGACGACTTCGCCGACTGCGACGCCAGCTATCACTGGCATCTGGAAATCTGTCCGCGCACCAGCATCCCGACCGGCTTCGAACTCGGCTCCGGGCTGTTCGTCAGCACCCTCAGCCCCGAAGAGGCCGCCGAGCGCCTGCGCTCGGTCGATCTCGATTCGCCGGCGGCCTGATCCCGCTGACCACGCCCGCCGCAAAGGTGCTACACTGCCGCGCACCGGGAAATCCTGCCCTGGCATCCATTTCCATGCACTGTCCCGATCGGTTATGAACACACCCAAACAAAACTTTCTCGTCATTTCCGCCCTGGGCGAGGATCGCCCCGGCTTGGTCAACGACCTGTCCCGCTGCGTACTGGAAAGCGGCTGCAATATCGCCGACAGCCGCATGACCGTGCTGGGCGGCGACTTCGCCATCATCCTGCTGATCTCCGGCAACTGGAACGCCGTCGCCAAGCTGGAAGACCAACTGCCGCCGCTGGCCGAACGTCTGGGCATGACCATCACCAGCCGGCGTACTGCCTTGCGCGCAACGCACGGCGACATGTTGCCCTACGCCGTCGACGTGGTGGCGCTGGACAACCCGGGTATCGTGCACAATCTGGCGAATTTCTTCTCCAGCCGGCAGATCAACATTCAAGACCTGTCCACCAGTTGCTATGCGGCGGCGCACACCGGCACGCAGATGTTCTCGGTACACATGCGCGTGGACATCCCGGCGCGGCTGCACATCGCCACGCTGCGCGACGAGTTCATGGATTTCTGCGACCAGCTCAACCTCGATGCCATCATCGAGCCGGTCAAAGGCTGATACACCCCGCGGAACACACCCCATGAGCAGCCTCGTCCTCGGCAAAAAGGTTCCGGATTTTCGTCTGCCCGCCACCGGCGATCAGGAGATCCGCCTCGCCGATCTCAAGGGTACGCACGTCGTGCTGTATTTCTATCCCAAGGACAGCACCCCGGGCTGCACCCTCGAAGGCCAGGACTTCCGCGACCAGCACGCCAAGTTCAAGCGTCTGAACACGGTGATCCTCGGCGTGTCGCGCGACAGCCTGGCCGCGCACGCGAAGTTCAAGGACAAACAGAACTTCCCCTTCGAGCTGCTGTCGGACGGCGAGGAAACACTGTGTCGTCGGTTCGACGTCATCAAAGAGAAAAACATGTACGGCAAGAAAGTTCTGGGCATCGAGCGCAGCACTTTCCTGATCGATGCGGCCGGCGTACTGCGCGCCGAGTGGCGCAAGGTCAAAGTGCCCGGCCATGTGGACGAGGTGCTCGCGGCCGTGAAGGCGTTGGGCAAGTCATAGAGTGTCCGATGCTCCCGTAGGAGCGGCCTCTGGCCGCGAACAAATTGCGCTAAACCTTTCGCGGCCAGAGGCCGCTCCTACAGAGTAGACGCCCAGCAGTAAGTAGCCCGGATGCAGCGCCAGCGTAATCCGGGAAGCAGGGGCATCGACATTCCCGGATTACGGCACTGCGTGCCGCCATCGGGCTACGCAATGCCGGCTTTCGGCCGTTGAAGCAGAGGTCATCTTGAGCAAACAAACCATCGCCGGCAAACGTCTCTTCGTGTTGGACACCAACGTCCTGATGCACGACCCCACGGCCTTGTTCCGTTTTCACGAACACGATGTGTTCCTGCCCATGGCGGTGCTGGAGGAATTGGATAACGCCAAGGTCGGCATGAACGAAGTGGCGCGCAACGTGCGCCAGACCAACCGTTTTCTGGACGAACTCACCTGCAACGCCAGCCACGGCGACATCGAGGCCGGCCTGCCGCTCAATACCCGCTCCGCGGCGCTGGGCAACGGCCAGGCGGCCGGCAAGTTGTACATCCAGACCCGCATCCTCAACGCCGATCTACCGGCCGGCATGCCCGGCAGCAAAAAGGACAACAGCATCCTCAGCACGGCGCTGGCCATGCAGGCGGAGCGTGTCGATACCACCGTCACGCTGGTCACCAAGGACATCAATCTGCGCATCAAGGCCGCCGTTCTTGGCGTTCATGCGGAAGAATATTTCAACGATCAGGTGCTCGACGACGTCAGCCTGCTGTATTCGGGCCGCGCGGAACTGGGCGACGATTTCTGGAGCAGCCACGGCGACAGCATGGACTCGTGGCAGAAAGAGGGTTGCACCTTCTACCGCGTGAAAGGCCCGCAGGTCGAGGCATGGCATCCCAATCAATGTCTGGCGTTGGGCGGCGAACGGCCGATGGAAGCGATCGTGCGCAGTCGCGACAACGACAGCGCGGTGTTGGAAGTGATGACCGATTTCCGCAAGCCGAGTCATTCGGTGTGGGGCATCAACGCACGCAACGTCGATCAGAATTTCGCATTGAATCTCTTGATGGACCCGGACATCGACTTCGTCAGCCTGGTCGGCCAGGCCGGCACCGGCAAGACGTTGCTGGCACTCGCCGCCGGTCTCGCGCAGACGCTGGACGATAAACGCTACAGCGAAATCATCATGACCCGCGTGACGATTCCGGTCGGCGAGGACATCGGCTTTCTGCCTGGCACGGAAGAGGAAAAGATGACGCCGTGGATGGGCGCGTTGATGGACAATCTGGAAGTGCTGACCAAATCGGATCAGGGCGGCGACTGGGGCCGCGCCGCGACCAACGATCTGATTCAGAGCCGCATCCGCATCCGTTCGCTGAACTTCATGCGCGGCCGCACCTTCCTCAACAAATACCTGATCCTCGACGAGGCGCAGAACCTGACGTCAAAGCAGATGAAGACGCTGGTCACGCGCGCCGGTCCCGGCACCAAGGTAATCTGTCTGGGCAACATCGCGCAGATCGACACACCGTATCTGACCGAAACCAGTTCCGGTTTGACCTATGTGGTCGATCGCTTCAAGGATTGGGAGCACAGCGGCCACATTATCCTGCGTCAGGGCGAACGCTCGCGGCTGGCGGATTTCGCGTCGGGGAATTTGTGAGTCCTACGCAGCGTACGACGGCATCCACACAGACTTAACCCTATATCGATTAGATCGATCTCTCCAGATATCCACAGCTCTTGGTGCCGCATGTGCCAGGAACCCGTCGCGCGGCCTTGAAACCGCGTATCGCCGGTACTGCTCAAATCTGCCAAAATGGCCGCTCGCTGGATGCTGGCTTCCGCCCGTCAACCCGCGCTATCTCGTTCATGGATTGTCATTCAATAACAACATCACGGAAGCGTGACGCGGCCATCCACCCCCGCGCAGCTTCACTACAGGGAGTGTATGTCGATGGAAACTCAATTCCACGCACCTGGAAAGGACGCGGCGCTCGCGAGAAAAACACCTGCCGAACATCGCCACGTTGGCGTCGACGTAGCGGGAAATTTTCCCGTGCGTATCTACGCACTCGGCCGCTTCACGCTGCTGGTTCAGGATTCGGCACCGCGGGCCTCGCGTAAATCGCAGCATAAACCACTTGAACTGCTCAAGGCGCTGATCGCGCTGGGCGGGCGCGACGTCTCCATAGAAGGACTTGCACATGCGCTCTGGCCCGACGCGGAGGGCGACAAGGCGTTGGTCGCATTCGATACTACACTGCACCGCCTCCGCCGCCTGCTGGGCATACCTGGCGCACTGATTCTCACCGGTCGCAAACTCACGCTCAACGCGAATCAGTGCTGGGTAGACTGCTGGGCGGTCGAAAGAATTATGCGTACTCTCGATTCCGCTTTGAAGGAACACCGCGCCACGGAAGCCGACGTCGCCGCACTCGGCGAAAGTATCGAGAATCTGTACCACGGCATGTTCCTCGGCACCGACACGCCGACGGCATGGTCATTATCCCTGCGCGAACGGTTGCGTAGCCGCTATCTGCGTTACATCACCAACGCCGGGCGTTTCTGGGAAACGGCCGGACAACATGCGCACGCCATCGACATCTATCGCAAGGGCATCGAAACGGACAATCTGATGGAACATTTCTATCAGCGGCTGATGCATTGCCATTTGCAGCTCGATCAACGCGCGGAAGCCCTGTCGGTGTACTACCGCTGTGAGCGGGTATTGTCCAGACTGCACGGCATTCGTCCCAATCAGATCACCGAAACATTGCGCATCCGCGCTCAGTTCCCCAGTTAACCTCCGCTTCTCATCACGCGCCACATAGTGCCGGCCGGATATTGGTCCGGCGCTGGGCGCCTGTGCGCGCCTCATTCTTCCTATCCATCCGGTTTGTCACGCGCATAAACCGCGCACCTATCGCTCCGCGAATCCGTCAGTCATCTGTCAGTTGCCTATCCGCAGTATGCGTAACCGTAGGCGGAACTAACAGGATCAAGCAACGTGGAGAACTACATCGTACGCATATACCGGAGGAACAACTGCGGTCCCGATGAGATCGTCGGGAATGTGGAGTGCGTCGAGAACGGGGAAACCTTGCCCTTCAGAGGCATACCGGAATTCGTCGCGATTTTCTCGACACCCCGCGAAGATTCGGCTCCAGACCGGGATTTAGCCGATCGGACGCGAGGTAAAGCAGTGCACATGAAACACCGCCAATAGGCATCGACAAAACAACCAACAAAGCATTCGGAGGAGTCATGAAATCAATACTAATAGCCATAAGCATGGCAGTACTCGGCATGGGAACGGCCCAGGCGGCATCCACCACCTATTTCCTCGACCAGTCCAGTTTGCTGCCGGATGACAACGCCTACCTCAAAGTCACCCTCACCGAGACCAGCCGTGGCGTCAACTTCAAGGTAAATCCCCTGGAGCCGTTCGATAGCATCGCCGGCGCGAATTTCGGCATCGACGGTTTTGGCCTCAATTTCACGTCCAACACGCCGTATAAGATCTCCGGCCTATCGAAGAAATGGAGAGTGAAGCCGGACGGGAAGATAAGCGAGTTCGGACGCTACGACATTCAGCTCAAATATAAAGGGCTATCGCATGAAAACGCGTTGAGCTTCCGCGTCCTCGGCACGTCCCTGGACGACTTCGACGACTTCTTCGCCGCACACGTTCACGGCTTCGGCATGAACAGCAATGGGAAGAAGAATCGCAGCGCCTATTTTGGCGGCAGCTCCACCATCACAGCCGTGCCCGTACCCACCGCCCTGTGGTTGTTCGGTTCCGGACTGCTGGGCATGGTGGGGATTGCGCGCCGCAAACAAACGGTCTGATGCAATAACCGCTTATCGCATACCAGGCAGAAGGCATGGTAGCGACCGACACACGCCAACATGACGCGGCGTGAGATGCATACACGGAAAATCGACAGGAGGCAGCACAATGCATCGTATAAAACAAATATTCGCCGCAATCGTCCTGGCATCGGGATTTACCGCAACATCGTCCCAGGCGTCCCCGATTCTCTGGATTGACGATGCAAGCGGCCATCTCGGCACGGTAGACGTAGCGACCGGCAACGTCACGGTCATCGGCAGCATGGGCGTAGTCATGACCGACATTGCCTTCGATCCAACAGGTATCTTGTACGGTATCTCGTTCTCTTCGCTCTACCGAATTAACACGGAAACCGCCGCATCCACCCTTGTCGGAAACACAGGCATCAGCTCCAACTCGCTGGTGTTTGGCGCGGACGGCACACTGTACACAGCGAGCCGATCGCTCTACACGCTCAACCCGAGTACAGGCACAGCGACATTGATTGGGAATGGAGGCACCGCTTACAACTCCTCCGGTGATCTCGCCTTCATAGGGAACGACCTGTATCTGAGTTCCGTCAGCGCCGACTACCTCATGCGTCTCGACAGGACGACCGGTGTTGCCACGTATGTCGGCAGCATCGGCGTCGGAGCCGTGTATGGCATGGCCACCAACAATAATGTCGATCTCTATGGCGTCGCCGGCACATCGATATTGTCCATCAATACCGCAACCGGGGCCGGGAGCACACTCCTGAATTACGCAGGACACGGGCTCGGTGCCGCATATGGCACATCCTTCATCGAGGAGGCCGCGCCAGCGGTACCACTACCTGCTGCCGCATGGCTATTCGGCTCAGGGCTGTTGGGGATGATCGGCATCGCGCGCACAAAGATGCACGCCGGATCGACACACTGAAGCAGATGGCTGCGTGACATCTCGGCTGTAACGACAAAATCAGGGAGCACCATGAACATGCGCCTAAAAACACTGACACTCATCGCGGCACTCGGCTTCTCGGGAGCGCTTGCAACGAACCACGCGTTCGCGGCACCGATCCCGGTATTCGAAACCGATTTCGACGGTGCATTACCTACCGAGTTTACGCCCGGAACCGCACTGCTTACCGGTGTACAGGGATATGCCGGGCTCGGCCCCGCCGGTAATCAGTTCGGCGGGAATTTCCTGCGCAGCGCGACCGGAAACACGGTGAATCTGCATCTGGACAACCTGCCGGCCCACGACACGATTACACTTGAGTTCCTGTTCGCCGCGATCGATTCGCTCGACGGCACAGGCACATTCCCGGCCGGCGATTATTTCCGTATCGTGTTCGATGGGACGATTCTCTTCAGCGAGTCGTTTGCCAATGCGCTACCGTCCCAGATCCAAAGTTATGTTCCTCCGCCGGGCGTGGAACTGGCGCGCCATGTTGACCTGGGATTCCAGGGTCCGGGCGGATACTACACGGACAGCGCATACAACCTCGGTGCCGACCCGCGGTTTCTTAACTTCGCTCACACGGGTTCGTCGGTAAACATCGACTTCTTTATTTTTGGCGAGGGCAACCAGAGTCTCGACGACGAATCGTGGGCCATGGATAACCTGCGCGTAAGCGTCACGACGAGTGCGGTTCCTGCCCCCGCTGCCGCGTGGCTGTTCGGTTCGGGTCTGCTGGGACTGGTCGGCGTGGCGCGGCGCGAAGTTTGAACCGGGGAAAGTTGACCATTCTTACAACCATAAACTCCAGGCATCAACGGGAGAAAAACTTGAACAATAATTCAAACAATCATCGCATTTGGGTTCCGCTCTCTGGGTTGCTGCTCATAGCCGCAAGTCCGGTGCAGGCAACAGTCATTGCCAATTCTGCGGTGGTGTATGAGGAACCCGACAGTAGCCGTGAAGTCATTTACGGCCCATCAGGTGCTGTGAGCGTAGCGAGCTATATCAATGCTGCATCGAATGGGATGGCCGCTGCCGGATACGGACAGGCCGCGTATGGCGCATTGCATGCGAGTGCATTCTCTGCTGCTATTGCTGGGCCACGTAACGAGACGCGCGGACAGGGCGGGGCCACTTGGATCGACCAAGTCACGTTCTCCGATGCCGCATTGACAGGGACGTCGGCCTTCGCTCGCGCCAGCTTTTCGTTATCGGGCGGTTTAGCGTCCTACTCCCCGGCGGTGGGTGTTGGAGTCGGCAATTCGACGGTAGCGGCGTCGGTGCGAATTAACGGTGGGTTGGTTTATTCAACCTCGGGGCAACTCGTGTCGTGGAATGGCGTCATCACGACCGATGAAATTATCCGCGGTCAGGCGCTGAATGGGGTGTATCAAGCCGATCCCGCCGCCAGTTTAACCGGCACCTTCTCGTTCGATATCCCCTTTGTGTTCGGCACTGCATTCCAGATGTCGGCCGATCTGACTGCCTTCACTCAGGCGCAGTATGAGGCGAGTGCCTACAGCAACTTTGGCTCATCCGGTTACTGGGGTGGAATCAGCGAAGTGCATCTGGCCGATGGGACGATATTGAGCGGTTATAGCCTCAGTTCCGCATCGGGCTTTGACTGGGCTAACGCCTATCCGACCTCCGCGGTCCCCATCCCCGCCACCGCATGGTTGTTCGGCTCAGGTCTGCTGGGGCTGATCGGCATAGCACAGAGGAAGGTGGAACGCCCAGCCTAACCGCTTGCAACAGTGCGGACTTCATGACTGGCGGATTACGCCGCGAGCGTACGCGGCCAGGCCTTCAGCACCGCCTGCACAAGCGTCGCCAACGGGATAGCGAAGAACACGCCCCAGAAACCCCACAGGCCGCCGAACAACAGCACGGCGACGATGATGGCAATGGGATGCAGGTTCACCACTTCGGAGAACAGCAGCGGTACCAGCACATAACCGTCCAGCCCCTGGATAATCAGATACGCCGTCACCAGCCAGGCGAACTCGCCGCTCCAGCCCCATTGGAAATACGCAATGACGACCACGGGAAACGTGACTACCAGCGCGCCGATGTAGGGAATGATGACCGACAACCCCACCAGCGTCGCCAGTAACACGGCGTATTGCAAGCCCATCAGTCTGAAGACGACATAGCTCGCCACGCCGACGACGAGGATCTCCCAGACCTTGCCCCGCACATAATTGCCGAGCTGACGATCGACGTCGTGCCACACCAGCGCCGACAGCGCACGTTCGCGCGGAAGATAGCCGCTCAGCCAATCGAGAATCTCGGTCTTGTCCTTGAGAAAGAAGAACACCAGCATCGGCACTAGGATCATGTACACCAACACCATCATGAAGCCCATCAGCGACGCCACCGACCAGGACAATACCCGCTGACCGAGGCCGCCGAGCTCGGTGCGCAGCGCCGCGAACACCTGACTGATCTGTTCTTCGCTGATGAAGTTCGGATATTTTTCCGGCAGCAGCCGCAAGGCCTCCTGGCCGCGCGCGACCATGTCCGGGAATTGCTGGATGAGTTGCGTGAGCTGATTGGATAAACGCGGCAGGATGCCGAACACTGTGAACATCAGCGCCGCGAGAAACATCAGGAAGACCAACGTCATCGCCAGGGAACGCCGCACCCCGCGCCGCCCCAGCGCATCGACCAGTCCGTCCAGCAGATAGGCGATCACCAGGCTGGCCAGCACCGGCGCGAGCATGTCGCCCACCGTCATCACTAAGGCAAAGCCGACGACCAGAACGATGCCCAGCGCGACGACTTGAGGATTGCTGAAATGCCGGCGGAACCAGTCGCGGATGCTGTCCATTGAGCCCCTGGCTTTATTCTTTTTCTTTCAACTGGGCGTAGTAGCGCTCGAACACGATTTCCAACTCGTCGATGACCTCGACCGCGTCGCGGCCCTGAATGACATGCTGCATGACCAGCGTCGAGGTGTCGTTGAGCATCTTGCTCTTGTCCAACATGGGATAGGTCTGCGCCAGGCGCTTCACCGCCTTGACCACGGATTCCTGCGCGGGACGCGGAACCGGCACGGGATCCGGGATGACCACGGGTTCCGGCGGCGTGGGCTCGCGCACGGGCACAGCACCACTGCGGCCAAGCAGGAATTCCGCGAAGGCGACCAGACTCGCCTGCTCCGCGGCGGGCAGTTTCCGGAACAGATCTACAAGCTGCGTTTCAAGATTGGCCATGGTCGGTTCGCTCGATCTGCATGCGTCGCCGGGCAATCTGCCTGCGACACACGCTCACATATCCTGGTGGGTGAGACAGTATTTCTGCGCGAAATCCAGCAGCTCGTCCATGGCACGGTGGCGGAATTTCTGCTTTTGATGCACGAAGGAAAACGGCCGCTCCAGATTCGGATCGAGCGTGAGCGCCACCAGCGTACCGAGCTGCAATTCTTTGTTGATGGTCGCGCGCGAGACGATGGACACACCCATGCCCGCTTCCACCGCGCCCTTGACCGCCTCGGGACTGCCCAGCTCCATGCAGATGGACACTTCGTTGATGTTGATGTTGCAGGCGTTGAGATATTCGGCGATCACCTCGCGCGTGCCCGACCCTTCCTCGCGGCAGATATACGGATGCTTGAGCAGTTCCGCGATCTTGACCTTCTTCTGCCCCGCCAGCGGATGATTCTTCGGCACGATGGCGACCAGATGATCCATGCGGCAGACGTCGACGACCAGATTCTTGTTCAGCACCGGCGCCTCGACCACGCCCAGGTCGATGCCATTGTTTTCGACCATGTGCACGATGCCTTCGGTGTTGGACACCTTGAGGCGCACGTTCACTTCCGGATATTTTTGCCGGAAGTCGCCGAGCAACGCCGGCAGCATGTATTCGGCGATGGTGGTGCTGGCGCCGATCATGACCACGCCGCTGATGTCGCCGGTCATTTCGCGCACAGCGTTTTCCATCTCCGAATACAGATCGAAAATCCGGTCGGCATACTGGAACACGCAGTGACCGGCCTCGGTGAGACTGATGCGGTTGTGGGTGCGATCGAACAGACGCGTGTTGAAATGTTCCTCCAACTGACGCACTTGGAACGTCACGGCCGGTTGCGTCATATGCAGCGTCTCCGCCGCTTTGGTGAAGCTCAGCAGGCGAGCAACCGTGTGGAACACCTGGAGTCTGCGATCAGCCATACACGTCTCGATATCTCTTAATGTAACGCGGGAAGACGCCCTGCCTGTGGGCGCTGACGGTCATCTAGGAACAACCCGATCCGAACCGGCGCCAATGCTACCAGTTCGTGGCCCAACATAAAATATTCTGATACGGATATGCGGCGACTTGCGCGCCGGCAGGACGGGAATCGTTCCAGCCGCGCCAGAAACGACAGACCCGCCGGGCGGCGGGTCTGTTGAGTCCATCTCAAATGGAATGGCTTACATGCGGAATCGCACCATCAATCCCTGAAGCTGCGACGACAACCGCGCCAGCTCTTCGGACGCGGACGCGGTCTGCTGCGCACCGGCGGCGGTCTGATCCGCCACATGCCGGATATTGCTGACGTTGGCATTGATCTCGGCGGCCACCGCGCTCTGTTCTTCGGCGGCACTGGCGATCTGCGTGTTCATATCGTTGATCTGGGAAACCGAGCCTGCGATCTCGGCCAGGGATTCCGCGGCCTTCTCGACCTGATCGGAACTGTCCTTGGCCATGCCGCGCGCCTCGTTCATGACGCGCACCGCATCGCCCGCGCCAACCTGAAGACGCTCGATCATCTGCTGAATTTCCTGCGTGGATTGTTGCGTCCGACTGGCCAGGGTGCGCACTTCGTCGGCGACCACCGCGAAACCGCGGCCTTGTTCGCCGGCACGCGCCGCTTCGATGGCCGCGTTCAACGCCAACAGATTGGTCTGCTCGGCGATGCCGCGAATCACGTCCAACACCATGCCGATATTCTCGGATTCGTTTTCCAGCTTCTGGATCACGCCGGAGGCGCGTTCCATTTCGTTGACCAGATTGTCGATGCCGCCCAGCGCCTCGGTGGCGACCAACGCACCTTTCTTGGCGTCGCCGTCGGCCTGTTGCGCCGACTGCGCGGCCAACGCGGCATTGTGCGCCACTTCCTGAACGGTCGAGGTCATTTCGTTCATCGCCGTGGCGACGTGTTCGATTTCGGTCTGCTGATGCTGCACACCGCGACTGGCCTCGTCGGTCACGGCCGACATCTCTTCGGCAGCGGAGGCCAACTGCGTGGTCGCGCCGCTGATTTCGTTGATGATGTTGCGCAGGTTGTCGCGCATCTGATTGAAGCTCGTCACGATCTCACCGATCAGGTCGTGACTCACCACCTCGCAGGCCACGTTGAGATTGTTCTGGCTGATGGCGTTGGCCACTTCCGAGATGCGCTTCAGGTGGCTCAGTAGAATGACATTGACCAGCCAATAGTTGGCAAGACCCAGCACTGGACTGAGCACCAAAACCACGGCACTCCACGCCAACAGGCCCGGCTCCCAGTCCGCAACCACCTGGGTAACGCTGGGGAAAAGTGCACCCACCAACACCCAGAAGCCAATGGAAGCCATTAGAAGATTGCGCAAAATACTTGGTTTCATATGCTCACCTGCCAAGTTAAACAGAGACAGGCTGTCTGCCCGCCGGATCAATATAACGATTGTTCTTGCGCATCGACCCTGACGCCCCTCACGCCGGTAATCCGGCACTTATCCGTTTACAAGAACCCAAAGCAAGACTTGTACCAGTACCTACGAAACTCACCCTAGCCGTGCACTCACCCCGTCCAGGGTGTCGGCAATTTCCGCAAGATCTTCCACCGTCCGTTCCAAGGCCGCTCCCCGCGTGCCGCGGGTCGAAAGCATACCGTGGATGGATTGCACGGCTGCATGTTGCTGTTCGGCGGCACTGGCGATTTGGGTATTCATACCGTCGATGCTGGTGACCGCGCCGCCGATTTCCGCCAGGGAAATACAGGCGTTCTCGATCAGCTCCTCGACCACGGTGGCTTGACGGGTGCCTTCGCCCATCACGCCGACCACGCTCTGCGCCTCGCCTTGCAGGCGCTCGATCATCTGGCGGATCTCCTGAGTGGAACGTTGGGTGCGACTGGCCAGAGTGCGGACTTCGTCGGCCACCACGGCAAAACCACGCCCTTGTTCGCCGGCGCGCGCCGCCTCGATGGCCGCGTTCAACGCCAGCAGATTGGTCTGTTCGGCGATGCCGCGGATCACATCCAGCACTGCACCGATGTTCTGCGTCTCTTTACCCAAGCGGGTGACCGCATCGCTGGCACGTCCGATCTGGTCACCCAAACTGGACATGGCACCCATGGCCTCGGTCATCGTCACTTTGCCGTTATCCGCTTCCTTGGCGGCCTGATGGGTCGAATCCGCTGCCTCGACCGCACTGCGCGCAACTTCCTGAACCGCCTGGACCAGCTCGTTCACGGCCACATCGGCTTCATGCGTACCGCTCGAGGTCGACTCAAGCGCGTTGCGGCAGCGTTCCGATACGGCGTTAACCTGCTCGATAAGCGCGTTTACCGAGGGCATCAGGGAATGCGTGATCTGGTGCTGCGCATGTAGAGCGGAAGCCACGTCACCGAGAACCTCGACCGCCTCCGGACCTGCGTCCGCGGCCGTCAGTTGGGCTGTCTCCGCACCGGCCATCAGCCGCTCCAGCCCAGCGAACAACGCCTGTTGCCGTTTATCCAGCGATCTGAATTTCCACCAGCCGGCCACGGCCAGCGCAGCACCCGCGGCCAGCGCGAACCCCGGGGCAACCCCTTGCAAGATCTCAAGCAAGGCGCCATCGATAAGTCCCAAGCCCGTTAACGCAACTGCGACTACAAACCCGCCCAGCGCCAGCTTGGATTCCCGCATCACCATCGTCATCCTCTATGGCCAGATTCCTGCCTGGCACCCATTAAAATTCTTTCCGCCCCGCCCCCTCGCGTGACGATCATTGCGCACTACCAGCCTCGATAGCGACTCCGACACCGTGAAACTTTAAGCTTTTCCACCGCCTTAAACGCGAAAACCCCGGCAGGTGCCGGGGTCTTCGGGAGGTACTGACGACAGAGGGTTTTTACTGTGTGCCGCCGACCGCTTCGGTCAATGCCTTACGGATCGCTTCGGGGCTCGGCATCACATTCATAAAGCTGTTTGCACCCATCATTTTCAGATCCGGGTAGTGAACAGCGGTGCGGAAGCGCATATGCAGCGCAACCACACGGTTGCCGGTAACCATGACTTCATACGGCAGATAAGGCGTGCCTTTCAGTTCGGCGAAATCGAATACGCTCATCTGGAACTTGTCGTCCATGTATTTATCACCGCCTTCCGGGGCATGCATGGACACGCCATAGACGCTTTCTTCCTTGCCGGGGATATCGATGCGATAGAGCTGGCGGACACCGACCTTGTTGGAAGCCAAGTTCTTTTCCACAGCCTTCTGCGCCTCGGCGTAGCTACCATAGCTCGCGAGTTCGTAGACGTCGCCGAAATACTCCATACCGAAGGTATAGTGGTACTTGGTCAGTTTACGTTCGGTCAAGCCCTTCGCGGAACCAAATTCCTCCACCTTGCCCAGTGCCTTGGCCAAGGATTCGGTCGTGTTGGCCAGGTTGTCGTCCAGGTGATAGGCATAAGCCATGTAGGTTGGGTTCACGTAGCTCACCTGAAGGTCATCTCCGACCTTCGTCACAGCCACGCGCTGCGCCGCGCCATAACCGCCGTACTCGGTCTTTGAGGCGACGCTTTTGAGTGCATCGTTGGTGAAGATCACGACATGTGCGTTTTCGTAGGGCTCGTAGTCACCGACGAGTTGGAAACCGGCGCCCGTCAGCGCGGCCTTTACTTCGCCCACCTTGGCCGCCACATCGCCCGCGCCGCGCGAGGCGAGGACGAACGGTTTGTAGACATCGGCCGCCTGCACGCTGGCTGCCATCGGCAACAGCGTCAACGCCGCCGTCAGCAGGCTCGCAAAGATTTTCGTCACTTTCAACATTATTGCCTCCTAATCCTTAACCCAGTGGTTGTTGGTGTGCCGTCATTCTAGACGAAACGTTTGGCACTCGCACAAATTAAATGGTGAAAAAAAAGGGCCATGTCAACCATGGCCCTTTGTGTACTGCGCTGGACGTAACGCTCTCTTCTCTCGAATCGGCTACGGTTAGAACTTCATGCCGTAGCTGACTTCGATGGAGTTCTGATCCATGCCGATCTTGGTGTCGTAACTGAACGGCGCGAATCCACCAGTACCTTGATGGGTGTACGACTGATCTTCGTAAAAGGCATGCACGTAGGTCATGCTGATTTCGTTGTATTGGCTCGGCGCATAGGTAAAGCCCAACGCCAAATGTTTCTCAACCAAACCTGGCGCCAGGATATTGAACAGATTCTGGTCGCTATCGATCGGGTTGCCGCCGACGTTCACACCACCGCGCAGCGTCCACTGACTGTTGAGTTCGTGATTGATACCCAATTTGTAGATGGTGATATCCTCCCAGCCGAAGCCCCAGCCATTATCATCACCCAGCCGACCTGCACCGGTATAAGCCCCGGTTTGCAGCACTTCCGTCAGTGCAGCAAAGAACTGGTCAGCCGTCGGCCCCTTATTGGCAATCGCGGCCACATCGCCGTACAGAATTCGCTGCACGTCGAAGGCCACCGTCGTCTGTGGATTCATCTTGACCGCGATACCCACACCGAAGTTGGCCGGAATATCGAAATCGCCCTGTTCGGCGAACAAGCCCTCGTAACGTTCAAACTCCTGCATATAGATCTTGGAGGAAGCCTGCGCGCCCAATGTGATGTTGCTGGCGACATCACCGGTCCAGCCCAGGCGCACGCCGGCACCCCAGGAATCGTCGTCACCTTTATTGGTTACATGCGCCGAGCTCGAAGAAAGCGGCTGGAACAGGCCCAGACCATAGGAACGAAAACGCTGATAACCGATCAGCAACGACGCGACGATGGAATGATCCTGGTTGAGTTTGGTTGCAACCGTCGGGGAGATAATGACCTGCGCGAGATTCACGCCGAGCGCCGGATTCAGATTGCTGTTCGTATACAACCCGCCAAGAACCGGATCAGTCATTGCCGTAGTCGCGCCAGTGAGTTCAAGCATACCGGCGAAACCCGACTGGAAGCCGCCGCATATGGCCGCAGTACTGGTACAACCGACTGCGGGACCAAAAGCGTCAGAGTAGAGGTTGCTGTTGTAGCGAGTATTCATGCCGCCGTTGGCTGCGATACTCAGGCCCGCTGTGATATTGCCCATGTTGAACGCGAAGCCTGCATGCGGAATCGCAAACAATGTCGCACCACTGTCGACCTTTCCGGTATCCCGGCTCAACGGCATATTCGGCACCGCTCCACCCGTTGCTGCATCGACATCCAAACCTGTCGCATCCAAGTGCCCATCACGTAGCGGACCGAACAATTCGATACCGCCGTCCAAGCGATTACCAATGAGCGCGATACCCGAGGGGTTGGTCGCCGGGGCCAACGAATCCTGCGCGAACGCGATACCCGCACCCGCCATACCGCGGTTCTTGGTGCCGTAACCGATTTTGAAATAACCGTTGGTGGCATGGGCCGCCGGGGCTGCGATAGCGGCCGCGACTGCGGCAGCAACCAGTGAACGTTTCACGCTTGCTTTCATCTTTTCATCCCTCCTGGGTAGAATTTAGTGCAACTCGTTGCTTTTCAGCGACAACCGCTAGGGCGCTCGCAACAGAATGGCAACGAAGCCACAAATTGTCAAATAGAATCCGGTAGCAAAGGCTATGCCAGGGGTTAGCGTCGCAAATGCGTTGTATGGCCGCAACGTATTTGGCCTTGAGTATATGAAATCTCCCTCGCTTTCACCGATACTGTGCTTCAATTCAGCCCAACACCCCACAAGGAGCGTCCACATGCCAAACCCCACCCGCTTCAGCCGTCAATATCCAACCGCGCTTGCCACCTTATTGACGGTTGCCGCCAGCCAGACCCACGCGGCCGGCTTTGCGCTCATCGAACAGAGCGTCAGTGGTTTGGGCAATGCGTATGCGGGTGCCGCGGCCAGTGCCGAGGATGCCTCCACGGTGTTCTACAACCCGGCCGGGCTGATGTTCCTCAAAGGCAACCAGGTGGTCGGCGCGGGACATGTCATCGTACCGAGCGCGAAATTCACCGACTCGGGATCGACGATCAATCCGCTTGTCGGTGGCGGGGCCTTGTCCGGCGGTAACGGTGGCGATGCGGGCAGTGCATCGCTCATTCCAAATTTCTATTATGCCAATCAGTTGTCCAATGGTTTAGTACTGGGCCTCGGCGTGAATGCGCCGTTCGGCCTGAAAACCGAATACGACAGCAGCTGGGTTGGACGTTATCATGCCATCGAATCCGAACTCAAAACCGTCAGTATCAACCCCGTCATCGCTTACAACGCAGGTGACGACATCGCCGTCGGTGTGGGTGTGCTCGCACAATACGCAGACGCCACACTGACCAACGCCATCGATTTCGGCACGGTCTGTCTGGGTAGCGCGCTTGCAGCGACCTGTCCCGGCGCCGGCGTTCTACCTCAGACGGCAGACGGCACAGGTAAAGTCGAAGGCGACGATTGGGGATTTGGATTCAACTTCGGCATCATGTATTCCATCACCGATGCGAGCCGGGTGGGATTCAACTATCGATCCAAGATAAAACACACGCTCGAAGGCGATGCCGATTTCACCGTGCCCACCAGCTTCGCAACACTCCTGGCCCTTGCGGGGAGCACGCAGTTTTCGAATACCGGCGCCGAAGCCAGTGTAACCCTTCCAGAGTCGGCATCGCTCAGCCTGTATCACGAACTCGACGATCGCTGGGCCGTTCTCGCCGACGCGACTTGGACACGCTGGAGCCGTTTCGAAGAGCTGCGCGTCAAGTTCGACAATCCCGTCCAGGCCGATAACGTCACAGCCGAAAACTGGGATAACAGTCTGCGCTACTCGCTGGGCGTGAATTATCGGTATGACCCCCAATGGCGGCTACGCGCGGGTATAGCCTATGACGAGACGCCGGTATCCAGCGCGGCAGACCGCACCCCACGCATTCCGGACAACAGCCGGCGTTGGCTGGCCGCGGGCGCAAGTTACCGTTCGTCAGACACCCTGCATTTCGATATCGGTTATGCGCATCTGCTCGTCAGCGATGCGGCCACAAACAACACCAACTCTCTCGGCCACACGCTCATGGGTAAATATGAGTCTTCCGTCGACATCCTCGGCGCACAGGTCAACTGGATGTTCTAGCGCGCGCAATATGCGCCACGCACCACACCACACGCCCCGGTCAACCGGGGCGTTTTAATATTGGCCTGTAGTACCGGCCACAAAAAAACCGCCCGGCACTTGGCCGGGCGGTTTTCGAAGCTGTCCGAACGCCTTAGATCCTCGACTACCCGCAGAACAGCGGATGGATCAGATCAGGGCATCGAGGCAAGCGTCTAAGATCAGGACTTCTTGATCAGGAAGTGGTACTTGCCACCCGCTTCCTTGGACTCCAACAAGGTATTGCCGGTCTGCTTGGCAAACGCCTCGAAGTCCTTCACGGAACCCGGGTCGGTCGCGATGATGTGCAGAACCTTGCCGCTGGTGAGACCACCGAGGGCCTTCTTGGCACGCAGGATGGGCAGCGGGCAGTTCAGGCCGGATGCATCCAGCTCCTCGTCGAAATTAGCCATGTGTAAGACTCCTTCAGATTCTCAAATTTTATGACGTGAGTGTCCCGTGGGGGAACATATACGGGAACGGTGGAATTTAGCAGCGCTCTTATATGCCAACTGCCTGCCAAACGCAACCCTGGACAGTAGTAGCGTTGCGTCGCCGAGATACTTAAGCGATGGCACTGCTCGCCGGCGGCACAACCGCACCCACGCCTTGCTGAACCCAATCCAGGATGCCGCCGCGGAGATTGATGTACTGCCGCGTTCCGTCGCGTGCTGCCAGGAAGGCGCAAGCTTGAGCCGAACGCGCCCCGGTACGACAGTAAATCACCATCGGCCGGGTCTCCTGCTTCCAGTCCTCCGCCTTCAGCGGAACCAAATGCAGTGGGACGGTATCCGCGCCCGGAATGATGCCCTGTGACATTTCCTGGGGGGTACGAACATCCACCAAGTGAATGCTGTCCGGAGCTTCCGCAAGGATTTTGGCCAACTCGCGCCCATCGATTTCCGGAATACCAAACATAGACCTCTCCTACCGTAAAAATTGCATATTAGGCTATCCTAATATATGAGCTATGTCATCCCGAGAACTTAAGCGGAAATAGCGCGGCCGGCAGATTTCTTCACCCCACACGCGCCAAAACCAAACGCCGTCATCGTCTGCTGGCGCAGGGAACGGGCCTCGCATATTGTGGTCTTAAGCTCGCAAATCCATTCGTTGCCATGAGTTTCTTTCACCGCATGCTTTCATATCCACGCCGTTTGCTGCTGCTTGGCCTGCTGTGCCTGAGTCCTTCCCTTCCAAGCCTCGCGCTGGATCTCCCCAACATCGGCGACCCCGCCGAACGGCTGATTACGCCGGATCAGGAACGCCAATTGGGCGAGGCCTTCATGCGCCGCCTGCGTCAGCAGGTTCCATTGATCGACGATCCGGAACTGAACACGTATATAAGCACGCTCGGCAACCGGCTGGTGGCCAACAGCGACACCCCCGGGCAACGCTTCACCTTCTTCATCGTCAAGGACTCTGCGATCAACGCCTTCGCGGCCCCGGGCGGGTTCATCGGCACGCACAGCGCGCTGATCCTGGCGGCACGCAACGAAAGCGAACTGGCGGGTGTGCTGGCCCATGAAATTGCGCACGTCACGCAGAAACATCTGGTGCGCGCCTACGATTCCGCCAGCCGCATGGGCCTGCCGATGGCGGCGGCGCTCCTGGCGGCGATTCTGATCGGCACGCAAGACACCGAGGCCGGTCAAGCGGCGCTCATGTCGGTCCAGGCCGGCGCCATTCAGCAACAGATCAACTTCACGCGCGCCAATGAAAGTGAGGCCGACCATATCGGCATGCAGACCTTGGCGCGATCCGAGTTCGACCCACGCGGTATGCCGGGATTCTTCGAACGCCTCCAACAAAGCACGCGCCTGTATGGCGATGGCCTGCCCCCGTTTTTAAGCACGCACCCGGTCACCACCGACCGTATCGCCGAATCCATGGCGCGCGCCGAACAAACGCGCCCGCAACATATCCAGGACAGCCTGAATTTCTACCTTGCGCAAGCCAAGCTGCGCGCACTCACCACGGCGGATGCCAAACAGGCCGTTGCCTATTTCAACCAACCCAAAACCGATCCCCCGTTGCCGGAAGCCGCGCGCGAATACGGACATGCCTTGGCGCTGGCGCGTGCCGACGACTATGCGGCGGCCCGGACCATCCTCACCCGTCTCGGCAAGACCGATCCCGACCGGATCGCCTATCCACTGGCCTTGGCACAACTCGATCTGAGCGCGGGTCGCAACGATGCGGCGCTGGAACAGTACCGCACGCTGCTGCGCCTCTACCCGACCAACGCCGTGCTGGTGGAAGGCTATACCCAGGCACTGTTGAATACCGGCCGCCACGGCGAAGCCCGCCAACTCCTGGAAGAGGCGCGCCGCCGTCAGGCACAGCCCGACCCGGGCCTGTATCTGCTCCTGGCCAAGGCCGCCACCGGCATGAAACGGGAAGCCGATGCCCATGAGGCCATGGCCGAATACTATTATCTGAACGGCCAGACCTTCGAAGCCGTCGAACAACTGACGCTGGCCAGCCGCATCCCCGGCCAGGATTTTTACCAAGCCTCGCGTATCGAGGCCCGGTTACAAGAACTCGAAGCGATCGCACTCGAAGAAAAGGCCAAGGCAGACGAAAACGAGCCTCGCTGAGCCCGCCGCGCGCACCTTCCACCGTCCGATGGAATGAAATTCCACCCTCCGTCGTCTTACCCCTGAAGTTATCAGGAAGCAGTCATGGCTTTGACTAGCGCCCGGGGCACTACTATATTCCGATCTCGTGCAGTCGAAATCTGAATGCTTTATCTCGTGTGGTCCACTGTGTAGTTGCAAGATACGTAGTTACAAACACAACCCTTAAGCAATAAACCACCACTGAGGAGGCAACGATGCGGCAATTCTCGAGCATCCTATCCACCGCCACTTCCGTAGCCGCGCTGTTGGGTAGCCTGATGCTGGCACCCGCAATGGCGACTGCTGCCGAAGAAGCGAAAGCAATGACCCCCATCGAGGAAGGCAAGGAAATCGCGTTCGATCGCAAGAAAGGCAATTGCCTGGCCTGCCATCAGATCGCCAAGGGAGAACTTGCGGGCGACATCGGCCCGCCGCTCGTGGGCATGCAGACCCGCTTCCCGGACAAGACCAAACTGCGCGCGCAAATCTGGGACCCCACCAAGGCCAACCCCAACAGCATGATGCCGCCGTTCGGCCGTCACAAGGTTCTGTCGGAAGACGAGATCGACAAAGTCGTTGAATTCATCTACAGCCTCTAAGCACCGGCATAGGCACACCGAGGAGAAACAGCAGTGACTGACATGAAACGCAGAACGCTCCTGAAAGGCACCCTGGCGCTAGGCGCATTGGGTATGGCATTCAGTGCCGGCCTGTTAACACCGCGTGCGGCGCTCGCCGCCTGGCCCAAAGACGCCTTTGACGCCAAGACCGTCGACGACGCGCTGAAGAGTTTGTTCGGTTCCGCGCAACTCGAAGGCAGCGACAAGATCGTATTCAAACAACTGCCGGAAATCGCCGAGAACGGCGCAGTGGTCCCGGTATCCGTCGAAGTCGCGATGGACGGTGTCGAATCGATCAGCATTATCGCCGAGAAAAATGCCACGCCGTTGACATCGTCCTATACGCTCGGCGCCACGACCGAACCCTTCGTCGCCACCCGCGTCAAGCTCGGCAAAACCACCAGTGTGATCGCGGTCGTCAAGGCCGGCGGCAAACTCTACAGCGCCGGCAAGGAAGTCAAAGTCACCATTGGCGGTTGCGGCGGCTGATCTGGATCGTCCGATCGCGCATCCACAACGAATCAGGCAAGAGGAAGCAGCAACATGGCCAACAAAATGAGAGTCGTCGCCAAACTGGCGGGCGATGTCACCACAGTGAAGGCACTGATCAAACATCCGA
>JACREG010000063.1 GCA_016218375.1 Gammaproteobacteria bacterium
AGCCAGTGAGAGTGGGCTTATACCTGTATCTCGCGTATTGGTGACGCTCCGCGCTCCGACGGTGGCGTTAATCGCGAAGCCGACTAGCGCAGCTCGGAGACGGAGCGATTAACGCCACCGTCGGAGCATGCCGGCCAGCAACCGATGTGTTCCGCAAAACATTTGACGCATTACGGCCTTTGGTCTAATGCGCCCTACATAACGAGGCAATTCATGCCCGCGGCTCTATCCATCAGGCCGTGTGCGCCGGGCGATAGCGTAATCGCAGCAGGTATTCCGCTTTCACCGGGGTAACTGCGTACGTGCGGCCGGCATCGTCGGAGAATTCCACCTCGAACACGCCCGGTTCCAAAACTTCGACGACGGTGCCGACTTGGCCGCGCGTCAGGTCGTGCTGTGGCAGGTCCACGGCAAGTGCCACTACGTCCAGCAGATTGATCGTGTCGCTCATGACGGAGTCTCCCTACAGAACATAGCAACTGGTAAAACGTGGAAAGTCTTCGCCGCGCCGCACAATCCACAGGCTGCGAATGCGGGCTGAACGGCGTCCTGTGTCGAGCGTGGAATCGATCAGGTAGCGCCGTCCATAGTGATCGTTTCCGACTTCCATGGCGGGTTCCGTTGCAACGGTTTTATGCAGATAAGCCTGCAAGTAAGCGGCGTCTTCGCGGGTCAGGCCGAGGGAAGCCAGAAATACCCGTGCCTTGTGGCGACCTCGCGGGTGTTCCATGCTGAGACAATAGTCCCGCAGTTTTCGTGCGTCAACGACAGCCTTGTCGGCATTTGGAATACGGCTCATCCATGCTCTCCCATCCGTGGGGAACGTCTGTGTTGCTACATTACAGTATGTGAAACGGTGCCTTCAACTCAGATTGCGCCCTACGTAGAATTGTTCTACTCAACCCGCCAAATGCCGCCCCATTTCCAACACCAAGCGCACCACGCCGCTGATGGCAAGTGCGACGCCGACCGACAGGCTTATCGAGATCAACGCCTCTTTGCGGCCGATGGTCTTGAGCATGACGGCGAAGGTCGAGACGCACGGGATGTAGAAGGTGAGGAACAACAGGAAGGTGGTGATCTGCACCCAGTCGAGGTATTGGCCGACGTCGAAGCTGCCGAGCGCTTGATAGACCATCAGCAGCGACAGTTCCTTGCGCAGTACGCCGAACAGGATCGGCACGCCGAGCGCAAGCGGTAGGCCCAGCCACCAGACGGTGATGGGTGTGAACAGGGTGTTGACGACGGCATCGGCGCCGACGTGATTGAGCAGCGCGAGCACGACGCTGCCGCCGACCAGCAGCGGCGTGACGATGGTGAGAATGTCATTGGTGCGCGCCCAGGTTTCGCGCAGCAATTCGTTCCAGCGCGGTCGCGCGTAGGCGGGAATGTCCTGTACTTGGCCGGGCCCCATGTCGCGTTGGCGGCGCGCGAGCAGTCTGCCCATCAGGGCGATGACGACGAGGGTCAGGGCGAAGATGGCGAACACGCCGAGGCCGCCGAGATATTTGCCGGCCAGTGCAAGGATCACGGCGGACCGCGCCGAACACGGCACGAAGGTAATCAGCACGGAGGCGATGACGCGCTCGCGGCCGGACGTCGCGCGCGCGGCGCCAGACAGCGCCGGTATATTGCAGCCGAGCCCGAGCAGGAACGGCACGGCCACGCCGCCGTGCAGACCGATGTGATGAAAGCCGCGGTCGACGACGAAGGCGATGCGCTGCATGATGCCGATCTGTTCCAGCGCGACCAGCAGCATGACCAACGGCAGCATGTACGGCACGACGATGCCGATCAGACCGATGAGTCCGTCTGTCACTGCACGCGCGACGACGCCACCGGTCGAGTGCGGTTGCCAGTCGGCGATGGCCGCGATCAGACGCGCGGATGTCACCGAATCCAACCACGTGCTGACCTCGAACACGACGAACAACACTGCCGCGAACACGGCGAGGCTGCCGAGCAGGCCCCACTGCGGGTGCAGAAACACCTCGTCCAGCCAATAGCGCCAGCCGCGACCTTCGTGCGGCGCGCCCAGGCGCGTGGTCGCCTCGAACAGACGCGCGGCGCGGTAGTGGCAGTCGGCGTGCAGTTCCTCGCCGAGCGGGCGCGGCAGGTGTTGTTCCGCGCGCGTGCGCAATGCCAGCAGTTCCGGGAGCAGCGCAGGGAAGTGCATGCGCAGTTCGTCGAGAATGTAACTGTCGCCGGAGGCCAGTTGCGTCAGCAGAAACGGATGCGGGATGCGAAAGGCGGTGCGGATCTCGGGTCGATTGAGCGCGCGGCTCAGCGGTTGCAGGCTGGCGCGGATGTGTTCGCTGGCCGGTTGCGGAAATGGACAGGCGGCTTCGCGCACGGCATCCGTCGCGGCGTTGAACAACTCGGCGATGCCGTGACCCATGTGCGCGACGGTGGCGACGACGGGAATACCCAACAGCGTGCCGAGCGTCTTGGCGTTGATGTGCAGGCCCTTGTTCCAGGCCTCGTCCATCATGTTCAGCGCGATGACCATCGGTCGGCCGAGTTGGGTAAGTTCGAGCGTCAGTTCCAGGTGACGTTCCAGGGCGGTGGCATCGACCACTTGGATGATGACATCCGGCGGCGCGAACGGCGCCGGTGGTCCGCCGGGTTCGTGGTGGGCAACCGGCGGCTGTTCGTTGCCCCACAATAGATATTGCAAGGCGACGCGGTCGTCGGGTTCCAGGTGATGCAGCGAAGGGATCGAGGGCAGATCGACCAGCCGCGCTTCGTCGAGGCCGATCTGCACCGCGCACTCGCCGTAGGCGCGGTGCGTGCCGGCCAGTTCGCCGGTCTGCACGTGGGTGCTGGACACCGCCTTGAACAAGGTACTCTTGCCGCTGTTGGGCAGACCGACCAGGGCGATGCGCAAGTGCTTGGCGCCGCGAAACAGCGGCATGCGCAGCGGAACGACAGTTGCGGCGGCGGGTCTGGACATGCGGCTATTCTTTCAGGGTGACGGAGTTACCACAAGCTGAACACATGACAGCCGCGCGCCTTCCAGGTAGAGTCTGCCGATCTCGGATCACCCCCTATGGAGTTACCATGAGCATGCAGGATTCCGCGGCACTGAACGCCCGTTACGGCATACCCGAACACTTGAGTTTCAAGGATGCGCCGGGCGGTCTGGTCGTTGCGGAGGTGAGCAACGCCCACGCCACGGCGAGCATCGCCGTGCAGGGCGCGCACCTGATGAGCTGGGCGCCTAAAGACGCGTTGCCGGTGATCTGGCTGTCCAAGGACGCCAAGCTCGCGCCGGGCAAATCCATCCGCGGCGGCGTGCCTATCTGCTGGCCCTGGTTCGGCCCGCACGCGACCGAGGCGAAGTTTCCCGGTCACGGTTTCGCGCGCACCGTGCCGTGGGACGTCGTCGACACACAGAAGCTCGGCAACGGCGCCACGCGTCTGGTGTTCCGCATCGTGCACAGCGACGCCACCCGCGCGCAGTGGCCGCATCCTTCCGAGTTGGAAATCCACATGGTCGTCGGGCCGACGCTGGAAATCGATCTGGTGACGCGCAACACCAGCAGTGCCGCGATCACCGTCGGCGATGCACTGCATACCTATTTCGAAGTCGGCGACGTGCGTCAGGCGAAGGTACACGGTCTGGACGGTTGTCCGTATATCGACAAGGTCGACGGCGGCGCACGCAAGCAGCAGAGCGGCTCGGTGACCATCGCCGGCGAGGTCGACCGCATCTATCTGAACTCCACCGCCGATTGCATCATCGACGATCCGGTGCTCAAGCGCCGTATCCGCATCGCCAAACAGGGCAGCGCCTCCAGCGTGGTGTGGAATCCCTGGATCGAAAAGGCCGAGAAGATGGGCGACCTGGGCAAAGACGGTTATCTGCACATGCTCTGCGTGGAAAGCACCAACGCCGATACCGACGTGGCGAGCATCGCGCCGGGTGGCGAACATCACCTGTGGGTGCGCTACTCGGTTGAGGCGCTGTCCTGATTCGGCGACAATAACGCGCATGAACAACTCAAGCCCTGAGGCCGTATTCAACGCCTACCTCGACGCCTTCGCCGCGCGCGACTTCAATGGCGTACGCGCCACGCTGTCCGACGCGAAGTTTTACTACCGTGGTCCGGTATCGACACACACCGACGCCACGGAATTCGTAATGGACATCAGCCGCATCGGCCAGATCCTCGACGGCATCGATGTGCGCAGACTGTTCGTCGACGGCAACGAGATCTGCGCCATCCTCGATTTCCGCATCCGCATCAACAT
>JACREG010000062.1 GCA_016218375.1 Gammaproteobacteria bacterium
AATCTCCGCCTTGAGGGTCGGCTCGGCGGCCAGCAGGGCCTCGCTCTTCTCGTACACCGCCAGCATCTGAAACAGATCGTTGACGTAACCCTGCAACGTGCCCAGGTTCGAGTTCACATAACCCACCGGGTTGTTGATCTCATGCGCCACGCCCGCCGCCAGTTGGCCTATCGACGCCATTTTCTCCGATTGCAATAACTGTGTCTGGGTGTGTTCGAGTTTCTCGTACGCGGCATTGATTTCGGCGATGCGCTTCTGCGACTCGCTGTGCAGTTTGATGTTCTCGATGACAATGGCGATCAGGTTGCCCATTTGCGTGGCATTGGCCAGATTCTCTTCCGTGAAGGGCGGCATCTCCGCGCTGCGGTTCAGGGAGATAACGCCCAGCACCTGACCGCCGAGCATCAGCGGCCAGCACATCGCCACACTCGGCACGCGATGTGGATCGCGTACGACCATATTTTGAAATCGTGCGTCGCTGGCGATGTCTCCCGCCAAGCACAAACCCTGTTGCTGCTGCGCCACCCAGCCGATGATGCGTTCGCCGAAGGCGACCGTGCTGCCGAGAGCGGCCTGCGGCAACCCCACACCGGCAACGATGCGCAGCGAACTCTCGCCTTGATTAGTCAGGGATAGCGATCCGGTCCCCGCCTTAAAACCCGTGACGATATGTGCCAGGAGTTCCTGCAGAACGCCTTCGCCTTCGCCCGGCAGAACCGACTGTTGGCCGATCCGGTACAGGTCGTAAATCCATGCCAGAGACATGAAAGCATTCGTATGCATCGATGGACTCCTGTCCGTACAGAGCCGCGCCCTTTATGTACCCGTCCCGCTGCCCATCCCCGACGAAGCTTGGGGCCATCCGCCGGGCAGGCAACGACAGGCGCCGGGAACTCGTCTCACGCACGGAACAAAGAGACTGTGCAATCAACGTGTTGCGCACCCACCGCCTGCGGAAAATCACAACCTGTAACCAAAGCAAGTTGCATACCATGAGTGCTATTGCCGCGTAGGTGGGTGCTTATGTGCGCCCGGCGGTCAGAGTCGGGACTGGAGTCGGGGCAAATCTTCGGGACGGTCGACATCCCATAAGGCAGGCAGCTCGCGCACGGACCAACCCAGCCCGGCAAGGCGTTGGCGTGTCTGTTCCAACACCGCCGACGTACCCCAGGGGATGTCTGCGAACAGCGCAGAATAATCGAACCCCCGATCGGAGCGGGGACCGGATCGGCGATCGAACCGGCGCAGGCCGATCAACACATAACCGCCGTCCTCGGCCGGACCCAGCACTGCATCGGCACCGTCTGTCCTATCTGCCCTATCTGCCAGGGCGGCACAGGCTTGGGCGAGATAGTCCGCATCCAAAGCCGGACAATCCGTACCGATCAACACCGCGAACTCCGCATCAGCGAGGGCGGTTTCCAAGGCCTGCGCCATGCGCGCACCGAGATCGTCACCGTGTTGGGTCAGCACGGCGCAGGCGAACTCGGCATGCATCTGTTGGAAGAAGGCGTGCTCCGGTTCCGCGCTTACCCACAGTTCCACGGGGGCCAGTTCACTGCGCACGGCACGCGCCAGCGTTGCACGCACAAGTTCGGCATGCAGATCGGCCGCGCCTTGCGCGCCCAATGCCGGAATCAATCGGGTTTTCGCCTGACCGGGGATCGGCGGTTTGCAGAACACCAGGATACGCGCCTGCGGATAACGCATGGTTCAGACGTGCCGATACTGCGCGGCCAGCCGTTCGGGAGAAACGCCGCGCCAATAAGCGAAACGCAATCGCCACATCAACAGGATGGTGCGCACGATGCCGTCGCATTCCCAACGCCGGCTGGAGGTGACCAGTCGTGCGCGCAAACACGCCGGACGCGCGCGCCGTTTGAGCGCGCGACTCAAGGCGATGTCTTCCATCAACGGCATCTCCGCGAAGCCGCCGACTTCATTGAATAGCTCACGTCGCACGAACATGCCCTGATCGCCGGTGGCGATGCCGGTCAGGCGCGAACGCAGATTCATCAGCCAGGCGACGACGCGCAACAGCGGATGCGCACCCGACAGACGCACGTCGAAACGCCCCCATGCCGCACCTGTCTGCACCGCGTGTTGGATCAGGCTATCGCCGTTGGCCGGCACGTCGGTATCCGCGTGCACAAACCACAGTATCTCGCCGCTGGCGATGTGTGCGCCGGCATTCATCTGCAGCGCTCGACCGGCTTCGCTATGCAGCACACGGTCACACCAGGGCGTCGCCTGCGCGACTGTCGCATCCGTGCTGCCGCCGTCGACAAGGATCACTTCATGGCCGCGCGCGCGCATCGCTTGCAGGGGCGCCAGCGTCGCGGCGATACACGCCGCCTCGTTCAATGCGGGAATGACGATGGAGATGCGCATCGCGCGAAACGCCTGTCAGCAACAGCCTTTCACGCTGCCGCCGCCGTGCGCGGAACCCTTGGCCGCCGCCGCGGGCCGGCGCGTGCCGTGCGGCGCGCAGAAGCACGCCGGTTCGCCGCGCACCGCCGGCGGTAGACCGATGAAATCCTCGCCATAGGCACCGCTAGTCAACAGGCGATAGGTGCGTTCGCACACGGCGATGCGCGCGCCGCGCGGGAAGATGTGTCCCTCTTCGTCGCGCACCTCGGCATGCGGCCCGCGATAGATCACCGCATGACCGTAATCCAGACATGCGGCGGCCTCCGGCTTCACCGCGGTCAACGTCACCGAGCGGAACTCGATACCCTCGACGACCTGCCAGGGCTGCGCATCCCATTTGTCGTAAGCGACCGCGACGAACCCGGCGTCGACAAAGGCGCGCAGGAACTCCTCTTCCTGGAAGGCGCCGGAGATGCAGCCGCTCCAGAGTTGCGCATCGCGTTTGAGATGTTCGGGTACAACTTCGTCGCTGACGATGTCGGAGATCGCCACGCGCCCGCCGGGTTTGAGCACGCGGAAAATCTCGCGCACCAGTTGCGCCTTGTCCGCGTCATGGACCAAGTTGAGCACGCAGTTGGAAATCACCAGATCCACCACGGCATCCGCGATCAGCGGCGACTGCGCACGTTGTTGCGCCTGCCAGTCCAGAAAGGCTGCATGCTCGGCAGACGTGCGCACCGGGTGTTCGGCCAGATACGCATCCACCGCCTCAATGCTCAACGCCAGATCCTGGATATGGCCCTTGAGGAACCGCACCCGTTCGCCGCCCAACTTGGCGGCCATCTCAGTCTGGTATTTGCGCGCCAGCGCAAGCATGTCGTCGTTCATGTCCACGCCGATGACGCGGCCCTGTTCGCCGACCAGTTGCGCCGCCATGTACGCGATCTTGCCGCCGCCCGAACCGAGATCGAGCACCACGTCTCCGGTGCGCACATAGCGCGACGGATCGCCGCAACCGTAGTCCTTGTCGACGATCTCCTGCGGCAATATCTCCAACAGGTTCGCGTCGTAATCGATCGGGCAGCACAGCGCCGGCTGGCGTGCCTGCGCGCCTTCGGAATAACGCTCCATCACACTGTCATGCACGTTCATCATCACCTTCCTTACCGTTGGGGAGTTCCAAGAGGGGAGCGGCGGAACGCTCTCCCTCTTGTGTCAGCCTGCGCAGGGCTTTGCCCGAGCAAGGCGGAAATCATTTCAACGCACCGCCGCAACTCGCGCCCTGTCCGGCGGTACAGCCGTAACAATGATCGGCAACCGCAATCGGTTCGCCGCGCAGATCGCGACCGATCAGCTCGCGCAGATGCACGCGCCGGCCGCTCAGACCGATACCCAACATCTGATTGAAATCGCAATCGTACACATAACCCTGCCAGTCCAAGCTCAGCAGCGTCCGGCACATCACTTGCCCCAGGTTCTCGTCGCGGTGCGCGCCGCGCAGCAAGGCCATGTAATCATGAAACTGGCCGCGCGAGATCAGTGTGCTGCCGAAACGTTGGATGGGCATGTTGGCCAGCACATACAACTGATTGAACTCGACGCCGGCCCGCGCGCGCAACTCGCGCCGGTAGTCCGCCTCCAATGCGTACTGACTCGGCGGCAGCGCGGGGCCGACCGGGTTGTACATCAGATTCAGCACCCGGCCGCTGCCGGGTTCGCCGTAACCCAGCGCGTTGAGCCGTTGCAGACCGCGCAGACTCGCCGCATACACGCCCACGCCGCGCTGCGCGGTGACGTTCTCTTCCAGATAGCAGGGCAGCGAGGCAACGACTTCGACCTTATGCTCGGCCAGAAACTCCGGCAGGTCTTCGTAACCGGGCTCCTCGAAAATGGTCAGATTGCAGCGGTCGATGACGCGCACGCCGCGCGCACACGCCTTACGCACCAGCGAGCGGAAATGCGGATTCAGTTCCGGCGCGCCGCCGGTGATATCGAGCGTGCCGACGGCCGTCGCCGTGAGATAACTCAACACCTCGTTCACCGTTTCCTCGCTCATCGACTCGCGGCGCGTCGGTCCGGCATTCACATGACAATGCAGGCATGACTGATTGCAGCGATAACCGAGATTGACCTGCAAGGTCGTGAGGCGGTCGCGCCGCAGCAGCGGAAAATCGGTGTTCTTCAACAGTGGCAACGTGGCATGCATAACGTGTTCTCGAAAGTCATTTCAAACAGTGGGCCGGTGCAGCGCAACGGCGAGAAAACCGCCCCAGGGCAGGATTGCGGGCAGCCATGACTCGATGCCGCGCGCCAACCCGCCACCGCCCGGCAAGAATACACAACTTGCAAAGCTCACGCGCGGCGGCGGTTGCAGCGCGGCACTCCAGGATTCGACGTCGCCGCGACGATCCCAACGCGCGCCCCGATAACCACCGCGACCGTGCTTGAATCGGTACAACAGACTGCGCCGGTTCAACAGGCCAAGGATCACGCCGCGCCGGCTCACGCGCCACAGTTCGGCCAGCGCCTGCGCGGGCGGTTCGACGAAACACAGACTCGTCACTGCCGCGACATAATCGAAGGCTCGGTCGCGAAACGGCAGCGCCAGCGCGTTGCCGCGCACACAGGGCACATCCGGCGCAGCGCGACGCGCGACCGCGAGCCTGTCCGGCGCCGGATCGAGGCCGACGACCGCGAAGCCCGCCTGCGCGAAGCGTCGGCTGAATTCTCCAGTGCCGCTACCGACATCCAGCAGCGTCATGCCCGCTTGCGGTTGGAGCAGATGCAGCATCGACCCGAACTCGGTCTCCGCGATCCAACGCCCGCGCGGTGTCGCATACCAGTCTGCATAATCTTCCGCGTTCACCGTCGCGACCTCTAGTGCAACGCTACCGATAACCGCAACGCGAGCGCGGCGATCAGCGCCGCGATGGGCAAGGTAATCAACCAGCCATAGAGCACGGTCTTCAAGGCATCGGCATGTCCCGGCGGCTGTTTGCCCGCCCAACGGATGCCCAGCAACGCGCCGGTGCTCACATGCGTCGTGGACACGGGCAAGCCGAGTGGCGAAGCCGCCAGCACCAGGATCGACGTGCCCAGGTTGGCAACCACGCCCGTGCTGGAATCCAGCGTGGCGATGCGTTGCGACAACACATCGAGCACTCTGAATCCGCCCCACAGCGAACCGAAGGCCATGACCACCGTTACGGCGAACATCGGCCAGACGATTTGATGTGCATTGCCCATTTTCAGGTGGGCGGGATCGATGGCGATCACCAACAGCAGAAAGGCCGCGATCTTGGGGACGTCGTTCAAGCCTCGCGCGAAACTGGTCAGGCCACTGGATAACCAATGCAGATTCACCCAGGCGCGCGCCCGCCAGGGCGAGGCCGCGCGCGATGCCGTGCCCGAAGTGGCTGTAGCGCAAACAAACGGATTCTGTTGCCAGGCTTCGCGCGCGCAACAACCCGGTCGCCACGCCGGCACCCAGCGTTCTACTTGGCGCGTTAACCAACGCACCACTAGCAACAGCACTGCGCACAGCACGACCGCGATAAGCGGACTCACCAGCAAAGGCAGCAGCGCCTTGTGCAACACCGCATCGAGGCGCAATCCGGTCGTTCCGGCCGCGACCAAACCCGCGCCGACGACGCCACCCAACAAGGCATGCGTCGTCGACACCGGCAAACCCACGCGCGTGGCGAACACCACCCAGGCGCACGCACCGATCAACACACTGCCGATGAAGTCGAGACCGATGGGAAACCCCGGTTGCAGAAAACCGCTGCTGAAGGTCTGAAGCAACTCCGCGCCCCACAACGCCGCGGTCAGCCCGCCCAACGCCGTGCACAGCGTGCCCCACCAAACCGCGCGTTTCGCACCCACCGTTCCGTCGCCGACCAGCGTCGCGATACCTTTGGCAATGTCGTTGGCGCCGTTCGCCCAGGCCAGGGCGAACACCAGTCCCGCAACCCAGGCCATCTCGATACTCATGCACGTCCATCCTCTGAGTATGTCATGCGCGCCGACGCCACCAGCGCCAGAAACCAAAACCCGCCGCCACGAAAAACGGCGTCAACCATACCAGCCGTTCCAGACCATACTGCGGCGTGCGCGCTGCATTGACCGCTGTACCACGCACAGCGTCTTCGCGCGCATCGACACGCGCCCCATCGCGCGCATGCCGTTGCAGAAATGCGAGCACTTCAGCGCTCGCCACGGGTTCGACTATTTGCGTGCGCCCCATGACGCCGGCCTTGACCTGCATCTGTCGCACGACCGCCGGCCACTGCGCTGCGGTATACCGACGCGGGTCCGGCAGTGTATGGCAGGCCGCGCATGCCGTCACGAAGGCTTGCGCGCCAGCGCCACGCGGTATGCCGCGCAGCGGCTGCAAAGCATGCGCACTCAGATACTCGCCGAGCGCGCGCATTTCATCGGCATCGGGCAATGCGATACTGCCCATCATGCCGCGAAAACGCCGCGACACATCCATGAGCATGTGCATGCGTTCCAATACCGCCGGCCATTCCTCGGTCGTGTGCCGGCCCGGACCGGTGAGCGCGTGACATTGCATGCAATAGCGCGTCAGTATGTGCGCGCCTCGCGATTGCGGCTCAGGCAATGTCGCAGGGTCGATGCCCGGCGGCGCTGTGTCGCGATAGGCGCGACACACGTCGATGCCACCCCAGTCGTGATTCGCCTGCGCTCCGGTCTGCGTCAACGCCAGCAGCAGACACAGGATAGCCGATGCGCGGATTTTCACGGGGTCTGCCGCGATACCGTTGCATCTGCGTATCGCCTCGCGTGCGTTGTCGTTCCGTGTCCGAGATCCGCCAGAATCGCCTCGGCGGCGCGGCGTCCCGCCGCCAATGCCGTCACCACCAGATCCGGGCCGTGGGTGTTGTCGCCGCCAGCGTATACCGTGGGATGCGAGGTGCGGCCTTGGGCGTCGATGCGGATGCGTCCGTCCGCATCCGTCTCTACCTCGATGGCCACGAGCCAGGCGGGCGGATCGGCGACAAAACCAAAGGCGAGAATGACGACATCGCACGCGATCAATCGCTCGCCTTCGGGCGTCGCACAGCGTAGACCGGTCACCTGCGCAGCGCCTTCAATGGCCAGCGGTTTGTGCGCGAACAGAAACGCCGCGCCCTCTTCGAGCGCCGCCTTGGCTTCACGCTTCGAGGCGCGCAACTTCGCCTCCGTCCCGCGATAAACCACCGTTGCCGATGCACCGAGGCGCAATGCGCTGCGCACACAGTCCATGGCGGTGTCGCCGCCACCGAGCACCAGCACGCGACGGCCGTCAAGTGTGATCCCGTCCGCCTTCACCGCACGCAGGAAGGCCAAGCCTTCATGCACGCCCGCGCGTGTCTGCCCCGGCACGTCCACCGTGCGCGGTCGTTGCGCACCGGTACCGATGAACACGGCGGCATGCCGCGTGCGCAAGGCACGCATCCGATGCATGTCGACCTCGACACCAAGCACGAACTCGATGCCCAGCGTATGCAGCACAGACTCGCGCCGTTCGAGCACGGTCGGTTCGAGTTTGAACGACGGCACGCCGCTGGCGAGCAAGCCGCCGATACGCGTGTCGCGATCATAGACCGTCACGGCAACGCCCGCGCGCGCCAAACGTTCCGCGCAGGCCAATCCCGCCGGACCGGCGCCGATGACCGCCACCGATTTACCCAACGGCTTAGCGGCGGCCGCCGGTTGCCAGCCCTGTTCCAACGCATGCTCGACAATTGCGCGCTCGATGGCGCCGATAGTTACGGCGTTGCCGCCCGGATATCGATCAGGCTCTGCGAGCGTGCAGCCGCCTTCGCACAAGCGCTGTTGCGGACACAGTCGGCCGCATACCTCCGGCAGCGGGCTGGTGGCGTGGGCGATTTCGGCGGCGGCGATGACATCGCCGCGCGCAGCGGCCTGCAACCAATCGGGAATGCGATTCTCCAACGGACAGGCGTTGCGGCAACCCGGCACACCGCAGTCGAGACAGCGCGAAGCCTGTTCGGCGATATCCGCAAGCGAAGGACGCACGTAGATTTCCTGCCAGTCGTTGCGACGTTCGGCCGCGGGGCGCGCTGCGGGTTCATGGCGCGGCGTTTCCGGTTGCGGCGCGCGTTTGAGCAGATGACTCGCGTTCTGCTTGAGCGTCGGTTTGAACAGATTGCGCACATCGCGAATCTCCAACGCATCGGTCGGGCAAGACACCACGCAGCGCGCGCAACCCATGCAATCCTCGATGCCGGTGACGCGCCCGTTTATCTTGCCCTGCTGCCACACCGGGATGCCCATGTCGCACACCTGTTCGCAGCGCCGGCAGTCGTTGCACTTGGCGGCATCGAGTTGGATGCCGTAGAAACCGGCGTGATTGAGCAAGCCGAAGGTCGCGCCGTAGGGGCACAGATAACGGCAGTAGAACCGGTTGCCCACCAGCGGCGCGATGAAGAAGCTACCGAAATACGTCACCGCGACCAGCGCATAGAAACCGCCGACGAAACCGATCGACGTCGCGGTCGGCGGATACTGAGTGACGATCATCACGCCGGCGTAATAGGCGAAGAAAAACCATTTGCTGTGGCGCAGCTTCCACGCCCATTCACCGCGCACGCTGCGGTCGCGGAAGGCGAAGCCGACAGTTTCTCGGATGCCGACACACGGGCAGTTGAATCCGCAGATCACGCGGCGCCCAAACAACAGCACCGCGACCAGCACCAGAAAGAAGGTCAGCGTGCCCGGCACATGCACCGAAGGAAATATCGGCGTCTTCCACGGATAACCGACATGCGGTTCGACCAACGCCGCGAGCACCGGCATGCCCCACCACAAGACACTGACGGCCGTCACCAGAATCAACAAGCGCCGACGCGTGTAGGCATTGCGTTCGGCGCGGATGCGCCACAGCCCGAAGGCGAGGATCACCGCGTACTCTGTATAGCGATTGAGCCAGAAGGGATTGTCGAAGAGTTTCAGCCAGGCCTCGTTCAGCCAGCCGAGAAACGCCAGACTGAACGCCGCCATGCTCAGCACCTGCACGGCAAGGGAATAACGTCCGGGCAACGAGTCCTGCTGCGTCGCGGTGAGCTGCCGCGGCATATGGCGGAGCGGATGTTCCAGCTTCATTTCGTGCGCGGTCACCGACATGCCTCACCTCGCCTGCAAACGCTAGAAGGTTAAATTCATATCGGCGGGCATGACCACTTCCTTGTAGTATTTCGCCGGTTCGGCCACTTTTACTCCGTCTACGAGGTCACGCTCGCTCATGCCGAAGAGCGGGAGATTGAGCGGACAGGCCAGGATGGTGGCACCCTCGGCGATCAGCGCGACAAACATGTCTTCGAGTAGCGGCAAATCCAATTCGTCCATCCTTTTCATGACCGCTTGGCCCACCTCGGGCGGCGCATCCGGCAGGCAGGTCAGCGTATTCAACTTCTCACGGTGCACGGCATTGATGCCGCGCGAGCCGAAGAAGATCGTCACCTTAGCGCCCTCGCGCAACAGACTAAGCGCTGTCATCAGCGCATTGAACACCTGGCACAACTCGTCGTGGAAACACATGATCGAAACATTCTTTTTCATATGCCCTCCCGTCTACACCACACGGCGCATCAGAATGTCATCACCGTATCGCTGTCTTTCACCCACGCTGCCAAGGCCTTCATCGAACCGCGTTCGATGCCGGGAATCAAACTCTCCGGCTGAAAGCCACAACCGTCCAGCGACATGCCGCAGGCACGCACGCTCAAACCGCATTCGATCAGCTCGGCAAGCAGATTTTCGAGATTCACCGCGCCGTCGGGCACGCTCTGGTTGCGTTCGCCGACGCGTACACCTTCGTCCAGCAGATGCACACGCACATTCATATCCTCGGTCAGCGCCGCGCCGGCGAAGCGCAGCGCATGCCACGCCTTGTTGTCCGGTTGATACGGCGCGTTCTGGATGATGATGGTGATGTTCTTCATAGTAACTCCCTTTATTGCTTGCTACGGTTCACAGCAGGCTTTTGCTCAGGATGTAACTCGCGACCAGCGCCAGGAACACACCGAAGCCGCGCTTCAGTCGATGTTGCTGGATACGCTGACCCAGGTGCGCGCCGACGAAACTCGCGGCCACCGCAACGCCCGTAAAACCCGCCATGAGCGGGTAATCGATGGGCACCGCGCCGGCATAACCGGCGAAACCGGCCGTCGACTGAAAGGCGACGACGCTGAGCGAGGTGCCCACCGCGCGCTTCATCGACAAGCCGGACAACAACACCAGCGCCGGCACGATCAGAAAGCCGCCGCCCACACCCACGACGCCGGCGAGTATGCCCACCGCCAAACCATGACGCGCGATGTGCACATAGGGAAAGTTGCTGCAATCGCCGCTCTCGCACTCACCCACTGCCATGGCGCCCACCGAACGGCGCGGCGGTTGCGCCTGCCACATCCGCCACGCGGCGGCATACATCACCAGCGCGAACAGCGTCAGTTGCACGACGACCGGAAGGATCAGGCCCAAGCGTGCACCGGCATAGGTACCGAAGGCGCCGAAGATACCGAAGGTCGCGGTCACGCGCAGATTGACGTTGCCCTGGCGCCAGGCCTGGAGCGCCGAAATCGTCGCCGTAACCGCCACGATACCCAGGCTCATGGCGATCGCGGATTTCGGCTCCACATGCAGCAGATACAACAACGCCTGCACGGTGACGATGGCACCGCCACTGCCCATGATGCCGAGCAATAACCCGGTCGCGGCACCTGCGATCAGGACGAACATAATCATCGTTCACCTCCACTTACAGGTTCGCGGTATGCGAAGCTGAATTAATCCGTCATTGCGAGCGAAGCGTGGCAATCTCCAACGACTGATTTTTCATTACGAGATTGCCACGCTTCGCTCGCAATGACGGGGATATTCAATCAGTGCGAGTTTCCCTAGCTCCTTCACCGCTCGATCGGATAACCGTTCTGGTTCCAGTCGGTCATGCCCTGCTTGGCCACGCACACGTTTGCAAAACCTTTTTGCGCCAGCATCTGCGCGGCCGTCGTCGACATGCGGTCGGTACGGCAAATGGTGACGATGGGTTTTTCCTGGTACGCATCCAGTTCGTGAATACGCTGTTCCAGTTCGTTGAGCGGGATATGGGTGACACCGGCGATGTGCCCGAGGTCGCCGGTGTAACCATCGAGCGGGCGCACATCCAGCACCAGCAAATCCTCGCCGGCATCGAGACGACGCTTGAGTTCGGGCACGGCGAGCATCGGCTGTTTGCGCAGTTTGCCGATCAACCGTGGCAGGAACGCCACCGCCGCGAGCAAGGCAAGCGCCAACAGACCTTTTTGAATCAGCCCCGCGCCGCCGGCGACCGCTTCGCGTCCGGCATAGCCGAGATAGGTGTAGGCGATGGCGCCCGGCAACATGCAGATATAGCTGGCGAGCACATACTGGAGCAGCGGGATGCGCGTGAGTCCGAGCGCGTAATTGAGCAGATTGAACGGGAACAGCGGCACCAGGCGCACGAAGGCAACGAAGCGCCAGCCCTCGCCTTCCACACCGTTGATGAGCTGTTTCAATCGCCCGCCAGTGCGCGCGGCCACCCAGTCCGAGGCGAGATAGCGCGACACCAGAAATGCCAGCGTCGCGCCGAGGGTCGCGCCGGTAAGGTTATAGAGCGTGCCCAGCACTGGTCCGAACAGTGCGCCGCCCGCCAGCGTAATCACCGAGCCGGGCAGGAACAACACCGTGGCGACGGCATAGATCAGCATGAACAGCAGCGGCGCCGCCGCACCGGCATTCTTGACCCAGGACGCCAGCGCCTGCGCATCGAAGCGGTCGCGGTACAGCACGGCCAGTGCGACACCGGCGAGCAGTGCGACGAAAACAACCACGCGCAACAATTTAGTCTTCATGTTTCGATTCCCATTGACGGCGATTGATGGCGTAGTCGCTGATCTTGCCGACGAAAGGCATCGCGAGCATACCCGTGATCCAGGAGCACCACTTGCCGTCGCGGAATGTGCGAATACCGATGGTCATACCTTCATGGCCGCCGCGCGGCTGGTCGCGGTAGGTGCCGAACAAGCGATCCCACCAAGGCAGGTTGAAACCAAAGTTGCTATTCGTCTCGTCGTCCTCGACGGAGTGGTGCACGCGGTGCATGTCCGGCGTCACCACGAACAACCGTAACGCTTGATCGATACCGGCTGGGATGCGCACATTGCTGTGGTTGAACATCGCCGTCGCATTCAACAGTATCTCGAACAGGATCACCGCCAGTACCGGCGGCCCCAGCACGACGATCACCGCAAACTTGATGAGCATGGACAACAGAATCTCGATGGGATGAAAGCGCGCGCCGGTGGTGACGTCATAATCGAGATCGGCGTGATGCACCCGGTGCAGTCGCCACAACACCGGCACGGCATGCACCATCACATGCTGGAGCCAGATGAAAAAATCCAGCGCAATGACGACGCCGACCACGGCCAGTGCATACGGCACCTGAAAATAGTTGAGCAGCCCCCAACCGTGCTCGCGCGCGAACAGGGCCATGCCTACTGCGGCGGTCGGAAACACCACGCGTGCTAGAAAGCTGTTGAAGAACACCAGGCCGACGTTATTGACCCAGCGCACGGCTTTCGCTTGGGTCAACCGGCGCCGCGGCGCGACCAGTTCCCAGACCGCCATGACGGCAAAAATGCCAAAGAAAAAGCCCATACGGATGGGCACCTCGTGGGATCGGATAAAGGTTTCGAATTCCATACCGCCTCCTAGGGTTGCAGGCTCGCCCCCCGAGCCTATAATGGTGCCATTGATTTTGTATTCAATTGATCTATTGAATAAGCTAAGCCTGGACCCCCCGTATGTCAAGCGGCAATGTGAAACACGATTTGTTCGCCCAGTTCGCCCGCATCGGCAAGGCATTGAGCAATGCCAACAGACTGGAAATCATCGAATTCCTGGCCCAGGGCGAACGCAGCGTGGATGCGCTGGCCCAGATCGCGGGTCTGAGCATCGCCAACACCTCCCAGCATCTGCAACAGCTCCGCCAAGCCGGTCTGGTGACCCTGCGCAAGGACGGCCAGCGGGTTTACTACCGTTTATCCGGAGACGACGTGGTGCAGATGCTCAACAGTCTGCGCGCCGTGGCGGATCGGCATCTGACCGAAGTCGCGCATCTGGTCACCACCTACCTCGACACCAAGGACCACCTGGAACCGGTCCTGGCGCAGGATCTGTTGGCGCGCGCGCGGGCCGGCGAAGTGACTGTGTTGGATGTGCGCCCGCCGGAAGAGTTCGCCGCCGGCCATCTGCAGGGCGCGATCAATATTCCCTTGAACGAACTCGAAGCCCGGCTCAACGAATTGAGTCCCGAGCACGAAGTCGTCGCCTACTGCCGTGGCCCGTATTGCGTGCTGTCCTACGATGCCGTCGCACGACTGCGCGAACGCGGCTTGCGTGCGCGACGTTTGCAAGACGGGTATCCCGAATGGAAAATCGCGGGCCTGCCCGTGGAAAGCTGACACCCTCGATTCCATGCGCCCCACCCTGCTCTTCGTCTACAACGCCGACAGCGGTCTGTTCAACACCGTGACCGACGTCGCGCACAAGATCCTGTCGCCGCAAACCTATAGCTGCAATCTCTGCGCGCTGACGCACGGGCATTTCAAAATACGCGAGGCCTGGGTGACATTTCTGGAGACACTCGACGCCGACTGCGAATTTCTGCACCGCGACGAATTTCATGCGACCTATGGCCAAACGGACGTGGCACTGCCAGCAGTGTTCAGAAAAACGCCCGAGGGACTGACACTCATGGTCGATGCCGACACGCTGCGCAACTGCGCGTCGTTGGATGAATTGAAGCGATTGCTCGTTTCCCGGCTCTAAGCAAGACACCTACGCGGGCACCCGTGACGACGCTTGCGGCACCCACCCGTTTGCGGCAGTATGGATCGCCATGAATCGCGCCCTCGTCGCCCGTCTACTGATCGTGTTCACGTTGCTCGCCAATCTCGGCTGGGTAACGGAGACCTATATGCACGATGCCGTCGCCGCTCATGCGAGCCTGACGACCCTCGCCGGCGATCCGCAGGACAATTGTCCGCCCGGCACCCACTGTCAGCATTGCTGTCATGCGATCGCGCATTTGCTGACCTTACCCAGTCACGGCATCTCCTTCGATTTCAACACAGGGCAAGACCTCGACGTGGCCATTGTCACGCACCTGCCTTCCTTCATTCCCGCACCGCCTTATCAGCCTCCACGCGCCTGATCCTCACACCTAGCCGTCCGCACGTTGCCCTCTGAACCAAGGCAGTCGTTGCGTTTCCTGGTCGTTGTGAAGGATACAGTCCATGCACTCCATGAATACCCGCCGGGTATTGCTCGGCGCGTGCCTGTTCGCGCAGGCACTGTTGTACAACCGCGCGTTGGCCGCGGAGCCTGCGCCAAGCGTCGCGCAACAAGCCGCCCCGGCCGTGGCGCGGTTCGTTAGCGAATCGCTCGCCACCCATCCCATGGCGCAAGCCAGCGACGCCACGCGGGACGCGGCCCAGGCCCGCGTGCAAGCCGCCGGACAGCCGCTCTATAACCCCGAACTGGAACTTGGCAGCGAACGCACGGCGTCGCGCACTCGCACGCTCGGTCTGAATCTGACCTTGGACCTGAGCGGCAAGCGCACGACGCGCGCCGCCGCCGCTCAATACGAACTCGAAGCCGCCGAATCCGAACGTGCGTTCACCCGTCAGACACTGGCCACGCAGCTCCTCGCCGATCTCGCCCGGCATCAGGCGGCGCGACATATCGAGACGTTGGCGCAACGCCAAGTCGAATTGATGGAGCGCTTCGCGCAATTTGCCGAGAAGAGTCACGCGGCGGGCGATGTCGGCCGCGTGGAAGTCGATCTCGCGCATCTGGCCTTGTCCGAGGCGCGCGCACGGCGCGGCGAGATACAGACCGAGCGATTGGCGAGCGAGGAAGCGCTGCGCGCCGCGAGCAGTCTTCCGCCCGACGCATGGCCAGCGTTGCCGGACCTGTTGCCGGATGTACCTCGGGATGCGCCTCAAGATATTGCCGCGTCCGCGCCGATCGAACAGTTGGCCGAACTGAAGGCGCAGCGGGCCCGGGTCGATGCCGCGCGAGCGCGTGTGCGCATGGCACAGGCCGAAGGGCGGCCCGATCCCACGCTGGGCGTGCGCGGCGGCCGCGAGGACGACGACACACTCACGGGCGTAACGCTGTCCGTGCCGCTGTTCGTGCGCAACAGCTACCGCGCCGAAGTCGCCGCCGCCTCCCAAGACGCGCTACGCGAGGAATTCACCGAGCAAGACGTGCAACGTCGCGCGCGTGTCCGCCTCGATGGTGCGTTGCAGCGCTACCGCGGCGCTTGGCGGACATGGCACGACTGGCAAGCCACCGACCGCGCCAGCCTCGCCACGCGCGCGCAACAACTGGAAAGCCTGTGGCAGGCCGGCGAATTGAGCGCCACCGATTATCTGGTGCAAGTGCAACAAAGCATCGATGCGGAGATCCAGGCCTTGCGCGTGTGGTCCACCGCCTGGAATGCCTGGTTCGACTGGCTGACGGCCTCCGGCGGTGTCGACGCCTGGCTCGGCAGCCAAACCACTCTCACGGCCCGCGACAGCGAATAAGTTTCGCTAACGCTCCACCCAGGCTACATCGGCTACATCGACAACTTGGAGAAACTTTTCATGAACCGCTTTTTCATCTGGATCCTCGTGACCGCGCTGGGCGCGGCCCTGACCACGGCGCATGCTGCCGAACCGGCGGCAAAACCGGACGAACACGGCACGGCGAACGTCGTGAACATGGATGCCGCCGCGCGCGCCGCGGCCGGCATCGTTATCGCCAAGGTCGGTGTGCAAATGCTCGCCGACGAAATCGCCGCGCCGGGCGAAGTATTGCTCAATACCTATACGGCGGCCAAGATCACGCCGCGCATCGCCGCGCAGGTGGTGCACCGCCACGCGCGCCTCGGCGATCGCGTCGCGGAAGGACAACGACTGGTGACATTGTCCAGCGTCGAACTCGCCCAGGCGCAAGGCGAATTGCTGGTCGCGGAACGCGAATGGCAACGCGTGCGCACGCTGGGCAAGGACGTGGTTTCGGAGCGCCGTTACACCGAGGCGGACGTGGCGCGCAAACAGGCGCGCGCCCGCGCGCTGGGTTATGGCATGACCGCCGCGCAAATCGACGCATTGGTGGCGGGCGCGGATTCCGTGCGCGCCGACGGCAGCTTCGTCCTGCTCGCGCCGCGCGCCGGCACGCTCACCACCGACGACTTCATCGAGGGCGAACTGATCGAACCGGGCCGCGTGCTGTTCGAGATCGCCGATGAATCCGTGCTGTGGATCGAAGCGCGGCTGGGAGCGCAGGACGCGGTCGCCGTCAAGGTCGGCCAAGCCGCTCGCGTTCATGCCGGCGACGTTTGGCTCGACGGACGCGTCATCCAGATGCGGCACACCCTGGACGAACAGACCCGCACCCGCGGCATCCGCATCGAGGTGAACAACCGCGACGACATTCTGCATCCCGGCGAGTTCGTCGAGGCGCGCATTGCAACCAATGGCACACACGCGTTGGCGATACCCGCCACGGCGGTGGTGCTGATGAACAACGCGCCCACTGTCTTCACGTTGGATGGCGATGCGTTGCAGCCGACCGTCGTGCAAACCGGCAAGACGCGCGGCGCCTGGACCGAGCTGACCGGCGGGCTGGTCGAAGGCGACGAGATCGCCGTCGAGAACGTCTTCCAACTCAAGTCGACGCTGTTGAAATCGCAGATCGGCGACGAGCACTAGGAGACGACTATGCTGAACTCGCTCATCCAAGCCTCGCTGCGCTACAAATTCCTGGTGCTGGTCGTCTTCGCCGTCGTCGCCTTTCTGGGCTGGCGCGCCGTGCTCACCGTCCCCGTCGACGCCTTTCCCGATGTGACGCCGGTGCAGGTCAACATCTACACCGAGTCCGCCGGCCTGGCCGCCGAGGATGTGGAGCAGTTGCTCACCTTCCCGGTGGAATCGGCGCTGGCCGGTTTGCCCAAGGTGCAGGAGATCCGTTCCGTGTCGCTGTTCGGTCTGTCCTATGTGTCGGTGTATTTCGACGACGACATGGACATCTACTTCGCGCGGCGGCTGGTCGCGGAACGCTTGCAGGAAGTCGCCGACCGTATTCCCGAAGGCTACGGCACGCCGGAGATGGGACCGAACAGTTCCGGTCTCGGCCAGGTGTACTGGTACACGCTGGAGCGCGCCGACGAAAAGCTCAACGCCGGCACCACCGACATGGACCTGCGCACCTGGCAGGACTGGACGGTGCGGCTGATCCTGCGCACCGCGCCGGGCGTGGACGATGTCATGTCCTGGGGCGGCCAGGAGAAGCAATATCAAGTGCAGGTCGATCCGCTCAAGCTCATCAAGTACCGGCTCGGCTTCAAGGCGGTGATGGAAGCGCTCACCGCCAACAACCGGCAAGTCGGTGGCCAATACATCGATGTGGGCCGCGAGCAATATCTGGTGCGGGGTCTGGGCCTGGCCGGCAACGAACGCGACCTCGGCAACATCGTGCTGAAGGTCGTGGACGGAACGCCGGTGTTTCTGCGCGATGTCGCGCGCATCGAAGCGGGGCCCGGCCTGCGCTCCGGCGCGGTGACGCGCGACGGCAAGGAAGTGGTGCTGGGCATGGCGTTGTCGCGCATCGGCGAGAATGCCAAGAACGTGGTGGACGCCGTCAAAGGCAAGCTCGCCGTCGCCGCTCAGGCCTTGCCCGACGGCCTCGTCGTGAAACCCATTTACGAACGCACCGATCTGGTGGACAAAGCCGTCTCCACCGCGGTGCGCGCGCTGGTCGAGGGCTCGGTGCTGGTGGCGATCATTCTGTTTCTGTTTCTCGGCGAACTGCGTTCGGCCCTGGTGGTGGTCGCGGCCTTGCCCATGGCCATGCTGATCGCCTTCATCTGCATGGGCGAGGTCGGGTTGTCGGCCAATCTCATGTCGCTGGCCGGACTCGCCATCGGCATCGGCATGATGGTGGACGGCGCCGTGGTGCTGGTGGAGAACGCCTTCCGCATCATGGCCGAGCGCCGCGAACACGGCGAGACCGTCGACCGCACCGCGGCGGTGCTCGCGGCGGCGCGCGAGGTGGCCAACCCGGTGACCTTCGCAATCATTATCATCATCACCGTGTTCCTACCGCTGTTCAGCCTGCAAGGCCTGGAAGGCAAACTGTTCAAGCCCATGGCCTTCAACATCAGCTTCGCCATGGCCGGCTCGCTGATGTTGACGCTCACGCTCATCCCGGTGCTGGCGGCCATCGTGCTCATCCCCAAGGAAGAGCGCGACACGCTGGTGGTGCGCGTACTCAAGCGCCGCTATCTGCCGCTGCTCGCCTGGGCGCTCGGCAACAAACGCAAGGTCGTGATCGGCGCGGTGTCGCTGTTGGCGGCGACGCTCGCGCTGTTCCCGCTGCTCGGCAAGGAATTCATGCCGCAGTTGCAGGAAGGCTCGATCATGTGGCGCGTCACCTCGATTCCGTCCACTTCGCTCAACGAGTCCATCGACATTTCCAAACGCGTCGAGCAGGCGTTGTCGGCGTTTCCCGAAGTCGAGACCACGCTCGCCATGATCGGCCGCGCCGAGAAGGGCGAGACCGCCGACGTCAACTACATGGAGATCTACACCGCGCTCAAGCCGCACGACACCTGGGAAAGCGGCCGTTCCATCGAAACGCTGGCCGAGGCCATGCGCGAAAAACTGGAACAGGTGGTGCCCACGGCGGTGGTGTCCTTCACTCAGCCGATCCAGATGCGCGTCGAGGAACTCATTTCCGGCGTGCGCGCGACATTGGCGCTCAAACTCTACGGCACCGACCTCGCCGAACTCGACCGCCTGTCGGCCGAGGTCAAGCAGGTCGTCGAGCAGGTGCCGGGCGTGGCGGACTTGGCGCTGGAGGCCAACATCGGCAAACCGCAGATCCGCATCCAGGTGAATCGCGACGCGCTGGCCCGCTATGGCATGAACGCCGACGACGTGCTGACCGTGGTACGCACCGGCATCGGCAACGAGCCGGTCTCCACGCTCATCGACGGCGTGAAGCGCTTCGAAATCACCGTGCGCCTGCCGGATGCCTCCAAGGCCAGCATCGAGGCCATCGGCGCCATTCCGATCCAGGCCGCCGACGGCACCCTCGTGCCGCTCGCCGGCGTTGCGGACATTGGCGTCGCAGATGGCTACTAGTTCGTGCGGCGCGATCAGTTGCAGCGCAATGCGGTGTTGCAGATGGACGTGCAAGGCCGCGACGTGGATGGCTTCGTCAACGAGGCCAACGCACTGCTCGCGCAGAACATAAAATTGCCGGCCGGCTACTGGGTGGAATGGGGCGGCGCGTTCGAGAACCAACAGCGCGCCATGGCGCGGCTGGCGGTGATCGTGCCGCTGACCATCTTCTTCATCTTCGTGCTGCTCTATACCGCCTTCAACTCGGTGAAGTACGCCGCGCTCATTATCGCCAACGTGCCGTTCGCGATCATCGGCGGCGTGTTCGGCTTGTGGATCAGCGGCCAATACCTGTCGGTGCCGTCGGCCATCGGCTTTATCGCCGTGTTCGGCGTGGCGATGTTGAACGGCATCGTGCTGGTCAGCTTCATCAACGAACTGCGCGACAAGGGGCTGTCCGTCGCCGAGGCCGTGCGCAAAGGCTGCGAGTTGCGTCTGCGGCCGGTGATGATGACCGCGAGCGTGGCCATCCTCGGTCTGGTGCCGATGTTGTTGTCCAGCGGCGTGGGCGCGGAAACGCAGCGACCGCTCGCCACCGTGGTGGTGGGCGGACTCATCACCTCCACCCTGCTCACCTTGATCCTGCTGCCGGTGATCTACGAATGGCTGGAAACCCGAAAGGAGCGTACCCGATGAAAGAAATCAAAGCCTACCTGCACCACTACCGCGTCGCCGACGTCGTCCACGCCCTGGGCAATGCCGGCTTTCGCAACCTGACGCTGATCGACGTGAAGGGCATGCTGCGCGCGCTATCGGATAGGGAACAGGACTACTCGATAGAACTCGGCGAGAAGGTGATCGCCGAGGTGCGGCTGGAACTGGTCTGCGACGACGCGCGCGTGGCGGAGGCCGTGGACATCATCGGCGAGCACGCCCGCACCGGCCAGCCCGAGGCGGGTTGGATTTATGTGAGCGGTATCGACACGGCGACCGCCATCGGCGGTGTAGGCGGCGGCGAGGATTGAACCGCGCGCGGCTAATGCCCACGGGCCATGCTTTCCCATCCGCCACCGGTGGGCCGCACCCCACGTTTCATTTTCCATGATATGCGCATACACTCACGCCTGGAGGTATCCACCGATGTGCAGCGCCGAACGAACCACTCTCGCCAGGGACTGGCTGCCCGCGTTTCCCGAACTGGCATCGATCAAAGATGCCGCTTGGCTTGAAGCCATCCTGGCGTCGAAAGAAGTCGTCATGCCGGCGGGGACCGTGGTAATCCGGGAAAACCAGCCTTGCCAGAATTTTCTGTTGGTCGCCAGCGGCAATGTCCGCATCTACAAGTCTGCCCCAAGCGGCCGGGAAATCATGCTCTATCACACCTGTAGCGGCGAGGTCTGCATTCTGACCCTGGGTACGCTGCTCGAAGGCAGGGACTATTCCGCGGACGCCATCACCGAGAGCGAAGTCCGCGCCATCATGATTCCCGCGCAGCACTTCCATACCGCCATGGCGAAATCCACTGCGTTCAGAACCTTCATCCTGTCCGACCTGTGCCGGCGCATGCGCGAACTGATGTGGCTGGTGGAACGCGTGGCTTTCGAACCGCTGGAGCTGCGTCTTGCGTGTCTGCTCGGACAATTGTTCGGCCAAGGCAACACACCGCAACTGGATATCACCCATGAAGAACTGGCACGCCGTCTGGGCAGCACCCGTGTGGTGACCAGTCGGTTGCTCAAGGAATTCGAGCGCATGGGCTGCATCAGTCTGCAACGAGGCCGGATCGAACTGTTGTCTCCCGAGGCGCTCGCGCAATTATCGAAGCATTGACGCGGCGCGATCGCACGACGAGCTGTGTAACAAGTGTTGCAGACAACACCTTCCGCGCCGTAGTACAAACGCTCACAGGTCGATAATAAACGTCCTACCTAGCCTCATCTCAGCACGGCCAACGACCGGATCGAAATCCGGCGACGGCATACGAGGCAACGGAATCAGGTATCGGACAGCCCGCCAGGATAGGCATGCACTCGCGATCGTCGGAGTCGTTGCCTTTGCAAAGACTGTTCTACACGTTCTGGCCCGCCATGCGCGCGCTTGCCGCCTTCGTGGCAGTCGCGGTTATGCTCGCCAGCCTGGCCACGGCGGCCAATGCCTACGCGGATCTGCCGAACTGCGCGCAGCGCGCCAGCCATGCCGACCATCCGAGTACCGACACGCACGCTGACGCCACCGCGGCTATGACGACTGTCCCCGACACCTGCTGCGGTACGTGCGACCGCTGTCATGGTTACTTCAACGTCCATTTCCAAGGACTCAATCTCGCCGCGGCTTGTGTATTGTCTCTCGCACCGCGCGAGCATTTCTTCCCTGCCCTGGTCCACGCGACCGACTTCATTAGCCGCCCCATCCTTCCCCCTCCCAGGTCTGCGTAGGCTCTCCGCTCATCGCGGTCGAGCCGCACTGCGTTTTCCATATTTGATTCAACGCCGAAGCGACGCGGTCAACTGCATCGAGTGACGCGCTCGTTCGCATTCGCGGCGTTATACCAAAACGACACGATCATTTCAGATGTTGGAGGAACCACCATGATTACACGACGCGATCTGTTGAAGGGCCTGGGCGCAATGGGCACCATGGGCACGGTAGGCTTACCCAGTCTGTTGTTGCCGCGCGAGGTGTTTGCGGCAGTCACACCGTTCTCGCTGCCGCTCAACATCCCACCTGTGCTCACACCCAGCAGCACCGATGCCACCACCGATTACTACAACCTGAACGTCGGCGAGACCTATGCCGAGATCATTCCCGGCTTGCAGACACGCGTCATCAGCTTCAACGGCGCGGTTCCCGGCCCGACCATCCGCGCGCGCGCCGGCCGCAAAGTCGCCATGACGCATTACAACGGCTTGCCGGCCACGACGCTCGGTGGCGCACCGGGCAAGGTGAGCATTCATCTGCATGGCGCCCACTGCCCCGCCTCGGAGGATGGCTATCCAACCTCGTACATCCAGCCCGGCAACACCCGTACCTACACCTATCCCAACAATCAGTTGCCGGCGCCGTTGTGGTATCACGACCATGCCATGGACTATACCGGTCCGCATGTGTGGTACGGCATGGCGGGCTTGTACTTGATGACGGACGATTACGAGGATGCGCTGAATCTACCGAAAGGCAGCTATGAAATCCCGCTGGTCATCCAGGATCGTAACTTCGACGCCAACGGCCAGTTGGTCTACACGAAGAACATGATGGGCGAGACCGGCAACACCATGCTGGTCAATGGCACCATCCAGCCGTATCTCAACGTCGCCAAGCGCAAATACCGGTTCCGGGTTTACAACGGTTCCAATGCGCGTTTCTACAAGCTGGCGTTAAGCAACGGTCAGTCGTTCCAAGTTATCGGCATGGAAGGCGGCCTGTTGTCGGCGCCCGTCACCGTCACCTCCCTCACGCTGGCCCCCGCCGAACGCGCCGATCTCATCATCAACTTCGGCAGTCTGGCGATCGGCACCAATGTGGAGCTGCGCAACACGCTGGTCGGCAGCACCGATGCCGCCTACAAGCTCATGCAGTTCAAGGTGAACAGCTCGGCGACCGACACCAGCGTGGTGCCGTCGACTTTGCGTACGGTGAGCAAGTTCACCCGCAGCCAGGCGGTGCGCACGCGCAACTGGACGCTGGCCGGCGGCATGATGGGCGGCATGTGGACCATCAACGGGCTTGGCTTCGATGAAAATCGCGTGGACGCAAAGCCGCGTCTGAACGACATCGAGATCTGGAAATTCACCAACCAGTCCAACATGGATCATCCCATCCACCTGCACGATGTGATGTTCCAGATTCTGACCATCAACGGACGCGCGCCGGCGGCCACCCATGCCGGTTGGAAGGATACGGTGATCGTGCCGCGCATGATGGGTACGGCGGAGATCATCATGAAGTTCACCGACTACACGGGCAAGTTCCCGTTCCACTGTCATGTGCTGGAGCACGAAGACATGATGATGATGTCGCAGTTCGAAGTTACCCCCTGAGGGGAGCTGAGTCTGCCTCACGGCAGCCTGTGCCCGGTTATCCGTACCACCCCGCGGATAGCCGGGCATATTTTTTGCCTGTAATAACGGAGACCGATATGCCACATCCCTCACAGAGAGGCATCGCCATGGATGCATCGCCACCCTTCCAAGCCGCTTGCTTGGCCATATTACTGACCGCCGCGCTGTTCGCCGTGCCGGCCGCCGCGGACGAGCGCCGCGATTACCAGTTCTTCGGCAATCTCACCGGCACCCATAACGCCAGCGTGCCGGCGAGCGTGGACCTGGACCACAAGGATTGGGAACCCGCCATGACGTTCCTCTATACCCAGGAATCCGAGCGTCTGCAATTGTTCACCGAACTGCATGCCGCCAAGGGTGGCGAGGGCGAGATCGCCCGACTCCAGGCCGGTTGGCGATTTACGCCGCAGACCACGTTATGGGCCGGTCGCTTCCACAATCCGCAGGGCTATTGGAACACCCAGTATCATCACGGCGTGTATCTCCAGACTTCCATCAGCCGTCCCGGCATCGAACGTTTCGACGACGAGGGCGGGGTATTGCCCTCTCATTTCATCGGACTGCAACTGGACGGCAACGAAAACCTCGGTGCCGACGGCGGGCTGCGTTACGAATTCGCGCTTGGTGCCAGCGGTGTGCTGAGCGAAGATGGATTGGAATCGCCGGCGTTTTTCATGCCGCAACAGTCCAGCAAACCGACCGCCAGCGCGCGCCTGACCTACAACCCCACCGAGGGTGGCCCCGTGACGCTGGGTGCCTTCCTGGGGCGCAACCAATTGCCGGCCGACGACTTGGCCATACGCGAAGTCACCCAGACGGTCTACGGCGCGTTTGCCACATTGGATCTCGAACGTGCGCGGCTGATCGGCGCCTTCACCGCATTGCACAACGTAGTGAGTGCCGCGGGCACGGAAACCACCGGGCGTTTCTCCACCGCGTATCTCCAGGCCGAATATCAAGTGACACCCGTCTGGACAGGCTATGCGCGCATCGAAGGTTCGTTCAGCGCCGACAATGATCCTTATCTGACGCTGTTCCCGCGCTACGTCAGAAACGACCATGTGGCCGGACTGCGGTGGGATATATACGAGAAACAGGCACTCAAACTGGAATACAGTCATCCCGAGATTGCCGCCGGTCGTTACGAAGCAGTGGCCGTGGAATGGAGCATGATATTCCCATGAGAAAACGTTGGTCCCCCGCCGCGCTTGTGCTGATCGCGGCCGCGCTTTTGTTGCTCGCCACACGCGGCACGCCGGCGGCGCAACCGGACACCGGTCGACGTCTGGTGCTGGTGGCCAGCAGCCGATCCACCGTCGCCCCCCTGACCACAGCGGAAATCCGCAAACTGTTTCTCGGCATTCCGCTCGCCCAGGGCGAGCGGATCGTCGTGCCGTTGCGCAATCAGACCGACCCCGTCATCTACGAAGTGTTCCTGCAGAAGACGCTGTTCATGTCCGGGCCGATGTACGAGCGCACGCTATTGACGCGGTTGCTGCGCACCAAGGGCGCGCGTCCGCAGACGTTCGAGAACGAGACGGATCTGCTGCACGCGCTACAGGCCGATCCGAATGCTGTCACCTACATGTGGGCCCGTCAGGCGGAAGCCGCGCCGGATCTGCGCATACTCGTCGAGCTCTGGCGCGAATGAACCGGTTGCTCCGCTTCCTGCACAGTCTGCGGGGCCGATTGGCGCTGAGTGTCATGGCGTTGGGTCTGTTGCTCGGCACGCTATTGTTCGTCGGCGTACTGTATGTCGTCACTGCGGACTACCAAGCGCAGTTCGTCAACCAGGTCCGGTCCCAATCCTATCTACTCGTCAACATGCTGGGGCAGAATGCGAACCGAGCCACGCTGGAGGAGCGGCTCAACGACGTGCTTTTGTCCGGCCAGATTCTGGATGCGCGCTATGTCTCCGCCATGGAGACCGCACAAAAGCCCGACGAATCGAACCGACAACCGACACCGCCCGCGCATTACCCGGCGCTGCCCGCTCATTATCAAGAAGATTTCTTCTTCGGCGAGCATGGCGACGGCGTCTACTATCTGGCCCTGCCCATCGACCTTGTCGATGAGCACGGCACACTGATTCTCGGCTTCGACGAGAGCTATACGGCGGAACGCATCCAGGATGTAACGCACCGCGGCCTGTATCTGGCATTGGCCTTTTCCGCGCTGCTGCTGATACTGGTCGTCGTGCTGGGCACTCAGATCGGACGGCCGTTGCGCCGGTTGCAGGCGGCGGCGCACCGTATCGCCTCCGGGCAATTGGAACAACGTCTGCTGGTGCCCGCCCACATCGAGGAGATTGCCGACCTCGCGACCGATCTCGACCATATGCGCAACCAACTCCTGCGGCATGGCGCGGAAATCGCCGTTCGCGAGGCCCGTCACCGCGCCGTATTGGAGAACGCCGCCGAGGGCATCATGACCCTCGACCGCCTGGGCCGCATCGAGAGTTTCAACACCGCGGCGGAAAACATCTTCGGCTACGACAGCAGCGAGGTATTGGGCACGACATTCACCCGCTTCCTCGACAGCGCCGATGTAAACCGCTGCATCACCCCGGACGGCGAGCCACGCACCCTGACCGGCTTGGCAGTGTGCATCCGGCGCAAGAACGGCGAAACGCTGCATGTGCTGCTCTCGATCAGCGCCTTCACCCACGAGACAGACCGGCTGTTCACGGTAGTTGCCCAGGACATCAGCGAACGGATAATGTTCGAGGAAAAGCTGACGCATCTGGCCTATTACGATCCGCTCACCGGACTGCCCAACCGACGCCTGTTCCACGACCGGCTCGGCCAGGCGTTATCGCGGGCCGAACGTCACGAGAAACTGGTCGCCGTCTTGTTCCTGGATCTGGACCGCTTCAAGAACATCAACGACACCCTGGGGCACCTGTTCGGCGACCTGCTGATCCAGGCAGCGGCCAAGCGTCTGCTGGAGGTCGTGCGCAAGGACGATACCGTCGCGCGTCTCGGCGGCGACGAGTTCACGCTCGTACTGACCGATATCGCCAATGTGGACGACGCCGCCCAGGTCGCGCGGAAGATCCTGGCGATGTTCGCCCGACCGTTCCAACTGGGCGAACACGAGGTGTTCATCACCACCAGCATTGGCATTACCATCTACCCCTTTGACGACAGTGACATCGAGAACCTCATCAAGAACGCCGACACCGCCATGTACCAGGCGAAATCCGGCGGGCGCAACGCCTATGAATTCTTCGGCATGCATATGCACGCGGGGGCGTCGGAACGTCTGGCATTGGAAACCGCGTTGCGCAAGGCGGTGCATGCCGGCGAGCTGGAGGTCTGTTATCAACCGCAGGTGCGCGTCCATTATCAACCCCAGGTCGACCGCTTTACCGGCCAGATCGTCGGCGCGGAGGCCTTACTGCGCTGGCAGCATCCGGAGCTGGGGCTCATCTATCCGGATCGTTTTATTTCCCTGGCCGAGGACACGGGACTCATCATCCCCATCGGCGAGTGGATACTGCGCGCCGCCTGCGAACAACAGAAGGCTTGGCGAGCGGCCGGCCTACCGTCGATGCGGGTCTCCGTGAACCTGTCCGCCCGCCAGCTTCAGCATCCGGATATCGTCGCGCAGATCACGCGCGTGCTGGAGGAAACCGGCATCGATCCCGCCCATCTGGAACTGGAACTCACGGAACGCATGATTCTCCACGACATCGATGAGGTTGCCGCCCGGTTGCGCGAATTCAAGGCGATGGGCATGATGATCTCCATCGACGATTTCGGAACCGGACATTCATCGCTGTCCAACATCCAGATGCTGCCCATCGACGAAATTAAAATCGACCGATCATTCGTCCACGACATCACGCGCAACGCACAGAGTGCCGCCATCGCCGGTGCGGTCATCGACATGGCGCACAAACTCGGCCTGCGGGTGGTGGCCGAGGGCGTGGAACTGGAGGAACAATTGATCTACCTGCACGATCGGAAATGCGACCTCTTGCAAGGCTATTACTTCAGCCGGCCCTTGCCGGCAACCGATTTCGAGGCCTTGCTCGCCACCGAAGTGGTCGTGACGACGCCGCTGCTCTCGGGTCGGACCATGCCATGACCGAGCGCGCGCGCAAGCAACCCGACAACCCGCGGTCGGACACCGACGCCGCCACGCGCATGCATCGGGGGGCGTGGTTCTTCTCACTGCTGATTCTGGCGATGGTCGGCGCCATGCTGGCATGGAATGCACACGTCCGGGACCGGGAATTCGCTACCTATCAACAACGGCTCATGGAAAGCTCCGTCAACGGGACCGCCGCGGAACTCGGCGTCTTCATTGGCGAGCTGCGGCGTTCCGTGCATCTGTTCGTGGATACGGAGCGCGCGCAGTTGGACCGCCTCGCCGCCGACCCCGCGGATGAACAGACCCTGGAAAAACTGAACGCCGCCGTGCGCAAACACTTCCCGGAGGCCTTCGCCTTCACCCTGGCGGACAATGAGGGGAATCCGCTGCTCGACGACTTCGACGGACTGGTGGGCGAGATCTGCATCAACGACATGCAAACCTTCGCGACCCACCGCGAACACAGCAAGGTGTATATCCACCCGAATCCGACCGCCTACCATTTCGACATCATGGTCGATCGCGAGCACAACGGTGGTTCCGCTGGCATCTTCTTCGTGAGTTTCACCACGGACATCCTGTCGAGGACACTGAAGCACGGCGAGGTGCCGGGACACAAACTGTTATTGTTGAAACAGGATGTGCCGGGCCTGATCGAGGTCACATCGGACGGCGTACGCATCAAACTGCAACGCGAATTCAAGCTGAGCGCGCGGGAAATCGCCCGGATCGGCTACACCGCGCCGATCAGCGGTACCTCGTGGGATCTGGTCGATCTACCCGACCCGGATCTGTATACGTCCATGCGCGATAACATTCTGCGCGAGAGCGTGCTGATCGTGCTGGCATTCCTGACCATCAACGGCGCCATGTTGTGGATGCTGCACCGCAGCCAGGCAAAACGCCGCACACTCGAACACCTTTATCATCATGACCCCGTGACAGGGCTCCCCAACAGTCATCTCTTTCTGGAAAGATTCGCGCACATGACGCACCCCGGTCCGTGAAACCGCGCGTCGTTCGCCGTGCTGTTGGTCGACGTAGGCCGATTCCACCGACTCAAGGGCACGTTCTTCGAACACCGCACGGACGACCTACTGACGAGGGCCGTCGCCGAGCGCATTGAGAAAGCCTTATGCGGTGCCAAAATTGTCGCAAGAATCGGCGACAACGACTATGCCGTGCTGCTCACGGAAGAACATCCGGAACAGCTAGCTGCCGTCGTCCGGAACGTCCTCGCCGAGCTGAAGAAACCTTTCGGCGTGGATAACGATATCGTTCTGCCCAACCCCTGCATGGGCAGCGCCCTGTATCCGTTCGACGGCGAGGATATCCAGACTTTGTTGCGTCATGCCGGCACGCAAATTTATAGTGCGCGGCAACTGGGCGGTGCCGGCCCGACCGCGCAAACCGCGGCCGCGTCTACGGCACCCTAATCACTCACACACTGACCGCATGCCATCGACTATCCGTATCAACTGTCCGCCGGCCGGAAATACTCTTCCGGCACCGATAGATCGACCGGCGCCTGCGGGGCGTAGCCGGTGGCGCCGTTGCGCGCGGCCTTGAGCTGGTAGATGTAGGCGAGCACCTGGGCGACGGCGAAATACAGGCCGGCGGGAATTTCCTGATCGAGTTCGGTGCTGAAGAAAATGGCGCGCGCCAGCGGCGGCGCGGAGAAGATCGGCACGTCGTGTTCCATGGCCTTGTTGCGAATTTGCGCGGCGATCAGGTTCTTGCCCTTGGCGATCAACCGCGGCGCGCGCATATTCAGGCCGTCGTATTTGAGCGCGACGGCGTAATGCGTCGGGTTGGTGATGATGACATCGGCCTCGGGCACCGCTTCCATCATGCGCCGCTGCGCCAGCTCGCGCTGCATCTGCCGAATGCGGCTCTTCACTTCCGGTTTACCTTCGGTTTCCTTGAACTCGTCGCGGATTTCCTGCTTGGTCATTTTCATCTGCTGGGCGTGATCCCACAGTTGATACGGGATGTCGATGGCGGCAATCACCACCAACACCAGACTCAACAGCAGAAACACCCACGTCAGCATCTGTCCGGCGTGACCCATGGCCGCGGCCGGTTCCTGATAACCGAGATTGAGCAGATCGGCGCTCAGCTTCTGCATCAGCAGAACCGCCACGCCGCCGATGAGCAGCAATTTCAAAATGGATTTGACGAGTTCCACCAGACCGCGCAGCGCGAACATGCGCTTCAAACCGCTCCAGGGATTGAGCTTGTCGAACTTGACCGCCATCGCCTCCGGACTGAACGACCAACCGCCGATGGCCACCGAGGAGACCACCGCGGCCACGACCGACACCAGAAAAAACGGCGCCAGCATCCACGCGCCTTCCGTGAGCAGCTTCGACAGCCCGGCGACGGCGCCGAAGGGATCGAAAATCATTTTGCGATCCAGCGTCAGACCGTCCTTGAGCATGCTGGCAAAATGCTGCATGAGATCGTCGCCCATGAACAACAGGCTGGCCGCCGCGGACACCAGCATGACCATGGAATTGAATTCGCGGGAACGCGGTATCTGCCCTTTGCGACGCGCCTCGTCGAGGCGCTTTTGACTAGGGTCTTCTGAACGTTCTTGGCCGTCGGCATTCTCAGCCATGCGCGCCTCCGGCCGGGCCGAGACCTTTAATCATATCGAAGGCCTCGCCGAGCAGATCGCCGAATTGCGGGACCAATTCCGGCAGCGAGAGAAACATGACGACGAAACCCAGCGCCAGGGTGATCGGAAATCCGATATTGAAGATGTGCAACTGCGGCGCGGCGCGCGTGATGACACCGAAGGCGATATTGGTCATCAACAACGCCGTCACGGCGGGAATGGCGATCAGGACACCGCCGGCGAACATGCGGCTGCCCCAGGCCACCACATCCCAGAGCGATTGGCGGGAAACGCCGTCCACGGCGACCGGCATGCTATGAAAACTGTCGGCGAGTACGCTGATCAGCAACAAGTGTCCGTCGAGGGCCAGAAACAGCAGCGTCGCGACGGTGACATAGTACTGACCGATCACCGGCACATTGACGCCGTTCTGCGGATCGACCATCGAGGCGAAACCCAGGCCCATGCCGGTGGCGATGGCATGCCCGGCGATCATCAGCGCCGTGAACACCATCTGCAACAGAAAGCCCAGCAGCAATCCGATCAACAACTGCTGTGCGCTGACCAGTACGCCGGCACCGGACAGAGGATCGATCG
>JACREG010000065.1 GCA_016218375.1 Gammaproteobacteria bacterium
GCCTTGAGCATGACCGGATAGCCGAAGGATTCGGCCAGCGCCAGCGCTTCGTCGACGCTGCCGATATTGCCCTCGCTGCCCGGCGTCACCGGCAGGCCGGCTGCCTGCATGCTGCGCCGGGCTTCGGTCTTGTCGCCCATGCGCCGGATCACCTCGGCGTTCGGGCCGATGAAGCGGATGTTGCGCCGGGCGCAGATCTCGGCGAGTTGCGGGTTCTCGGACAGGAAACCGTAGCCGGGATGCAGGGCGTCGCAGCCGGTGGCCACCGCCAGGTTGACGATGCGGTGGGCGTTCAAATAGCCGGCCACCGAGTCCGGGCCGATGTTGTAGGCCTCGTCGGCCTTTTTCACATGCAGGGCATGGCGGTCGGCATCAGTGAAGATGGCCACCGAGGTGATGCCCATCTCGCCGCAGGCCCGGACGATGCGCACGGCGATTTCGCCGCGGTTGGCGATGAGGATTTTTTGGATCACGGGCCGGTTCCGTAGTATGCCGGCCGCTGCGACGGAATGCCTGGATCGGCAAGCAGTTAGCGGCCGGTATGCCGTTGACTTCTACGGAAGAACGACGCGCCTGTCAACCTCGACCAACCCAGGTCCAGCCCGGTGAATTTGGCCGTTTTTTGTTTTGACACAAATGCTTGTCATGGTTATGATGCGCGGCCTATGCGAGATCGGCTGCCGGATACTATTGATGCGGCATTCCTGGCGAGTTCGGGGAAGGGCACGGGCCGCGAGTACTGCGGCGATTTGTCGATCGTCGGCATGCAACGGCTCGCCGCATCGCTGGCGGATACCGACGCGCCCGACTTGCAGGTGCGCTTGCATATCGGACGCGATGCCGGCGGCGTACAGTGTCTGGAAGGCGAGATTCAGGGTGTATTGCACCTGACCTGCCAACGTTGTCTGGGCCGTGTGGAGTTCCCGGTACAAAGAACGTTCCGGTTGGCGCTGGTGCACAGCGAGGCCGAGGCGGATCGTTTGACCGACGGCTACGAGCCCTTGCTGCTGGAAGACGAGCGGCTGGTGGTGCGCGAAGTCGTCGAAGACGAATTGTTGCTGGCGCTGCCGGATTTTCCGCAGCACAGCGAGGCGGAGACCTGCACGCTGCCGGAATACCGCGACGATCAAGAGACCGTCACGGTGGACGAGAAGCCGAATCCCTTCGCGGCGCTCGCGAGTTTGAAACGTAATTGAAGTTTTATTGTTAGGAGTTAAAGGTCATGGCCGTTCAACAGAATCGCAAAACCCCATCCAAGCGTGGCATGCGCCGTTCGCACGATAGTCTGACGAATCCTTCGCTGTCTATCGAGCCGACCACGGGCGAGACGCATCTGCGTCATCACATCAGCCCGGACGGTTATTACCGCGGCCGCAAGGTCGTGTCCCGCAGCGAGGACTGAGGTCCGGTAGACACCGCACCGCTGCGGCGGGTTGGCTAGACCACCCGCCGCAGCGGTGTTTGCGTTTAATGCGTTGCTTAAATCACACCATCGGGCGGTCGGCGCAGCCGCGGACCTTCCTCTAATCACGGGCACTAACCACGGGCCGCAACGGACCAGAATGAGCGCAGACATTACAATCGCGCTGGATGCCATGGGCGGCGATCACGGCGCGGACACGGTCGTCCCCGCAGCCCTCGATCTCCTGCAACACCGGGACGATGTGTGCCTCATCCTGGTGGGCGATCAGGCACAGCTCCAACAGCGTCTCGAACAGGCCGGCTATCGCGGCGGCGACCATCGCTTGCGCATTCATCACGCCACAGAAGTCGTCGGCATGGACGAATCGCCGTCGCGCGCGTTGCGTTCCAAGAAAGATTCCTCGATGCGCGTCGCCATCGATCTGGTCAAGGACGGTCAGGCGCAGGCCTGCGTGAGCGCCGGCAACACCGGCGCGCTGATGGCCACCGCGCGCTATGTGCTCAAGACCCTGCCGGGCATCGACCGTCCGGCGATCTCCTCGGAAATCCCCAGCATCGAAGGCTTCACCCAGGTGCTCGATCTCGGCGCCAATGTCGACTGCACGGCGGAACATCTGTTCCAGTTCGCAGTGATGGGCTCGGTGCTGGCGAGCGCGGTACACGGCCTGGACAAACCCCGCGTCGGCCTGCTCAACATCGGCGAGGAAGAAATCAAGGGCAACGATCAGGTGAAGGACGCCGCGCGCGTGCTGTCCGGCAGTTCGCTGAACTACATCGGCTTCGTCGAAGGCGACGACGTCTACACCGGCGGCGTGGACGTGGTGGTCTGCGACGGTTTCGTCGGCAACGTCGCGCTGAAGACCACCGAAGGCGTGGCGAAGATGATTAGCCATTTCATGCGCGAGGCCTTTTCGCGCAATCCGCTGACCAAACTCGCCGGTCTGCTGGTCATGCCGATATTGAAAGCGTTCCGCAGTCGCATCGATCCGCGCCGTTACAACGGTGCCAGTCTGCTCGGCCTGCGCGGCATCGTTATCAAGAGCCATGGTGGGGCCGATGCGCTGGCATTTGAGAATGCCATCCAGGTGGCCGTGCTCGAAGTGCAGAAGGCCGTGCCGGATCGCATCGATCATCTGCTGGAAGACCTGCTGACCGAGAGGCAAACCGCGTGACGTATTCACGAATCAGCGGCACCGGCAGTTATCTGCCGGAGAGGGTGCTGACCAATCACGATCTGGAACTGATGGTCGAAACCTCGGATGCGTGGATTCGCGAGCGCACGGGTATCGAGAAACGCCATATCGCCGCGGGTGGTGAGACCACCTGCGATCTCGCCGAGCAGGCCGCGCGCCACGCGCTGGAGGCCGCCGGACGCACGCCCGCGGACGTCGATCTCATCATCGTCGCGACGACCACGCCCGACCGTATCTTTCCCAGCACCGCCTGTCTGCTGCAACAGCGCCTCGACATTCATGGCTGCGCCGCATTCGACGTGCAAGCCGTCTGTACCGGGTTCGTCTACGCACTCGGGGTCGCCGATAAATTCATTCGTACCGGCAGCGCCAAATGCGCGCTGGTAGTCGGCGCCGAAACACTTTCGCGCATCGTCGACTGGACCGACCGCACCACCTGCGTGCTGTTTGGTGACGGCGCCGGTGCGGTGATCCTTGAAGCCAGCGATGAGCCCGGCATCCTGTCAACGCATCTGCACGCCGACGGCAGCTATGAAAGTCTGCTCACCGTCAACGCTGGCATCTCGCAAGGCTACGATCTGATGCAGAGCAACGGTGCCTTCATCTCGATGAAGGTCAATGAAGTGTTCAAGATGGCGGTCAATACCCTGGGCCGCATCGTCGACGAAACGCTCGCTGCCAATCACCTGAAGAAATCCGATGTCGATTGGTTGATCCCGCATCAGGCTAATATCCGCATCATTCATGCCACGGCGAAGAAGTTGAAGCTGTCCTCCGATCGCGTGGTGATCACCGTCGACCAGCACGGCAATACCTCGGCCGCCTCGGTGCCGTTGGCGTTGGATGTCGCTGTGCGTGATGGGCTCATTCAGCGTGTCGAGACGTTATTACTCGAAGCCTTCGGTGGCGGTTTCACCTGGGGCTCGGCGTTGCTGAAATTTTAGTGGATGTCATCCTGGCGAACC
>JACREG010000064.1 GCA_016218375.1 Gammaproteobacteria bacterium
ACCGTGACCCCGCCGCGCCTGAGCAACCCGGAGCACCACTCTCCGTAACACCCCGACCCTCGCAAGGAGTGGGCGATCCTGAATCTCAACCCGGAGAAATCTCTACTGAGCTGCATCAACAGCTGCACAGCAGCTTCGCGCTGGCTGCCGCCGGAGAACTGGCGGCCGCAGAGGATTGCGTCCGCGCATTCCTGCAGGAATGCCCGGGGCATACGCCTGCGCGGATGCATCTTGCTCGCCTTCTCCTCGCCCGCGGCCAACCGACAGAAGCGGTTCCCATACTGAAAAAACTCCTGCGCGACAGTTCCGCACTCGCGGCAGCTCATACGCTGGATATCACCCTGCTCCTTGCGGAAAACGAGTGTCGGGCGGGACGACTGACGGAGGCGGAAACCTACGGTCGCCAAGCCCTGATGCTGGCGCCCAGCGACGCGCGCGCGAACTTCGCTGTCGCGATGGTGTGCCAGCAGACGCGACGGTTCGAGGAAGCGCTCAGCCTTCTCGCAGAAGGACTGCGCGTGCAGCCGGATGCCGCCCATGCCTGGGTGAATCAAGGACTCATCGAAAAAAGATTGGGACGCCTCAAACGTGCCATTGCATCGTTCACGCAGGCATTGATACTCAATCCCGCCATTGCACCGGCGCACTACAGCCTGGGTCTCATTCACCTCATGCGGGGTGCGCGTGAAGAAGCGGAACGCGCCTTCCGTAATGCGCTGGCAACCGATCCACGCCACACCCATGCCGCCTTGCAACTGGCCACCTTGCTTCGCTACCAGAACAGGATGGATGAAGCCGCCGACGTCTACCGGGAAATCCTCAAGTATGCCCCGGAGGATGTCACGGCCTGTTTTCATCTTGACGCTCTGCAGCAACCCGGTGGTCCGGCTCGCGTACCGCCCCAGGTAGTCCAAACGATTTATGCGGACGAAGCGGCCGGGCGCAGTCTCGAAAATTCACTGAACGAACGGTTGAATTACCAGACCCCGAAAATCCTGCAAACGACATTACAGGATATTTATGGCATCGAACGCCAAGCACTGAACGTCCTCGACCTGGGTTGTGGCTCTGGACTCTATGGCGCTCTGATACGGCCAAGGGCCAAGCACCTAGTGGGCGTCGACCTGTCCGCCGCTATGATCGCGGAGTGTCGGCGCAAGGGCGTATATAACGACCTGCACGTCAACGACGTCGTGGACTATCTCGCCGAAACGCCGGAACGTTTCGACCTGATCGTGGCGATGGATGTATTGTGTTATTTTGGCGACCTCCGACCGCTCATGCAGCAGTGTGCCGGCCTTCTGAACCCGAATGGCATCCTGGCCTGCTCCGTGGAACGCGTATCCGACGACAGCGCGTGGCAATTCCACCGTTATGGTCATTTCCTGCACTCCGCCACGCATCTGTGCGATGCCGCGATTGGCGCGGGCATGCACGAAATTCACATGACGGAATGCGCGCTGCGCCGCGAACTCGACGAAGACCGGATCGGATTCGTCGCACTGTTCGCAATGGCCGACAATCATTGAATCGGCTCTACACAACTTAAAGGTTTGCTGATGAGTCCCGGCCCCATGAGTGAAGCAGACCTGCTGGCACAAGCGCTACGCCATGCCCAGCACGGTGATTTCACGCGAGCCGAAATGGGGTTCCGCGAAATCCTCCGCAGCAATCCGGGCAGCATCGATGCGAAGTTCGGGCTGGCGACGGTTCTGGCCACTCAAGGACAGTCCATCGATGCCATCGTACTACTACGCGAAGTGATACAGGCACAACCCAACCATCTAGCGGCACTGATCAACCTCGGCAATGCCCTCATGCAGATCAGGAACCCTGCTGAGGCGGAGCAGCCCTATCGCGCCGCATTGCAACTGAGGCCGGATTTATTCCCTGCGATTTATGGTTTAGGCTGCGTATTGCAGCAGCATGGCCGATCCGCAGAGGCTGAAAGCTGTTTCAGGAAGGCGCTGCAGGCCCAGCCCAACGACCCCGGTTTGTGGGTGAACCTTGGTACCACACTCAGGCAGCAACACAAACTTAGCGATGCAATCGAGGCCTATCGCCAGGCTGTCCAGATAAAACCCGATCTGCATCCAGGCTGGTCCGCACTGGGCCAAACCCTGTTGGAATTTAAACGACCGCGAGAGGCGGAACAGGCATTCCAATATGCGCTTGCCATCACCCCCAACATCACCGAAGCGCGGATCGGACTGGGTGATGCGCTCTGCGGCCAGCGACATGATGACGCCGCCCTTGAGAGCTACCTAAGCGCCCTAGCGCTGGACCCTCAATCACAGAATGCCCACACCAAAGTGGAATCGTTGCTACTGCGCATGGCCGGCGCGTTGGGCAGCCCGTCTCTGTTCGAGCGCTTCCTCGAGAACCGCATTTACAACAGACCGTCCGACTCAGTACAAGACGCCCTCGCACTGCTGGACGCGTATACCTATCCCATGGCCGGGACGCTCGATGAAACGCGAACGCTGTTGCAGGCATTCGACCCGGAACAACTCTACCCAGACACATGGTGGAAAGACCGCCTGTCCCGTTTCGGCAACCCCGCCGAAGGACATGACAAAGTCTTCAGAGGCATCTCCTCGGCGCTCTACAGTTGGTCACCTCCGAGCCGGGACGCCATCGAGGCTGTAGCCAGCTTCACCGGCGACGCCGTCTTACACTCGTTCGGCGCCGGTACCGGTTACTGGGAATGGCTGCTGGCACGGCACTTCGGCACGCGGATTCTTGCCGGCGATCAGGTTCTGCGCCACCGCTATGTCGACATGGTTGTGGAAGATTACGGCACCGCAGCGGTAGGCGAGGGGGAGGTGGTATTCCTGGCATGGATCCCGCAAGGCGTGGACGTGGTGATGAATCTGCTGCGGCAGCTCCGCGAGGGGCAAAAGCTCGTTATCGTGGGCCAGGGTCCGGACGATACCGGCAAGGCACGGATCTGCGCAACAGATGATGCCTTCCAATTCCTCGCCACCGCCTTCAAGCCAGCGGGAAACGTGCCGCTGGGATATTATTCCTATATCCGTGACGATGTGTGCTTATATCTACGGCGATAACAGAGTTGCGATTTATGGTGTCTTGGTTTTAAGTACAGTAGTAAATTATCGCAATACAGAACACGGCTCCGCCCAAAATTCCCACGATTCATCATGTGGCGGACACTCAACCCAGGAGTAACCACTGTGTCTAATGATCAAGTACCTGACTATATTCCAAAAGGGCGCGCAAAAGACCTGCTTGCCGAGGGACGCATCGAAGAGGCGCGCGAACAACTGCGAGAACTTTGCCACGCTGACCAGCGCGACGTCGAAATATGGTTCATGTACAGCGCAGCCAGTGCGCACCTGCGCCGCTTCGAGGATACGGTCTCCGCATGCCGCAAAGCACTCGGCGTACAGCCAGATCATCTGCCCTCATTGAACAACCTAGCCAGCGCGCTTGCGGCATTAGGGCGCCACGACGAAGCCGCAGTCGAATTCGCAAGGCTTGTACAACTGGCGCCGGACAATCCAGCAGTGCTCAATAATTACGGTCATGCACTGGCCTTGCTGGGGCGCGCGGACGAGGCGCGCACCGCATTCGAGAATGCCATACGGATACAGCCGTTCTACGCCGAGGCGCACTACAACTTGGCACTCCTTCTGGAGCAAACCGGCAGCCCGGATGCAGCGCTTAGCGAATATGAAAAAGCCGCCAACTTGAAACCGGGTCTTCCAGACATAGAGAGTAAAATGCGGCAACTGCGGAAGATCGCTCAAAGCTAGGCTCAAGTTCAGGTGCCACCCAAGCCCAAGCGTGCGATGTACATCTCGTCGTAGGCACATTCCACCGCCCGCGCATACTCCGCCGCGGAACAGAGACGCGAATCTCGAATACGCGCGCGGAGGTGGGAACGGAGTTCGGCCAGTTGACTCTGATCCTGCACGAGCGTCCTGGCGATTCGTAAGTATTGATCTTCCGTCTCCGCCACCCACTCGGAGCACCCTGCCGCCGCAAGCAGACTCGCGCCGACGCGCGCGCTGTGACGGTCGCCGCGCAGACTGACCACCGGCACCCCCATCCACAATGCCTCGCAGGTCGTGGTGGTGCCGTTATAAGGAAAGGCATCCAACGCGATATCCATCCGCGCATACGCCCCGAGATGACCGCTATCGTCTTCGATATAGCCAAACAGGCCAATCCGCTCATTGGCAATGCCCGCGTCCGCAAACAAGGCGTGGAATCTCTCCCGCGTGGCCTTATCGGTGAGCGACGGGTTTTTGATAATCAACCGGCTGTCCGGAATCTCCCGCAGCAGTTTCGCCCATGCAGCAATGACGCCCGGATTGATCTTGGCGAGATTATTGAAAGAGCCGAATGTCACAAAACCGTTTTTCTCGCAGGGCGGAGGCGCCACGTCAGGCGCTGTTTCCGGCGGCTGATAGCACAAAAAACAACCGGGCAGTCGCGCCAGCCTCTCTGTGCATAGGCGTTCGGCTCCGAGTGGATCCGCAATGACGTCGGTCAGGCGATAATCCATTTCCGTCATGCCGGTCGTATCGGGGTATCCAATAAATGAAACCTGTACCGGCGCGGCCCGGCGCGCAAACGCGGTCAACCGGTTGCCCGAGGTATGTCCGTTCAGATCCACCAGAATATCGATCGCATCATCGGCGATCATGCCCAACAGCCGATCGTCTTCGACATCGGCAACATCGCGCCAGCGATGCGCCAGACCTTTCAACCGTTCCGTTGTCGCATCGGCGTCCTTATGAGAGAAATAGCCGGTAATTTCAAAACGCGAGGCGTCATGCTGGCGCAGCAAGGGTTCGATGAAATAGGCAACGGAGTGTTTTCGGAAATCGGACGAAACATAGCCGATGCGTAGTTTATCCGGACGCGCCGCCGCGCGCTGAATCATGCGCGCGTCGTCTAGCGGACGCAGCGCGTTACCCGGCCAGTTCCGGTGACGATCGAACAGCGTATCGTTATCGCAATCGACAAGATAATGGAGCGTGAGCAGCAGACTAGAGTAGTAACGCGCACTCTGCGGCTCCAGCCTCAGCGCGGCCTCGAAGTGTTCCAGAGACTCCTGGTACTTGCCTTGCAGGCACAGCGCCGCAGCCATATTCTCGTGAATGCCCCCGGCGTCCGCGTGGCGCATGTCCAGAGCCTTGCGGTAGGCGTTGATGGCTGCCTCGAAACGCCCCAGCATCTGCATGGCGGACCCGTAAACCGCATAGAACTCCGCGTTACCTGGCCGGTAGCGCAGTACTCCGCGGAAAACCTCCTCAGCCTCATCGTAACGGTGCAGCGTGGCAAGCACATGTCCCAAGCTCGTCGCCGCGCCTTCATGTTGCGGATCAAGCTGCAAAGTCTTGCGTAGAGCGGCCGCGGATTTTTCGAGCCGCCCCATATCGCGCAGCGCAACACCGAGGTTATACCAGGCGGCGTGGTGTCGCGGATTCAGCTCCACGGCCTTCGAACAACACTCGGCCGCCTCGCCATGCCGCCGCAGCATGCCGTTGATGGCGCCGAGGGTAAACCAGCTGTCCGCGTCGGTTCGCGCTTTCGCGCAGATCTGCTGATACACCAAACGCGCCTCTTCGAAGCGCTTGGCGGCAATCAGTTCCTTACCGTGCCGGATTTTTGAACGCAGGAGTGCGATGCTTGTCATCGATCAACACGATGGGCCGTCAGGCTATACACCTGTAGCGTGAGCAGGGCCCCACAGCGCGCTTGCCAACACATGTCCTACTGCGGCTCGCCGGCCGTTTTACGCAGCAGAAACAGATAGCCCGGCAGATTCTCCAAGCCCTCTTTACGCACGATGATGCTACGACACGCCATCTCCTGGAAACCGGATGCGGCGGCTAGCGTACGAATGTGGCTGCCCGCGTGCGCATAACGCCCGGTCTTACGCAGGATGTACGATTCACAATCGTCACCACCCTCGACCGAGAACGCAAACAATCCCCCGGGCCTGAGCGCGGAGAAACAGGCCGTAAATACCTCCTGGAGATCGCCAATATAGACGAACACGTCCGTGGCAATCGCGAAATCCCACGCAGCATCTTTCGCTTTCAGGCTGGCGGCGACATCGCCGACTTCCAGCGTGTCATACAGATTACGCTCGCGCGCCTTTTCGATCATGCGCGGGGAGAGATCCACGCCGTGCAGGGTACGGGCCACGTCACGGAACAGCGGCCCACACAATCCCGTGCCGCATCCTAGGTCGATAATGTCCAAAGAACTTGCGGGCGGCGCCACCAGTTCGCCAACCAGCTCGTGCAGCATTTCCGGGACATGGTAATTGAGCGCGCCGACCAGATGCTGGTCGAAATTGTCGGCGTAACCATCGAAAACACCCGCGACATAATCGGCAGGCGCCGAGCGGGTTGTCTCTCCCCGTATGGTGGCGAGTAGGTGCTTTGCCTGCTGTTCGTTGGGATCAATACGCAGACATTCGACCAGTTGCTGCTCGTATGCATCATCCCGTTTCATTTGTTTGAGGCTGAATGCAAGGCCGCGATGCGCCCCTAGATCATCATTATTTAGCGCCACCGCTTTCCGGTAGCAGTTTTCCGCCCGGCCATACAACTTGCGCTGGTAAAAACTATCGCCCATCGCGGCATGCACTTTGGCCAGACCAGGGTAGGCGTTCAATACCGCCTGAAAACTCTCCGCCGCTTCCGCATATGCCTTGAGCTTCATGAGCACTTGGCCCAAACGCCAGTGGGCATCGGGCATATCGGGCAGGAATTTCACCGCTTCCCGGAAATGATCCCGCGCCCGTTCCGTATCACCAAGCTCATCCGCTATGAGGCCCTGCGTGTAATGCGCTTCACCCATGCTGGGATTCAACGCCAAGGCGCGGGTGGCAGCGACTTCCGCCGCGTCGAATTTGTTCAGACCTAGTCGCGCCTGGGCCAGCATGCTCCATGCCTCGACCAACCCCGGCTCGATCCGTAGCGCGGCTTCATACTCGGTTTCCGCCTCATCGAGCTTTCCTTGGGCCTGAAGAGCATTCGCCAAGTTGAATCGGGCCTGCGCGGACTCGGCTTGAAGCGCCAGCGACCGGCGGCAATATTCTTCGGCCTTAACAATCTGTTTTGCGAGTCCGCAGGCAATGCCGAGCGTCAGCCAGATATCCGCATTATCCGGTTGAAGTTGCGCCGCCTTCTCGAACGGGGCAACAGCCGACTCCGAATCGCCCGCCGCCACAAGCAGCTTTCCAAGTGCGAACCATGCCTCGACGAAATCGGCGTCGAGTTCCGTCGCCTTCTCCAGCGCCATCCTGGCTGTATCAATCTGTCCGATATCGCCGCTTAGACACCCATAGAGCAGCCAATCCTCTGGTTGCGCATCGGCTGTTTGGCAGAGTTGCCGGCATAGATCCAATGCCTCCCGCAGCATCCCCGATTCCATCAATTGCTGCACACGGTCGACCGTAACATCATTCTGCTGATTCATCATCGCAACTATCTCATTTGGAGATCGGGTTCTATTTTGCGAGCCAAGTAGGCTAGCCTGGACAAACTCGGGTAAGCCCGCCATGCCGTATATTTTATGTAGGACACACTCTTGTTTTTCATTATCCGCAGATTCAACTCGCAAGTGCAACTCAATCACAGGGAACGAGAACAATCCCTTCTCGTGCACTCATCCCGTCAAAAGGGAAAATGTCTGTGGGAACACCTTGTAAGGGAGAAACTTTGTAGAGGAGATGAGCCTGCGAGAAAATAAAAATAACGGCGCCCCACATAAGCCGTATTTACGAATCACCGCAGCCGACGCGCGTACATCGCACCATCGACTTGACAAAGACGCCTACCCTGTCCAGCATGTCGCAATTTTCCCGCTCTATTAAATAAAGCAAGAAACGCCGGACGTCAAATAATCGGCGCAACACAGGTTTCATTCGTACCCTGCAGAACCGTGCAGGTGCGTGAAAACAACAACGTTTGGAGGAGCTGCTATGAAGTCACTGCCCAAGAAGGCGCTTGCCGTCGCGGTCGCCGCCGGGATCGCGTTCCCGATGTCCGCGTTCGCCACCAACGGTTATTTCCTGGAAGGTTTCGGCGCTAAATCGCGCGGCATGGGCGGTGTCGGTGTCGCCTATGGCACGGACGCCCTGGCCGCCGCCGCCAACCCGGCCACCATGGCCGACGTCGAAATGAACACCATGCGCATCGATGTCGGCGGTGAGTTTTTCAACCCACCCCGCGCCATGCGGCATGACAGCGCTGCGCTGGGCAACACCGCCGAGAAAAGTGGCTCGAACCTGTTCCTCATCCCCAGCATGGGCGGCATCTACAAATTCAACCGCAAAATCACCGTCGGCATGGCGGCCATCGGCGCGGGCTTCAACACCCGCTACGATCAAACAGTGCGTGACGCCAACGGCGTGGATATCTGCAACGACGGCGATCCGGGCACCAACGGTTCCAAATTCTACAATTTCAACTGCAATGCGGACAGCAACACCGTCGGCATGCAGTTGATGCAGATGCAAATGCTGCCCAGCGTGGCCTACAAGATCAACAAGCAGCACACGATCGGCGCATCGATGGCCATCGCCATCCAGACCTTCCGCGCCTACGGCTTTGGCGCGTTCGAATCTCTGGGCTTCGCGGGTTCAACCGAGAACGTCAGCGGCGAGGGTAACGACTGGTCCTACGGTGGCGGCGCGCGCCTCGGCTGGTTGAGTTCCTTCGACAAAGGCCGATTCAAAGTAGGCCTGAATTACGCCTCGCGCGTGTACATGAAGCCCTTCGAGAAGTACAACAATCTGTTTGCGGAAGACGGCGATTTCGATATTCCGTCACACTATGCTATCGGTATCGCCTACAAGGTCGATCCCAAGTGGACAGTGGCGGCCGATGTCCAACGCATTAATTACGGCGAGATCGAATCAGTCAGCAACCCCGGCCCCAACGTAGTCGATATTAATGACTTGAACCCCCAATGTCCGGGCGCTGATACGCCCGAATGTCTGCTGGGTGGCGACAAAGGCATGGGCATGGGCTGGGAAAGCATGACGGTCTACAAACTCGGCCTCAACTACGACTACAACACCGAATGGAGCTTCCGTGGTGGCGTGAACTACGGCAAAGCGCCGATTCCCGAAGACCAAGTCTTGTTCAACTTGGTCGCGCCGGCGACCACCGAGAAACACTTCATGCTGGGTGCCAGCTACCGTCCCAGCCCGAATGTCGAATGGTCGTTCAACTACGTACATGCCTTCAAGAACACCATCAAGGGCCCGACCGCCTTTCCGCCGGCCGGCAATGCGGGCCAGGCGGTGGCTGGCGAAAACGGCGCCATCTCGATGTACATCAATACACTGGGCGTGAGTTTCGCCTATAAAATGTGATCGTCAGCCTGAGACTGTCGATAAAAAATTGCAGGAGGAGTACTAAACATGAACCGCTCGACCTATTCACAACACACACACGCCGCCTTGGCCAGCGCCATCTTGCTCGCGCTGGGTAGCCCAGCGGCATTCGCCGCCCAAACAACACTCACCAGCGGCTCATCTTTCGACATGTGGGACGGTACGCGTACCCGCACGGGCGACCGTGACGATGCCGTCACCGGCAATTTCGACATCATCGCCGGGACAGCCTCGCTGACATCGACCATTCAGTTCTTCGGATTGTATTGGACCGCCTATAACACCACGCTTTACGGGCCCGGCACCTACACGGTGAGCACCATTGACGCGCCAAATTCTGGCCCTGCGGGCACAACAGCGGTTTCCGGCGTGGCGCCTAATGATACCTTCACCTTCACCGTGCCTGCCGGGTATGTAGGCGCACATATGAAATTCGCCTGGGGCAGCACCAGCGGCATCGACGTGGTCAACATTTGGGATTCCGCTGGCCGATCCGTCAATGTGCTTTCGGGTCTGTACGAAGTTTGCGTAGAACGACTCCCCACCAATGATGCCGCGTGCAGTGGTATAACGGACCGCACTCAGAATCCCGCCCCGGGCATGGCCATGGTGGACGGCCCCTTCAATGGTTTCTACGCCAACTTCAACATCAATCCATCACCGGCCGCGAATACAGCACCGGCCGTTTCCAACATCTCGCTGACCACGAGCCCTGGAACAGCGGTGAGCTGGACACCCGCATTCACCGACGACGCCGATGCCATCAACGATACTGCAACGGCAACATGCAGCATTGCCAGCCAGCCGGCGGGCGGCGTGAGCGTAGCCTCGGTCAACGCCAATTGCAACACGGCCTCGTTCGACCCAGAGGGCCTGGCCGACGGGTCCACGGTCACTTTCACCTATACAGTCAACGACCGGCATTACTTCAATAATACCGGCACCGGGACCGTCACTGTGTCAATCGACGCCTCTCCGCAGCCTGTAGCTCTGGATGCCACGATGACCGCGGATGGCACGACGGCCGGCACCTTGGATCTAAGCTCCAGCATCACTGACGGCGACAGCAACCAGGATCTGACCACACTGGCCATTGCAACCAATGGCGCTCATGGTACTGCGGTCAGTAATGGCGATGGCACCGTGACCTACACGGCCGATAGCGGCTTCACCGGCACCGACACCTTCACCTATACGGTGGCCGACGCCGACGTGCAAACGTCGGATCCCGCTACGGTTACGGTAACGGTACGCGCGACCGAACCTTCCGTCAGCAATGGCACATATACCCCGGGTACTCTGGCGGGCAGTGTTGGCTCCGCGGACGGCTCCGGCCTGACCGAGGCCGATGTCGGCACGGATAGCGATATGGATCAGCAATGCATTGGTGGCTGCTTCGATTTCGAGGTCAGCGGTGTTGGTGCGGGCGGCACGGCAATCGTCGTGCTCCCCTTGAGCACGGGCGTACCTGCCGCCACCCCGTACAATAACCAGATCTCTTAT
>JACREG010000067.1 GCA_016218375.1 Gammaproteobacteria bacterium
CTGGACCTGGGGCTGGCGGGCATGGAACAAGAAACACGGCTCGGGACGCTTTCCCTGATGGCCGCGCAATTGCCCTTGGGCCTGCGCTTGCCGGCCGCCGCGCGCTTCGACAATTTCGTCGTCGGGCCGAATGCGGAGGTCGTCGACGCGGTGCGGCAACTCGCGACGGAATCGACGTCCGCAGTGTTGTTTCTTTCGGCGGCTGCGGGCAGCGGCAAGACACATCTATTGCAAGCGGCCTGCCGCGAAGCCGAGGCGTGCGGCGGGCGAAGCGCCTATCTCCCGCTGGCGGAACTGGTCGAGCACGATCCGGCCATGCTCGAAGGTTTGGAACACTACGCGTTGTTGGCCATCGACGATCTCCACGCCCTTGCCGGGCAGCGCGCGTGGGAAGAGGCGCTGTTTCACTTGTTCAATCGTCACCGCGAAATCGGCGGGCGCTGGTTAAGTGCGGCGGACACCGCGCCGGAACATCTCGATTTGGGCTTGGCGGATTTGCGATCACGTCTTGGCTGGGGGGCCGTGTATGCCTTGCAGCCCGTGGACGATGCCGCGCGCCTGCGGATTCTCACGCTGCGCGCGCACGAGCGCGGTCTGGAGTTGCCCGAGGATACCGCGCAATTCCTGCTGCGCCGTTGTCCACGCGATCTGCCGGCCTTGATGGCGTTGCTGGAACGTCTCGATACCGCGGCCTTGTCCGCGCAACGACGCTTGACGGTGCCGTTCGTGAAAGCGGTGTTGGGCGTCGATGCCGCCGGATGAGGTCTCCACAAACACATTCGGCGCATTACGCCTCTCGGCCTAATGCGCCCTGCATGTACTGCGCTGGCGCACATAAACCACCGCGCCGATAAACCACGCCAGCACCAACGCCAGCTCCACCACGGCCAAGCCGCGATCCGTCGGCGTGCTGTACACCTCGATCAACGCATGCGTGGCATAACCGAGCGCGAGGAACAGACTCCAGGCATAGGTATACGGTCGGCCGTGCAACAGGCCGCGCAACGGCAGCAGCAATGGCGTGCCCAATGCCAGCAGTGCATAGATCGCCGGCAGTCGCGTCGGTGGCGACAGCCAGCCGTACCAGGCGACGATCAGGATGAACGTGCCGAAGTAACCGGTCAGCGCCAGATTTTTCCAAACGGTTGCGCGCATGGGTATCAGCGCTGTGCGTGCAGCGCGCGCGCGGTTTCCGCGAGGCGGCGGCCGAGCGTGCGACACAAGGTTTTCTCGTCGTCGCTCAGCGGGTGTTTATTGTCGGCGCCGGCGTGATGACTGGCGCCGTAAGGTGTGCCGCCGGACACGGTACGCATCAGCTCCGGCGCGCTGTAGGGAATGCCGAGGATCAGCATGCCGTGATGCAGCAGCGGCAACATCATGGAGGTGAGCGTGGTTTCCTGGCCGCCGTGCAGACTCGATGTGGAGGTGAACACCGCGGCGGGTTTGCCGATCAGCGTGCCGTCCAGCCATAGGTTGCTGGTGGCGTCGATGAAATATTTGAGCGGTGCGGCCATGTTGCCGAAGCGGGTCGGACTGCCCAACGCCAGACCGGTGCACTCGCGCAGATCGTCGAGGGTCGCGTAAGGCGCGCCGCTGTCGGGAATGCTGTCCGCGGTCGCCTCGCAGACGGTGGATACCGCCGGCACCGTGCGCAGCCGTGCCGCCATGTCCGGCACCTCTTCGATACCGCGGGCGATCTGTCGCGCCATCTCGGCGGTCGCGCCGTGCCGGCTGTAATACAGCACCAGGATGTCTGTCATCGGAATGTCCCACGGGTTGCAAGTCGTTGATGAACAATGCGGCTACTCGTCCGATATTCTCCCATATATTCGCCAAAATGCGACGGGTCCGGGTCTTTGTGGAGGTTGGGTTGAGCTTGGGCGGGGTTGGCTTGACGCCTTCGCGGGGCGGGTGCTAGTTTGCCCGTCAATGCCAATCATCGATTCTCGCCCTTGGCATCCCATAGTGTGTTCCAGAGCCGAAGCAATACACGTCGCATGCAGTCCAGCAAATTATTTCTGACAATGTTTTTTGCCGCAGTGCTCGCCGGCTGTGCCACGATTCCGGCGCAGGAGATGAGCGATGCGCGCCAAGCGATTATGGCGGCCGAAACCGCGGGTGCCTCCGCCCGCGCGCCGCGCGCCCTCGATCATGCGCGCGAGCTGCTGGAACAGGCGCAGATCGAATTGGCGGTGCGCGATTATGCGTCCGCGCGGCGCAGTGCCAATGCGTCCAAAGAGGCCGCGATCCAGGCGCGCGAGGCGGCCGACGACATGGTACGCACGCCGGCCGTCCCGCCGAGTCCGTCCTCACCCTGAAAGCAAACACGTCTGCAGGCCCGGTTCGGGAATAGCCCCGAGAATACTTCTGGGAATATTTCCGGGAATATTCTGGCGCGCGCGCGCGTCAACCACCCAAGGATCTGCGACGTTCGTGCGACACGTGCGTAATTGACAGCCCGTTTGAGCCGGTGCTAGTGTCGGGCCTCGCTCGACAAGCGTGTGCAGTGCCTGCGTTCCAATTCCTTTCCGGACGGCCAAACCACCACATTGGAGATGTAAGGTATGAAGATTACGCTTCCTCTCAAATCGCTCTCTCTTGCTCTGTTGCTATGCGGTGCGTTTGCGGCACATGCCGAGACCAGCGCATCGACCACCCAGGCCCTGGAGGCCGCGCGCGCGTCCGTGAAGACGGCCACCGATCTGAAGTGGGTCTGGCGTGACACCGAAGATATGTTGACAGAAGCCGAGGCCGCCGCGGCGGCCGGTGACGATGCCAAGGCGGCGAAGCTGGCGAAGAAGGCCAAGGCCGAGGCCGACGCTGCCGTGAACCAGTATTACCTGGAAAAGGCGAAGCCCATGCTGGCCGGGCTGCAAGCCAAACACGGTCTGTCGGCGTTCCAGAAGGGCATGATTCAGGATGCCGCTACGGCGGTGGCTAATGCCGAGGGCAAGAAGGCCTACGACATCGTCAGTCCGCCCTGAATCCAGCGGTCGTAGCACATAAAAAAGGAACCCTGATGGGTTCCTTTTTTATTGCGCACATTGCGTACACCACTAGTCCATCGCTTCGTAGCTGAAGCGATCGAAACCGCCGCCGCTTTCCAACAAATGCTCGCAACGGATCTGCCGGCTTTGATCGGCATGGCGTAGTTCCAGGATTGTTTTGCTCTTGAACATGCCCTTGGTGGTGATGAGTGTCGGCAGGCGCTGACCGTTGGCGAGCGTCAGATCGCTTTTGAGTGCGGCATGATAATGTTGCGCGGCGCCGGTGGTTGCGCGCACCACGACCGGCTGACTGTTGCGCGCCACATATTGCACACCGACTTCCGTGCCCGCCTCTTCGCGATTTTGCAACCAGCGCACCACGCCGACCAGCCAGTCGCGGCCTGTGCCCGAGCCGGTGTCCGTTCCCGTTCCGGGCGCGTTGATGACGACGAGTTGTCCGACCCGCAGCCCCAGGCCGTGCAGCTGATCGAGGTGCAAGGCCAGACCGCCGCCGCTGCGATTGCGCGTCGGACAGGAGACCAACCGGAACTCGCGCGTCAGGTTGCTCTCCGCACGGCGCGCGCTCAGCGAGAAATCGATATCGTCGTCGTCTTCCGCAACGGCATAGTCGCGCGGATCGAAGGCCACGCAGTTGTTCAGAAAGTAATAGGCCGCATCCAATCCAGGGGCGAGATCGACGTCCGTTGCACTGGCGAAGCGCGGCGATTTGCGCTGCGGGGTGTGGGTCCATTGGCCGAGCATGCGGCCCAATAACTGGATGGCATCGCTGCTGGTCAGGCGGTTGGAAAAACCCACCCGCTGCGGCGAGCTGCCGGCCTGGATGCGTTCGAGATCCTGTTGCGCGGTGCGCAGCAGCTCGCGCGCATCCAGCCAGCGCCAACTGCTGCGTTCGACGCCGCTGGTCGGCGCCGGCCGCGATTGATGCGGTTCGCTGTCCAGCGACAAGGCATACACACCGGTCGTGTCCGCGCCGTCGAAATGCACCAGCAACACGCTCTGTCCGGTCTTGCCGGCGAGATAACCGTAGGCCTCCCAGATCAAACCGCTTGGCAAGCGATAGGGATCAGCCAGACGCAGCAGCGCGAGTTGCCGGTAACCGGTCAGCGCATGCAGTTCGCCAGTGCTGTAGGGGAAATCGGCATCGCGGGTGTTCTCGATCGGTTGGGCCTCGGCAAAGCGCACCAGATCGCCGATCTCGCGCCAATGTTGATCGGACACCGGCTGATAGGCCTGATAACGGCACAATAGCAACAAGGCCAGGAAGTGCAGCGTGTAATTGAGTGCTTCGGGCAGTTGTTTGTTTCTACCCCAGCGCGGGCGTTCCGTGCCGGCATCGCGCAGCGCGTATTTATAGCCGAACGACAGCGCCTCGGTGAGTTCGGTCAACAGCGTCAACGCGCGCGGCAGGGTTTGCGGATCGTGCAGACGGGCGTTGTCGCGCAGGGCATCGTGCAGGCGTTCGTAACTGTGGCGGAAGGCCTCCAGCAGTTCCAGGCGGTGCGCGGCGGGAATGCGTTGATGGTTGATGTCGCGCAGACGTTCCAGCACGGCGGTGGTGGTGTTTTCCGCGTCCACATAGGGCAGCGCGGTCAACCACTCGCGCAACGGCGCCGGGCGGGTATCGACGCCGGGTATCGCCTGTTGGGGTGGAACGCTCAAATGCACGGGTTTCCCTCGGCGGAGTGTTTTTCTTATGGCGGCTGGACGGCCGGGTTCTGAGGGGTGGGGGGTGGGTCGGGGGTTAACCGGCCACGACGGGTATCCCGGCGATGCGCGCGCGCCACAGGGCCGGGCCGGTCTGATGTACGGATTGGCCGCGCGCATCCACTGCCACCGTGACCGGCATGTCCACGACCTCGAATTCGTAGACCGCCTCCATGCCCAGTTCCGGGAAGGCGACCACGCGCGCGGCGCGGATTGCCTTGGACACCAGATAGGCGGCGCCGCCGGTGGCGATCAGATAGGCCGCGCCGTGGCGGCGGATGGTTTCGATAGCGGCCGGGCCGCGCTCGGCCTTGCCGATCATGCCGATCAGGCCGGTCTGCTCCAGCATCATATCGGTGAATTTGTCCATGCGCGTGGCGGTGGTCGGCCCGGCCGGACCGACGATTTCATCGCGCACCGGGTCGACCGGACCGACGTAATAAATCAGGCGGCCGTGGAAATCCAGGCCGTCCGGCAAGGGCTCACGGCGCCCCAGCAGGTCGGCGATGCGTTTATGCGCGGCGTCGCGGCCGGTCAGTATCCGGCCATTGAGCAGCAGGGTTTCGCCGGGCTGCCAGGTGGCGATGTCGGCCTTGGTCAGGCCATCGAGTTGTACCCGCCGCGAATTCGCGCCGGCCTCCCAGGCGATCTGCGGCCAGGTTTCCAAGGTGGGCGGATCGAGTCGCGCCGGACCGGAGCCGTCCAGCGTGAAATGCACATGCCGGGTGGCCGCGCAGTTGGGAATCAGCGCGACCGGCTTGGACGCGGCATGGGTCGGGTAATCCTTCACCTTCACATCCAGTACCGTGGTCAGGCCGCCCAAGCCCTGGGCGCCGATACCCAGCGCGTTGACCTTGTCGTAGAGTTCCAGGCGCAATTGCTCGGCGCGGTTGGCCGGACCGCGTTCGCGCAGCACTTGAATGTCGATGGGGTCCATCAGCGCCTCTTTGGCCAGCAGCATGGCCTTCTCCGCCGTGCCGCCGATGCCGATGCCGAGAATACCCGGCGGGCACCAGCCCGCGCCCATCGTGGGCAACTGACCGAGCACCCATTCGACGAGGTCTTCGCTGGGATTGAGGATGGCGAAGCGGGCCTTGTTCTCCGAGCCGCCGCCCTTGGCCGCGACGATGACCTCGACGCGGTCGCCGGGCACCAGTTCGGTATGAATGACCGCGGGCGTGTTATCGCCGGTGTTGCGTCGTGCGCCGTCCGGATCGCTGACGATGGAGGCGCGCAGCGGATTGTCGGTGTCGGTGTAGGCGCGATGCACGCCGGCATTGACCATCTCGGCCACGCTCAACGTGGCGTCCCACTGCACATCCATGCCGATCTTGAGGAAGACCACCACAATGCCGGTGTCCTGGCAGACCGGACGTTTGCCTTCGGCGCACATGCGCGAATTCACCAGGATCTGGGCGATGGCGTCGCGCGCGGCCGGGGATTCTTCGCGCAGATAGGCCTGGTGCATCGCCTGGACGAAGTCCGGCGGGTGGTAGATGGAAATATATTGCAGCGCGTCGGCGATGCTGCCGATGAAATCGTCCTGCCGAATGCGAGTCATGCACAATGTCCGGTTGCCGGTTGGAAAGAGGGAACCTTTTCGCGGGCTGGCGCGTCTTGTGTCATTGTAGCGGTCTGTGCCGGTCGGGTGGAACCTAAAGCGCCCTTGCATGCCGGCCGGGCGAATGGCAGGGTAACGACAAGGTCGCGATGGCGGCGAGGAGAGCGGTGTGGTGAAGGTGTGGATCGGGATGTTGTTGGGGCTGGTGCTGAATACCGGAGCGCGGGCCGAGCCGGTGGATTTTTCGCTGCCCGACGTACAGGGCAAGCAACGCAGCCTGTCCGAGTTCCGCGGCAAATGGGTGGTGGTGAACTACTGGGCGACCTGGTGCCCGCCCTGCCTGGAAGAAATCCCCGATCTGGTGTTGTTCCATGAACGCCATCACGCCAAGGATGCCATGGTGCTCGGCATCAACTTCGAAGACATCCCTGCCGAACAGTTGCGCGCCTTCGTCGACGAGAACCAGATGTCCTATCCGGTCCTGCGCAACGGCGACATCGATCCGCCCCATGCGCGGCTGGACGTGGAGGGCCTGCCCATGACCTACATCATTTCGCCGGAAGGCGAACCGGTGGCGCGGCATGTCGGCAGCATCACCGCCGACGAGTTGGAAGCCTTTATCGAAAAGAAGACGCGCGCGCAGGCCGCGAATAAACAGACGCGCGCCGCGCTGCCGGAGCCGCAACCGTGAGCGTGCGGGGGTTGCTGGCGCTGTGTCTGTTCGTCGCCGGCTCCGCCTTCGCCGCTACGCCGCGCGATGCGCAGGACTATTTCTTCGACCAAAGTCTGGGCGATTTCCGCGCGGAACTCGCCACGGCGCGCGAACAAGGCAAGCAGGGCATTTTCATCTTCTTCGAAATGGACGAGTGTCCGTTCTGTCACCGCATGCGCGAGACCGTGCTCAATCAGCCCGAGGTGCAGGATTACTACAAGGCGCATTTCCTGAATTTCACCGTCGACATCGAAGGCGATATCGGCATCACGGATTTCCACGGCAACAGCGTCACGGAAAAGGATTTCGCCTTCCGCGAACACCGCGTGCGCGCGACGCCGGTGCTGATGTTCTTCGATCTCGACGGCAAGTCGATCGTGCGCCACACCGGGCCGACCGCCGACGCGCGCGAATTCCTCTGGCTCGGGGAATATGTGGTCGACGGTACCTACCAGACTCAATCGTTCACGCAATACAAGCGCGAACGTCGGCAGGCGGCACGCTAGAGCATGCGCGTGCCGCGACCGGTCCGCGCACTCTGCATCGTGATGGGATGCAGTCTGTCATGGACACTCGTCGCCGCCGATACAGCCGTGGACGCTCCGGTTGAAGCGGAGACGGAATCGACTGCCGCCGCGTTGCCCGAACCGCTCAGTCTCGATCACGCGCTGTCGCTGGCGCAGGAGCCGCATCCCGATTTGCAAGCCGCCGCCGCCGAGACCGATATCGCCCTGGCGCAACGCGACCGTGCCCGCGCGGCCTATGGCGTCAACGCCGGTGTGAACGCCGCGGCCCGATGGATCGAACCCGCCGACTATGCCTTCGATCAATCGCATAACGATGCGCAAGCCAGTCTGGTGCTGAGCAAACGCTTGTACGACTTCGGCCGCACCCGCGCCAACGTCGCCGCTGCCGATGCCACGCTCAGCGGTCGGCAGTTGCGCTATGCCGATACCCAAACGCAACGTAGTTTGAATATTCTCGAACGCTATCTCGACGTGTTGCTGGCCGATCTGCGTTTTCGCGTGGAGGACGAGGCCATGGCGATTGCCTATGTGCGCGTGGATCGCGCGCGCGATCGGCACGAGCTGGGGCAGATTTCCGAAATCGCGCTGCTGGCGGCGGAGACGCAGTATCAGGAAACCCGTTCGGCGCGTTATGCGGCACAGGCGCAGCAGCGCACCCGTCGAGTGGCGCTTGCCGAGACACTCAATCGACCGGGACAGTTGTCGAACACATTGGAGGAACCCGCGTTGGATACTATCGCGCTCGAGCCGCCGGCGTTGGAGAAGACGGTCGCCGAGATTCTGCACGACAATCCGCGTCTGCGCGCATTGCGTGCCGAGACCGAGGCCGCGCGCGAACGCATCCAGGCGGCGCGTGCCGCGGATCGTCCCGTCGTCAGCGGTCGCGCCGAGGCCAGCGAATATCAACGTCAGACCGGCTCGACCGACCCCTGGGCGGTGGGCGTGCAAGTGGAAATTCCTTTGTACACCGGCGGGCGCAGTAGCGCCGAGCGCGCCCAGGCGCGTGCCGAACTCACGCGCAGCGAGGCGGAACTGGCGCGTGCCGAGTTGGAGTTGCGCGAAAGTGCGCACACGCTGTGGGAAGAGATCGAGGTATTGCGCGCCAGCCGTGAAGAGGCGCAGACGCGCATCGATTACCGCGAGCTGTATCTCGACCGCAGCCGCACCTTGTATGAAATGGAAGTGAACTCGGATCTGGGCGACGCCATGGTGGTGTCGTCGCAGGCACGCTTGCGCCAGGCCGAGCTCGATTACCGCTTGTTGTTGGACTGGGCGCGGTTGAACGCCTTGCGTGGGCGCCCGCTGTTCGCGCACATCGCCGCGGAGGAGGCGGACACACCATGAGCAACCGGATAGGCAGTGTCCTTGTGTTGTGCTGTTTGAGTGCGCTGGCGGGCGCAGCCGAACTGAACGGCGAACTCGATTGGGCCGACCGCGTTACCTTGAGCGTGCCGGTGTCGGGCATCGTCGCCAAGGTGTCGGTGCGTCCGGGCGAAGCGGTTGCGGCGGGGCAAGCGTTACTGGAGCTGGATGCGCGCGAAGTGCAGGCGCATGTCGCCCAGGCAAACAGCGCAGTAAAAAAACTCGAACTGCACCGTGCCGAAGCCGAACGCGAGTGGGAGCGCGCTCAGGAATTGTTCGACCGCACGGTGTTGTCGGAACGCGAATTGCAGCTTGCCGAGATCGGACTCAACGATGCCGATGCCGCCTATCGGGCCGCGCAGACCGAACGGGTCGCCGCCGAGGTGGCGTTGGAATGTCACCAGATCAAGGCACCGTTCGCGGCCTGGGTGTTGGCCGTGCCGGTCGCGCCGGGCCAAGCCGTCGTCAACACCCAGCACGCGACGCCGCTGGTGACGCTGGCCGCGCGCGAACGCATGCGTGTCCGCGTCGATATCGATGCCGCGCAGGCCGCGACGCTCAAGCTGGAGGCCGGCGTTGGCGTGCGGGTCGGCGCGCAACGCTTCGACGCGCATGTCGTACACATCGGCTTGGAACCCACTGGCAGCCAGCGGCCGCCGCAGTATCCCGTCGAAGTCGAGTTCAACGTGCCGGCCGATACGCAGTTGCGCGCCGGCCAAGCCGCGGTGTTGGAACTGCCATGAGCAGCGCGCGTCGCTGCCGCGTCAGCGGCCGCGTGCAAGGCGTGTTTTTCCGCGCCGCCACCCGCAACATGGCGCTGGAACTCGGCGTCTGCGGCTACGCCAATAATCTTCCCGACGGTTGCGTCGAAGTACACGCCGAAGGCGATGCCGCCGCCGTCGCCGCCTTGTGCGATTGGCTGTGGGATGGCCCGGATGCGGCCGAAGTTGCCCACGTCGAATGCCAATCCGTCACGGTGGTGGGGTACGACGATTTCACGACCGGCTAAACGCAACCATCCCGGCGGTTCATGGCGATTGTGTAGGAGCGGGCATTGCCCGCGAACGGTTCGGCGTTCGGCCGGTTCGCGGGCAATGCCCCAGGGCAGCCTCTCGGCGCAAGCGCCTCACCTTCAGCCCGCTCCTACGCTTGTGATGTTCAATGATTCCCCGCCCACGCCATGCTGCGGCGTTCTTCGGGCAGCGTGGGTGTGAGCACGGTGTCGTGCGGCGGATGCGCGGTGTCGACGTCCGGATAATCCAGGGTGTAATGCAGGCCGCGGCTTTCCTTGCGTTGTTGCGCGGAGCGGATGATGAGTTCGGCGACTTGTACCAGGTTGCGCAGCTCGATGAGGTCGTTGGTGACGCGGAAGTTGCTGTAGTACTCGTGGATCTCGTGCTGCAATAAGAGTGCACGGCGCAGCGCGCGTTCCAGGCGTTTGTTGCTGCGCACGATGCCGACGTAGTCCCACATGAAGCGCCGCAGTTCGTCCCAGTTGTGACTCACCACGACTTCTTCGTCGGAATCGGTGACGCGCGATTCGTCCCAC
>JACREG010000068.1 GCA_016218375.1 Gammaproteobacteria bacterium
CCCCCCGCAGCCGGTAGCCGGTAGAGTGGGCTTGCGCTTGAATATTCCGCGTGTGCATGACGCTCCGCGCTCCGACAGTGGCGTTAATCGCAAAGCCGACTAGCGCAGCTCGGAGGCGAAAGGGATCGACCCACCGCAGCCCCCAGCGCACCACATAAGGATTGGCGGAGAAACCGGTGCAATTCGCTGCGCTCATTGCACCCTACGACGTCTCTAGCGCTAATAAATCTTCGCCGCGCCGGGTGGACGCGTGCGAAAGCGCCGGTAACTCCACTGATACTGTTCCGGGCAGGCACGTACGCAGGCCTCCACGCCGCGATTCATCGCCGCAGCGGCCACATTCGGATCGGCGGCATCGATACCGTCCGATGCCGGCATGAATTGGAGGCGGTATTTCGCGCTGCCGGGAATGCGTACGCAATAGCCAAAGAACACCGCCGCGCCGGTTTTGCGCGCCAGCCGACCGAGCAGCACCATGCTGTTGGCGGAAACGCCGAAAAACGGCGCGAACACCCCGCCACTCTGGCCGGGGTCCTGGTCCGGCAGGATGCCGACCACGCCGCCTCGGGATAAGGTTTCATATAAACGACGCACACCGGTGGCGTCGGTGGGTACGGCGTGTGCGCCGCAGCGTTCACGGCCGTGCCGCATCATGCTGTCCAGTGCCGCGAGGCGCGGCGGGCGATACAAAATAGTCAGCTCCCAGCGGTCGCCGCAAAAATGCCCCGCCATCTCCCAACTGCCCAGATGCGGCGTTGCCAGAATGACGCCCTTCCCCGCGCGCAAGGCGGCGTCGATCGGTTCGGCATTCAGCGTTTCGCCCATCAGCGCGCGAATCCGCGGCGCCGACCAGCCCCACATCGGCCCCGCTTCCAGGATGGTCTTGCCGGTTTCGATCAGATTGGCGCGGAGCAGGCGCCGGCGCTCGGGCGCCGACAATTCCGGCAGACACAATTCGAGGTTGATGGTGGCGCAGCGCCGTAGTGTGTTTGGCGTGTGGGCGAGAATCCAGCCAAGCAGCCAACCGAGGCGGCGGTTCCAGTCCAGGGGCAGGGCGGCAAACAGCCGCAACAGGCCGGCGATTATCGGGGCGCGCATGCATCACCTGGGCGGCGGAGAATTACAGGCGGGCGGCTATCTATCGCCGGAAAATCGCAATAAATGCCAATGTATTTAGCCGAGAATCCCACTCTGGCGTGGTAATTCGGGGGCAATGAATGTGATTTTACCGGAATGGCCATTGTATGCTGCCCTAGCCCAGTGTCGATTTGCATCTCTGGGCGTGCTCCGAAATTTTATTAAGCTCATCTGCGGATTTTTCGTCCATAAGTGGGCGCAGAGTCGATAGTAAGGCCTTGAAGAGCGTTTTGTTGTGGGATTCTTCCCCAGTCAGGAGTTCTTTCATGTGCTGGCGTTGGGTGGGCATGCGGAAACAGGCCGGGCAGTTATCGCGGATCACCGGGAGCCCGGCCGCTTCGCTGAAGGCACGCAGTTGCCGCTCCCGCACATACACCAAGGGGCGAATGATGCGTACATCGCCGGCGTCGTTGAGGTAATGCGCCTTCATGGTTTGCAGTCGGCCGCCGTGAAAGGCGGACATCAGAAAGCTTTCCGCCAAGTCGTCGAGGTGTTGGCCCAGGGCCAGGACGTTATAGCCGTGCGCGCGCGCCGCGTTGTACATGCTGCCGCGCTTCATGCGCGCGCACCAACTGCAATAGGAGTCACCCCGCAGGTGGGTCTGGGCGCGCTCCATGATCGGTTCGCGTACAAAGTGGTAAGGCACGCCCAGTCCGGCGAGATAGTCTTGCAGCGGTGAAGGATCGAAGCCTTCGACCAGCGGGTCGATGGTGATTGCGCCGAGCTCGAAACGAATCGGTGCATGCCGTTGCAGATGCCGCAGAATATGCAGCAATGACAGCGAATCCTTGCCGCCCGAAATCCCCAGCAGGATGCGGTCGTTGGGGCGAATCATGGTGTAATCGCCAATGGCGCGACCGACCGGGCGGAGCAGCGATTTGGGCGGGCGAGGGGCGGTGTCCGGGTGCATTGTGCGCGGGATGTTCTGGCCAGAGGTGGTTTCGGCGTGCATCATGCCGTGTACACGAGGGGCTGAAAAGCCCGACTATACTGATGCGGGCGAGAACGAAGGAGACGGCTATGGCCGATACAGCGGCAGTTAAGGGAATTTCGCCTCAAGAGGCCTGGGACTTCCTGCAAAAAAATCCGCGCTCCCTCCTGATCGATGTCCGTTCGAATATGGAGTACCTGTTTGTCGGCCATCCGGCCGGGGCTATCCACGTGCCCTGGATCGACGAGCCCGATTGGAAGATCAATCCGCATTTCATCACCCAGGTTCGGCAACTCGTGCTGGGCGGGGTCTGCGGGGCCGACGGCGGTTTCAGTTGCGCCCCCATCATCCTCATCTGCCGTAGCGGCAAACGCTCCCTCGAAGCGGGTAAGCTGTTGGCGGCGAACGGGTTTAATGAGGTCTACAACATTACCGAGGGCTTCGAGGGCGAGTTGGATGCCCAGCATCATCGCAGCAGCGAGGGCGGCTGGCGTTTTCGCGGTTTGCCGTGGGAGCAGTGCTAAACAGGTCAGGTGTCTGCCCCTGGTGGCAGGCCGAATCCGTTAACGCGTTGACTCCCTTGTGTGGGGCAGAATATATTGCAGGTCCGGTGCAGTACGCCGGGTGAAGATTTTGCACACGAGGCAGCGTTTGCACGAGGCGGTCGACGCTGAACTTCGGGATGCGGACAATTAACAAACGTCACCCCAGGGGACTTCACAGTTGTTTTCCGGCGCGCCTGAAGCAACTTGGTTCGTCCACAAGCCAAACAATCGCAGTTTAGGAGGAGGATACTATGTCTGACGCAATGCAGAGTGGCCAGATGGATCAATGGCTGAATCAGAAGCTGGACGAATTGCTGCCGAGCAAGCTGGCGGCGATCGAAGCCAGCAAGACGCCGTCCATGGCCATCATCGCCACCAAGGGCACGTTGGACTGGGCCTATCCCCCGTTCATCCTGGCCTCCACCGCC
>JACREG010000066.1 GCA_016218375.1 Gammaproteobacteria bacterium
CCATCGACGAGATCGTGGGTACGGCGCGCTTTATCGATGCGCGCACGATCGAGGTCGCGGGCGTGCGCTACACGGCCGATCGCATCGTCGTCGCCGTGGGCGGCTATCCCAGCGTGCCGGAGCTGCCGGGCGCCGAACTCGGCATCACCTCGGACGGCTTCTTTGAACTGGCCGAACTGCCGCGCCGCGTCGCGGTGGTCGGCTCCGGCTATATCGCCGTGGAACTGGCCGGCATGCTGAATGCGTTGGGCGCGGACGTCACGCTGTTGTTGCGGCGCGAAACCCTGCTGCGCGGCTTCGATGCCATGCTGCGCGAGAGCCTGATGGAAGAGATGCTCAACGCCGGCGTGAACATCCTTGCCGGTACCCAGGTCGCGGCCGTGTCCCGGCAGGGCGACGGCACACTGTGTATCGAGTGCGGCAACGGTCAGCGCTTGGAAGGCTTCGAGCAACTGATCTGGGCGGTCGGCCGCACGCCGGCGACCGCTGCGTTGAATCTGTCCGCGGCCGGCGTCGAAACCGACACGGCCGGCTACATTCCGAGCAATGCCTATGAGGAAACCAACATCCCGGGCATCTATGCGTTGGGCGATGTGAATGGCAAGGTCGCGCTCACGCCGGTGGCGATTGCCGCGGCACGCAGGCTCGCCGACCGGTTGTTCGGCGGCATGGCCGACCGGCACTTGGCCTATGAGTGCATCCCGACGGTGGTGTTCAGCCACCCGCCCATCGGTACCGTTGGCCTCACCGAGGAACAGGCCCGCGAGCGCCACGGCGAGGCGGTGAAGATCTACAGCACCCGCTTCACGCCCATGTATCACGCCATCGGCGGGCGCCGCGAACAGACCGCTATGAAGCTGGTGACCGTGGGCGCACAGGAGAAAGTGGTCGGTTGCCATGTTATTGGTCTCGGCGCCGACGAGATGCTCCAGGGTTTCGCCGTGGCGATCCGCATGGGTGCGACCAAGCGCGACCTGGACGACACCGTCGCCCTGCACCCGACCAGCGCCGAAGAATTGGTGACGATGAGGTAGTAGCCCATGTCGGTACGCCGTTTCGAAGATCACACGCCCCAGATTGCCGGGTCGGCCTATATCGATCCGGCGGCCCTTGTTATCGGCGCTGTCGAGATCGGCGCTCATGCTTCCCTTTGGCCTCAAGTAGTTGCACGCGGCGATATCCATTTCATAAAAATTGGTGATAACACTAATATTCAGGATGGGTCTGTTTTACATGTTTCCCATGACAGCGAATTCGCCCCGGGCGGGTTTCCGCTGGTGATCGGCCGGGGGGTGACCGTGGGCCATATGGTCGTATTGCATGGGTGCACTATCGAGGATAACTGCCTGATCGGCATGGGCTCCATGGTCATGGACGGGGCGCTGGTCCAGGCCGGGGCCATGCTTGGGGCCGGCAGCTTGGTCGCGCCGGGGAAGATTATCGAGGGCGGTTACCTCTGGCACGGCCGGCCGGCCCGGCGAGTGCGCCCGCTGACCGCCGACGAGCTGCGTTACCTGAAATACTCCGCCGAGCACTACATCCGATTACAAAATCGTCATCGCATTGACGCGTGAGCTTGGCTATACTCGCGTCAAAGCTTCGTCGTAAATGCAGTGTAAGACGGGGCGGGAGCGCGACCGTTCAGGTCGGGGGCATCGATAATAAACTCGCCACAAGGCGATATTTAGGTGAGGTGAAGAATGAACCTCTTTATTGGGAATCTTCCCAGCATGACCACGGAAGGCGATTTGTGTGCACTGCTGCGTTTGTCGCAACGCGATGCACCCCGCCGTTTGCGCATCTTCAAGAAGGCGGACCGCGCGGGTCGTACCCTGCGTTTCGGTATCGTGCATGTCGAGACCGACGCCGATCTGCGCAAGCTGCTGGATCGCAATCGGAGCGCGGAGCTGCAAGGGCAACGCTTGGATGTGCGCGAATATCTGTCGCGCGCGGCCGGTAACGAGCGGCGCGCAATCGATTGGCGCAGCCGTCCTTGGCCGCATGCGGAACGCCGCGTGTCCGAGCGTCGCGCCAACCCCTGAGCCTATTCTCCCTGGGTCGTATTCTCTAAGCGGCGCGCAGGCGGGCGATCACCGGTGCTGTTGCGGGCCTGACGCCCCGCCAGATCCAGAACGCTTCCGACGCCTGTTCGACCAGCATGCCTAGCCCATCGCATGCCTGGCGCGCGCCATTCCCCAATGCCCAGCGCACGAACGCCGTCGGTTCCGCCGCGTACATCATGTCGTAGGCCCAGGTATCCGCACCGATCACGGTCGCGGGGATCGGCGGCACGTCGCCGGTCAGTCCCGCAGCCGTGCCGTTGACGATCAGATCGAAGGGCTCTGTCCCTGGCGCATCGAGACCACAGCCCGAAACGGGGCCGAGGTCGTGAAAGGCCTGCGCCAGCTCGATGGCCTTGTGCGCGGTCCGATTGGCGATCATCAAGGCCGCAGGTCGTTCGGCTAACAACGGTTCGATCACCCCGCGCACGGCGCCGCCCGCGCCCAATAACAGGATGCGTCGATGCGCCAGCGTCACGCCATGATTGTCGCGCAGATCGCGGATCAGGCCGATGCCGTCAGTGGTGTCGCCATGCAATGTGTTCTGCGCATCCCACCATAAGGTATTCACCGCGCCGGCGCGTTCGGCACGCGGCGTGCGTTGTTGCGCGAGCAGCCAGGCCTCTTGCTTGAACGGCACCGTGATATTGAGGCCACGACCACCCTCGACGCGAAACGCGGCGACCGCTGCGTTGAAGCCGTGCAAGGGAACCAGCATGGCGTCATAGCGCAGGGACTGCCCGGTCTGTTCCGCGAACTGCGTATGGATCAACGGCGATTTACTGTGGGCGATGGGGTTGCCCATCACCGCATAGCGGTCGGGAATGTGGGTGTCCGTCATGGGCAACACTAGCGCGAAGCGTTTAGCGTATCTTCACGCAACCACTGCGCGGCCTGCTTGGCGTAATAAGTGAGGATGCCGTCGGCGCCGGCGCGCTTGAAGGCGAGCAGCGATTCCATGACGACGGCGCGCTCGTCCAACCAACCGTTCTGACTGGCGGCTTTGAGCATGGCGTATTCGCCGCTGACCTGATACACGAAGGTCGGCGCGCCGAATCGATCTTTCACGCGGCGCACGATATCGAGATACGGCATGCCGGGTTTGACCATCACCATATCGGCGCCTTCGTCGAGATCGAGCGCGACTTCCCACAGCGCCTCGTCGCTGTTGGCCGGGTCCATCTGATAGCTGTATTTGTTGCCGCCGCCGAGATTCGCCGCCGAGCCGACCGCATCGCGGAACGGTCCGTAGAAGCTCGACGCGTATTTGGCCGCATACGCGAGGATGCGCGTGTTGCGATGGCCGGCCTGTTCCAGCGCGTCGCGAATTTTGCCGATGCGCCCGTCCATCATGTCCGAGGGCGCGACCACGTCGGCGCCGGCCACGGCGTGCGAGAGTGCTTGTTTGACGAGCACGTCGACGGTTTCGTCATTCAAGACATAACCGCTCGCGTCGATCAGTCCGTCCTGACCGTGGGTGGTGAAGGGATCGAGGGCGACGTCGGTGATGACGCCGAGACCGGGAAATTGTTCTTTGAGCGCGCGCACCGCACGTTGCGCCAGTCCATCCGGATTGTAGGCCTCGCGCGCGTCCTCGCTTTTGCACGCGAGCGGCGTGACCGGAAACAGCGCGATGGCGGGAACGCCGAGTGCAACGAGCTCGCCGGCCTCCTTGAGCAACTCATCGATACTCATCCGTTCGACGCCGGGCATGGAGACCACGGCTTCGCGCTGGCCGCTGCCGTCCAAAACAAACACGGGATAGATCAGGTCGTCGGTGGTCAGCCGATGCTCGCGCATCAAGCGCCGCGAGAAGGTGTCGCGCCGCATCCGGCGCATGCGTACCTGGGGAAAACCACCGCATCCGGTATCGAAATCGCCCACTGTCTGAACTCCCGTAGAAGCTGTTGCGGGTCTGGAGTTTAACCGTTCCGCTAGGGGGCGTCATGTACATCGGCTAGCATGGAGGGCGACTGTGCATGCGGAGCGAGTCGCTGTGGACGCTATGCCCGACCCTTGTCAATTGCTGCAACCCGAGGCGGTGGTGTCGCGGGTGGGATGGTATGCCACGCCGCTTGCGCTGGAGACGGCAGCGGAACTTCAAGCGCAAGCACGGCAAGTATTGCAGCGCACGCTGGTTCAAGGAGGGTATGCGCTGGCGCCGCGTTTGGCCGAGATGATCGCCGGCTTCTGGTTGGGCCGGGACGTAAGCCACGATTACCGCAGCCTGGTCGCGACCGTGCCCGAAACGCAGCAGGCGGCGGTGGAATTGGTCTTCGGACAGTTATTGATGAGTCGCAAACGTGCCGGTGCCCTGCACCATCTGAATCGCGGCTTTGAACTCGCGACCGCAACGCTGGCGCCCGCCGTCTATTTCATCCTGCTGCGACGGCATACCTTGTTGCGGAACCTGGTGCTGACAGCCACGGGTTCCCTAGCGCAGACCTTGCCCGATTTGCTCCAGGAGGCGCGGGTCATCCAGCGTCTGCAACGGGGACACGGATTGCCGCGCACTTTACGCAATCCGCATGACGATACGCTCGGTTGATGTTCCCACCACTCAAGCTCTTTGCGGCGCGGCCCGTTATATCTGTGAACGGTTGGGCGGTTATAAACACGGGTAAGTTAAGGGGCGGGAATGCGGTCTCGAAGTGGACAGATTTCAGGTCGGGCATTGGCGCGGTTTCCGGCGGGCGGGCAATTAGGGTGGATCGGCGGACTGCTGATGCTGCTGGTGGCCGCCTTTGCCAGTGCGCGGGCGCAGGCTGCTGTCGAGCCGCAGGACTTCGTCCGCGAGACCTCGGAACAAGTGTTTCAGGCCTTGGATCGCGAGGGCGATGCGTTGGCCCAGAATCCACGCCGCCTCTACCAGATGGTCGACACGCTTTTGCTACAGCATATGGATTTCGCGCGCATGTCGCGCTGGGTGTTGGGCAAGCATTGGAAGACCGCAACGCCCGAGCAACAGGCGCGGTTCATGGTCGAATTTCGCGGGCTGTTGGTGCGCACCTATGCGACGGCCTTGGCCGGTTATCGCGGGCGGCAGGTGAGAATTCTGCCGCAGCGCGAGGCGGGCGATAGCGATGAGATGATCGCGCGGGAGGTAGTCGTGCGGACCGAGGTGAACCAACCGAACGGACCGGCGATCCCGGTAAATTACAGCCTGTATTTACGCGATGGGCAGTGGAAGGCCTTTGACGTGCAGATCGATGGCATCAGTCTGATCGCCAATTACCGGGCGACCTTCGGCGCCGAGGTGCGCGCCGCGGGCGGGCTGGAAGCCTTGATCCAGGCCTTGGCCGCGCGTAACCGGCAGGCCCTGAATACGCAATAACGGAATACGCAATAAACGGCGCTCATTCTGCGTCATATCCCCGTGTCATATCAGTGACGTGATCTGCCGGCGTATCGGCACGTTGCCCCGCTTCAGGGCGCGAACGCTACGTGCTGGGATTCCAGTGCCAATGGGTCATCTCTAGTTTTTCAGTAGCTTATGTTGAGGTGGGCCGGTTTGGCACAGGCCCTGCATTATACAAACCGAGGCCGGTAAAACCGGCGGCTCAAGAAACCCGAGCCCCGGCCGCTGACCTCAACAGAGACGCAGAAGTGATGCAGTTGTTAAGTCTACTGTGGCATGAGTCCGGGCGGGGTAGAACCCAAACGAACAAACCATGCCGGATTGTTGGTGACACGGTGTGTAGGTCCGCGAGCCGGAACTCCTGAAGTGTCGCACAGTCCATAAGGTGATTACCGCAGGTTCAACCATGCGGGCTCATGCCACAGATGACGTGCCGCTGTTATCTGCTCGACTCCTCCGACGCTGAAAAGCGTTTTTATGCCCCGCCCAAAAGGCGGGGTTTTTTTTGTCTGCTTGTCTGTCTATCCATCTATCTATCAGGCGAGAGCCGGTAAGAGTTGTTTGGTCAGAGCCTGTTTTTCCGCACAGGCGGCGCCCGCCAGGGCGAAGCCCAGCAATACCCCATTGGGTTCCCGGAGCAGCGCACGCACGCCGTCGGTATCGACCTGAATATCCCATGCCCCGGCTGCGCCCAGTGTCGGCGGAGCGATCACCAGCGGACAGGCCGGTGTTTTGACCACGACCGGCATGGCCGGGTAACTGACCGGCGTGGGTGCACCGGCCAGGGTTTTGGCCAATGCCCGCGCGCCCTGCATCAAGGGCATCACGAACGGCAGCACCAGTCCGGCCACTTCGACGCAGTCGCCCAGCGCATAGATAGCCGGATCGGAGGTGGTCAGATAGCGGTCGGCGACGATGCCCCGATTCACGTTCAGACCGGCCGCCGCGGCCAGTTGTGCGCGCGGGCGCAAACCCACGGCGCTCAACACGACATCGGTCGTGAGACTGGAACCGTCGTTGAAGCCGATACGCAGGCCGTCGGAGGTTTTATCCACTGTGCTGGCCGAAACACCGAAATGCCAATCGACGCCCAACGCGCTGAGCGCATCGCGCACGCAGGTGCCCACGGCCTCCGGCACCAAGCGACCCAGCGGATGTGTCGCGATGTCGATCACCGAGACTTGATAGCCCGCCGTGACAAGATCGTTGGCGAATTCACAGCCGATCAGGCCGCCGCCGAGAATGGCGATGCGCCGCTTGTCTTCGATAGCATGACGAAAACGCGCGTAATCCTGGACGTCATTGACACTCAGCACGTCCGCGACCGCATCGCCCTGCAGAGGCAAACGTAACGGATCGGCACCCAAGGCCAGAACCAGCTTTGCATAACGGCGTTCACCGTGATCGACGTACACACGTTTCGTAGCGCGATCGATCGCGGTGATTTGCGTGTGCGGGAGAATTTCCGCACGCAGTTGTTCGGCCATCTGCTCGGCGCTGGCTGTAACCAAGGTTGCCGCGGTTTTGCCCTGCGCGAAGGCATTCGACAGCATCGGCTTGGAATAGAAGCCACCCGCATCCGCGGAGATCAGCACCAACGGTGTATCCGAATCCAGCTTGCGGAATTCCCGGGCGACGGTGTAACCCGCCAACCCGGTTCCGACGATCACGATGGGTTGCATGCGCGAGGCCTGTCAGTCGACTTCGACCATTTCGAAATCGGCCTTGCCGACGCCACACTCCGGGCAGGCCCAGTTGTCCGGGATGTCCGCCCAGGCCGTGCCCGGCGCGATACCCTCGTCCGGCAGGCCGAGTGCCTCGTCATAGATGAAACCGCATACCACACATTGCCACTTCTTCATGTCTCGAACCTCGTCGTTGCTAAATCGGTTGTCGATAATCGTGTGTAGTTCAGCCGTCGATGCGCGCCAAGGTTTCGCGATAATGATTGGCGTGCTTCTCTTCGACCTTGGCCAGCGCGGCGAAGCGTTTGGCCGCCTTCGCCAGGGTGGCCTGGAACTGCGCGGCGTGTTCCTGGGACTCGGCGATCTGGTGGTCGAATTCGCGCACCGCGTCGCTGCGCTGTTCCTGCTCGGCCAGATGGCGGAACTGCGGGTACATCTCGGTGTACTCGTAGGTCTCGCCGGCAATCGCGAACTCCAGGCACTTGGCCGGGGTCAGTTGGCCGGCCGGCATGAGCAGGTCGAGGTGGCCCCAGGCATGCTGGATTTCCTGAGCGGCGGTGGCCTCGAACACCTCCGCGGTTTCGATATCGCCCTGGGCGCGGCAGAGTTTGGCGAAGTACAGGTACTTGATATGGGCCATCGACTCGCCGGCCAAGGCGGCCTCGATATTCTTAATCGTGACAGAGTCTTGCGTCTTCATCTGTATCCCTCCAAGGGGTGGTTGCGGGTGACGGATACAGGTTAGAGGCTGGACATGAATTGATCTAATTGATTGTTAATATTTGAACGATAGCCTGTGGCTATTTTGAGTTACAGACTCAGCGGCTGAATGCCACTCAAACCGCTCTCGAGAATTGCCTGACGCAGGGCCTCGATAGCCTGCGGGCGCGGGAAGCTGACCCGCCACGCAAGCGCAACCCGCCGCTGCGGTTCCGGCGCGGCAAAGCGGCGGATGGCCACCAGCCGTTGCGCGTAACGGTCGGCGCCGGCCGCGGTGGCCGGGAGCACTGTGATGCCCATGCCGCTGGCGACCATATGCCGAAGGGTTTCCAGCGAGGTGCCTTCCACGGTCTGCGTCAGCGATTGAGTATCGAGACCCTCGGCGCAGGCCGGGCAGGCAGCGAGGATTTGCGTGCGGAAGCAATGTCCGCTGCCGAGCATGAGCAGTGCTTCCCGCGCCAGATCGTTCGCATCGATCAGCGTCTTTTCCGTCCAGGGATGACTGCTCGGCATCACCACCACGAACGGTTCGTCATACAGCGGCAAGGTGACGAGGCCGGGTTCCTCGAACGGCAACGCGACCAGCGCGGCGTCCAGCTCGCCTTGACGCAGACGTTCGCGCAACCGCGCGGTGTAGTTTTCCTCGATCACCAGCGGCATCTGCGGTGCGCGTTCGTGCAGTGCCGGGATCAGGTGCGGGAACAGATACGGGCCGATGGTGTAGATGGCGCCGACACGCAACGGACCAGTGAGTTGGTCGCGGCCGCCTGCGGCCAGTTGTTTGAGGGTATCGACGTCCTCCAGCACGCGCTGCGCCTGTTCGACAATACGCATGCCGATGGGAGTGAGCGAGACATCCAGCTTGCGCCGCTCGAACAATGGCACGCCGAGTTCGTCTTCGAGTTTCTTGATGGCGATACTCAAGGTCGGCTGGCTGACATGGCAGTGTTCGGCGGCGCGACCGAAGTGGCGCTGCTGCGCAAGTGCGACCACATAACGCAATTCCGTGAGCGTCATATCAATCCGCTGTGTTGAAGTCGTTCAGCCAATCGCGCGGGCGCAGAAATTCGTCATACAGACGCGCCTCGGGCGTGCCCGCCGCGGGATGCCAGTCGTACCGCCAAGTCACGCGCGGCGGCAGCGACATCAGAATCGATTCGGTGCGCCCGCCGGATTGCAAGCCGAACAAGGTGCCGCGGTCGTAGACCAGATTGAATTCGACATAGCGCCCGCGACGATAGCATTGGAATTCGCGTTCGCGGTCGCCGTAGGGATGCTGCTTGCGGCGTTCGACGAGGGGCAGATAAGCCGGCAGATAATGATCGCCGACACTGCGCAGAAAGGCGAAGCTGCGCTCGAAACCCCCGGCATTGAGATCGTCGAAGAACAGGCCGCCGATGCCGCGCGGTTCATCGCGGTGCTTGAGATAGAAATAGTCGTCGCACCATTTTTTGTAACGCGGATAGACGTCATCGCCAAACGGTGCGCAGGCCTCGCGTGCGACGCGATGCCAATGCACGGCGTCCTCTTCGAAACCGTAATACGGCGTCAGATCGAAACCGCCGCCGAACCACCACACCGGATCGGCATCGGGTTTGCGCGCGATGAAGAAGCGCACGTTGGCGTGCGACGTCGGCACATAGGGATTGCGCGGGTGAATGACCAGCGACACGCCCATCGCCTCGAAATCGCGGCCGGCAAGTTCGGAGCGGTGTGCGGTGGCCGAGGGCGGCAGGCCGGTGCCATGGACCTTGGAGAAATTGATGCCGGCCTTCTCGAAGACCGCGCCCTCCTCCAAGACGCGCGAGCGTCCGCCGCCTCCGCCGGGACGATCCCAGGCGTCTTCGCGAAAGGGTGAGCCGTCGATCGCGCTCAGGGCATTGCAGATGCGGTCTTGCAGATCGAGCAGGTAGTGCTCGACGCTGCTGGTGTCGAGTTCCGACATGGTATCCCCGGCTATGCGGACTTCACAAAGTGCCGAGGATGATACACCAGTCGGAACAGCGTGCCTTCAGGCGGCGGGGACTTGGGTTTCCAAGGTCACACGGTTGCGGCCGAGACGTTTGGATTGATAGAGCGCACTGTCGGCGCGCGCGATAAGATTTTCCGGCGTATCGCTCGCCTTGAAGTTAGCGATACCCAACGACAGCGTGACGCCGCCGATCGGCTGTTGCGTATCGGTACGCCGCAGACGCTGGCTTTGCACGCGTGCGCGCAAGGATTCGGCCACGGCCAGGGCGCCGCGCAGCGGTGTGTTCGGCAGCAGAATGGCGAATTCCTCGCCGCCGAAGCGCGCCACCAGATCCTGGCCCTTCAGCGAATCCTTGAGAATGTTGGAGACAAAGCGCAGCAGCTTGTCGCCGATCAGATGGCCGTGGTTGTCATTGAAGTGTTTGAAGTGGTCGATGTCGGCCATGATCAGACACAACTCGCGGCCGGTTTCACGCGCCAGCTCGGTGTGTTCTTGTAGCGCGGCATCGAAGGCCTTGCGATTGGCCAGGCCAGTCAATGCGTCGGTCGATGCCTCGTGGCGCGCCTCTTCGAGCTGGGAGCGCAGATCGATCAGTTCCTGATTGGTGTGCTCCAATTGCTTTTCCAGTTGGCGGTTGGATGTCAGCATCTGGTGCGTCTCACCCATGAATTCGTTGACCAGACGGCGGAATTCGCCGGTGCTGAGATCCTGGGACATGCGTTCGTTGTAATCTTCGAGCACTTGGCTGTAATGATTGGCTTGTCCGCCGGACGTCGCCAGTTGCTGCAATACGGAGGCGATCAGGGCGCGTACTTCGCTGCGCATCTGATCGGCGACTTTTTCCTCGTTGCTGCGAAAGAATTGTTCGAAAAGCTCATCGCTCAAGGACGCATTGATGGATTGCGCGCCGGACAGTGCGCGGTCGATGGAGTCCTTCAGGGGTTGATTGCGGCCGCTGACGTAGTCGTACCAAACGGTGTAATGCTTCGGGTTGGCCGGTATGCCATTGCGCGTCATCAGCGGCAATGCCAAGCGGATGAATTCGGCGGCCTGATCGGCGGTCTCGCGGTATTCCATGATTCTTTTTGCTCCCGCCACCACAGTACAGGCCCCGCGGACCGTGTGTAGCGCTTTTGTCGATTATGAGTGAACAGGCAAGCGTCGGTATGCCGGCGTTAACGGCACGCGGCGCGATCAATGCAGGAGCTATGCCAGAAAATGTGATGAATTACCCGTTCCGCAGGACGCGGCCAGTGCGGGCATCGCGGATTTCGCTGGGGCGGACACGGGCGCCCAGCGGGCCCGGCAAGAGAAAATCGACGGCAGCGCCGAAGTAACGGCGTATTTGCAACGGTGTGCGCGCCGGTGCGCGGCCGCGCGGATTGGCGCTGGTGGAGATCAACGGTCCACCGAAGGCGCGACACAGTGCAATGCTGCCGGCATGCGCCGTGATGCGTACCGCCAGGCTGTCATGACGACCGCGCAGCCAGATCGGCACATCCGGTCGGGCCGGCAACAACCAAGTGACCGGCCCCGGCCAGGTGGCAAAGACTTTTCTGCGCAGCGCAGCGGTGAGCGGTTCGAGGAAAGGTTCGACTTGGTTGAAGTCGGCGGCGATCAGGATCAGGCCGGCCTCGATCGGTCGACCTTTGAGCGCGAGCAGACGCAGTACCGCCTGTGCATTGAGCGGGTCGCAACCCAGACCGTAGACCGCCTCGGTCGGATAGGCGATGACCGCGCCGGCCCGCAGCAGGCGCGTAGCCTGGCGTAACTGCCAAGGATGGGGCGGCTGCTGCGGCAGCGCCTCAGTCCTCGCCGCCGGCCGATTCATACGGCTCGCTGAACTGGCACTCACTTTGCGGACAGACCTTTTCCATGCCGCGGCGCTTGGTGGTCTTGAGCGTCAGGATCGGCCAGCCGCAGCTCGGGCAAGGCTCGTTGATGGGTTCGTTCCAGACCGCATACTTGCATTCCGGATAGGTCGAACACGAAAAGAAGATTTTGCCCGCGCGCGATTTGCGCTTGAGCATCGTGCCCTTTTTGCACTCCGGGCAGGCCACGCCGGTGTCGGCGGGTTGCTCCAACGACTCGATGTGCTTGCAGTTGGGGTAGCCGCTGCAACCGATGAACTTGCCGTAACGGCCCTGACGGATCAGCAGATCGGAACCGCACTCGGGACATTTACGATCGGGCACCTTCTCCGGTTCGGCGCTGCCGCCCTGTTCGTCGTCGAGGTTGCGCGTGTAATCGCATTCCGGATAGCCGGTGCATCCGATGAAGCGGCCGCGCCTGCCTAAACGAATGTTGAGCGGCTTGCCGCACTTCGGACAGGCCTCCTCCATCGCCTCGGTGGTGACGTCCTTGCGCGAGACGCTGGATTCCTTGTCGGTGACGAGCTGCTGGAAGGGCCCCCAGAAACTCTTCATCAACGGAATCCATTCGCGTTCGCCGCGCGCCACTTCGTCGAGATCGTCTTCGAGCGAGGCGGTAAAGGTGTAGTCGACGTATTGGGTGAAATGCTGGGTGAGGAATTTGCTCACCACGCGGCCGACATCGGTGGGCTGGAAGCGGCGCTTCTCCAGCGTGACATATTCGCGCGCAGTCAAGGTGGAGATGATGCTGGCATAGGTCGATGGCCGGCCGATGCCGTGTTCTTCCAGTGTTTTCACCAGACTCGCTTCGGTGTAGCGCGGCGGCGGTTCGGTGAAGTGCTGTTCGGGACGGATCTTCTCCAGCTTGACGATGTCGCCTTCTTTGAGCGGCGGCAATATCGATTCGTCGCCCTCGCCCCCCTTGCTGTCGTCCAGACTTTCCTGATACACGGCCATGAAGCCGGCGTGGGCGATGGTCGAACCGGTCGCGCGCAGCAGGTTGCCTTCGCCACACTGAAAATCCACGCCGACGGTGTCGATGGTGGCGTGGATCATCTGGCAGGCGATGGTGCGTTTCCAGATCAGGTCGTAGAGTTTGAACTGATCGGCGGAGAGATAGTCTTTGACCGACTCGGGCGCCTGTTCTGCCACGGTGGGACGGATGGCCTCGTGCGCCTCTTGGGCGTTTTTGGCCTTGGTCTTATACGCGCGCGGCGCGTCCGGCAGATTGTCCTTGCCATAGCGCGCGGCGATCAGCGCGCGTATTTCCTCGACCGCTTCGTTGGCGAGGTTCACCGAGTCGGTGCGCATGTAAGTGATGAGGCCGACCGCGCCGCCGCCGATGTCGATACCTTCATATAACTGCTGCGCGACGCGCATGGTGCGATTGGCGGAGAAGCCCAGCTTGCGCGAGGCCTCCTGCTGCAAGGTCGAGGTGGTGAACGGCGCCGATGGATTGCGCTTGCGCTGTTTCTTTTCGACACTGGCGACGGTGAGCCGGCCGGCGGCGGCTTGCGTGAGTTCGTGTTCGGCATCGCGGGCTTTGTCTTCCTTGACGATGGTGAACTGAGTGAGCTTCTTGCCGTGCAGCTCGGTGAGTTTGGCGACGAAACCCTGCTCGTCTTTGTTCAGGTCGGCCTCGATCGTCCAATACTCGCGCGGCTTGAAGGCCTCGATCTCCTCCTCGCGCTCGACGATCATGCGCAACGCCGGGCTTTGCACGCGGCCCGCCGACAGACCGCGGCGCACTTTCTTCCACAACAGCGGCGACAGATTGAAACCGACCAGATAATCCAGCGCGCGGCGCGCCTGTTGCGCGTTGACCAGATCCATGGAGAGCTCGCGCGGGTGTTCGACGGCTTCGTTGATCGCGCGCTTGGTGATCTCATGGAACACCACGCGATGCACGGGTTTATCCTTGAGCAGTTTCTTGTGCTGAAGGATTTCGTAGAGATGCCAGGAAATGGCCTCGCCTTCGCGATCCGGGTCGGTCGCGAGATACAGGGCGTCGGCGACCTTCATGGCCTTGACGATGCCATCGACGTGTTTGGCGTTCTTGTCGATCAGCTCGTACTTCATGGCGAAGTCGTGATCGGGATCGACCGCGCCGCCCTTGGGAACCAGATCGCGTACATGGCCGTAGGAGGCCATCACCTCGAAATCCTTGCCCAGGTATTTCTTGATGGTCTTGGCCTTGGCAGGGGATTCGACAATGACCAGATGTTTGCTCATGGGCTCTGCGTGGGGTTGCGAGACGGATCGGCGACACTTAAGTCACGTCATTTCATGCGTCGTCGTTACTCGGGATGGTCGGGGTGCGCGGCACGGTGCCAGCGCGGAGGTCAGTGCAAGGTGCCGGCGACGTTGTCGTACACGAGATCCTCCATCCAGGCATAGGCAGCTTCTTGGCCGGGTTCGTTGAACAGCACCATCAACACGACCCATTTGAGCTGTTCGATATCCACGTCGTTCGCATCCAGCGCCAGAACCCGGTCGATGATCAATTCCCGGCTGGTCGGCGTGAGGATGCCCATCTGTTCCAGGAACATCAGGAAGCCGCGGCTTTCCAGATCCAGAAATTCCATTTCCCGATCGGTGTACAGACGGATGCTGTGGGCGGCCGGGTGGATGGGCAGCCCGGCTTCGCGTTGCGATGCCAAGCCGTCCAGCCAATCGAAGGCCTTGTTGACCTCGCTGGGTGGGAAACCGGCCTCCAGCAATTCCACCTGCAAGGATTCACGGTCGGGGCGGCCCTCGATCTCTTCGTCCATATAATAGTTTTCAAAGAGATACATCAGCACGTCCAAGACGCTTTCTTTCATTTCAGCCTCGCGTTTCGTTGCGGACATAACGTCCGCCGGCCTGGGAAATAACCCGGCCATCCAGCTCTAGGATCAGCAGCATGGAGGAAACCGCCGCAGCCGTCAATCCACTGCGGGCCACCAACTGGTCGATGGAGACGATATCGAAGCCCATGTAATCAAGTAGTTGTGTTTGATCTGGGGTGAGCGTTTCGGGGCTGGACGGCCAGGGTGTCGAGATTTGAACGCGGCGCTCGGTGTACACCCCGAGTGCTTCCCGGAGTTCTTCGAGAATGTCTTCCGCGGTTTCAACCAGCTTGGCACCTTGACGGATCAAGGCATGGCAGCCACGCGCCAACGGGTTATGGATCGAGCCGGGAATGGCGAATACTTCGCGGCCCTGCTCCACCGCATGCCGGGCGGTGGTCAAGGAGCCGGAGCGGGGCGCCGCCTCGACCACCAGGGTGCCCAGGCTCAGTCCGCTGATGATGCGGTTGCGGCGTGGGAAGTTTTCCGGCCGCGGGCCGGTGCCGATGGGGAATTCCGCAACCAGTGCCCCGCCCCGGCTGACGATGTCGTGGGCCAAGTCGCGGTGACGCGCGGGATAAACCCGATCCAGCCCGGTGCCCATGACCGCGATGGTCGTGCCGTTGCTGTCCCCGTTGTTGTCCAGGGCGCCGGCATGACTGGCGGCGTCGATACCCAGCGCCAAGCCACTCGTAATGGTCAGGCCAACCCCGCCCAACTGCGCGGCGAAGGTGCGTGCGGTTTCCTGCCCGCCGGCACTGGGATTACGGCTGCCGACCATGGCCAGTTGCGGCGTATGCAGCGCTTCGATATGGCCGTGGACATACAGCAGCGGCGGTGGGTCCGGGATTTCCCGCAACAGCGACGGATAGTCCGCCGAGTTCAGCCGCAGGATGTGGTTGCCGTCTTGTTCGGCCCAGAGCAGATCCTGGTCGATGGTCGGCCAATCCGCAGTGCGCAAATAGGCGCGGGTCGCCTCCGGTAGCGCGGCGTAGTTCAGTACGCCTGCCAACAGTCGATCGGGGTCGACGATCTGTTCCAGCAGTCGGGCAAAATTTACCGGCCCGATCCCGGGCGCGCTTAGTACGGCCAGCCATTCCCGCAGGATTTGGCTTTCGGGCGCGCGGTCGTTCATAAACGAAACGGCGCGGCACCCGTTAGGGCGCCGCGCCGGGTCAAACAGCAAATGATCGCGTTAAGGTGTGGTGATGTAATCGTTAACATGAATGGGCCGGGTCGCCTCCATGACTAACCCATAGCTCACCTTCTCGAAGGTGCGGAACAACATGACCAAGCCGGCATCCTCGTCCGGCAGCGTGATCATATCATTGGGTGCGGGCGTTACCTTATCTTTAACTTCCTGCCCCGCTTGTTGGACGCGCAACACATGCCCGACTTCCATGCCTTCGCGCGTGCCGCGGCTGACGGCCACGATCTGGTAGCGGCCGATCTGGCTGACGCCATCGAGTACGGCGAGGATTCGACCTTTGACATCGGCGGTCGGCGGATGCGGGAGGAAACTGGCGTGGATCTCATCGGCGGAAATCGACTTCAGGCGGTCACCGATGCCAACTTCGCGGGTGGTGTTTTCCAGCGCCAGCGTGGCTGGTTCGCCGAATTTCTGCACGGTCGCGTCGCCCAGATAGATGGCCTGGATGCCGAGCATCTCGTTGGTATCGGGATCGATCAGCTTGGCGCCCGGCTTGTACAGGTTATAACGGCCTGCCGTGGTATCGGTGAGGCCGCGGACATAGACGCGGTCGCCGGCGCCGGTGACGATATGTTCGTCGGCGCTTTCCACGACATAGGGCGCGGCTTCCAGTTCGCCTTCACCGACCACCAGGGGTTGGGTGAGAAACTGTTTGATGGCATCGATGGGAATGGTCGGGATGGCGCGGTCGAGACGTTCCTCGCGGGCCGTCGGCGACAGCTTCACATTCGGATGGCCGCGATCGATGCGCAGTTGCGGTTTGCCGTCGATATACACCAGGGTGATGACATCCCCCGGATAGATCAGATGCGGATTGGCAATTTGCGGGTTGACGTGCCAAACCTCGGGCCACAACCAGGGGTCGCGCAGGAAACGTCCGGAGATATCCCACAGCGTATCGCCCTTGACGACGACATAGCTGTCGGGATGATTGGGATTCAGGGCGATTTCGTCGGCCAGCACCGGAGCGGCGAGTAGCGAGGCGAAAACCAGTCCAAGAAATTTGTTGGCCATATACATCCCTTTGCAGCGGTTATTGCGAGGTTTGGCTGCGGGCGACACCGTGCGGCGTCGACCCTGAGCAGTCTAGTTCAAAAACCCCACCTCACAAATTGTGGAAAGTCGAGTTTGAATTCCATTATTATCGCTACTTTAGCGAAGCTACTTTAGCAATATATGTGAGCGCATGGAAAGCGTTTGTGACCGACAGCACATGGCCAAGCTCGAAATACTGCATTTTCCCGATCCGCGGCTGCGTACCGTGGCCAAGCCCGTGCCTGTCGTCGACGCTGCCTTGCGGCGGCTGATCGACGACATGTTCGAAACCATGTACGACGCGCCCGGTATCGGTCTGGCCGCGACCCAGGTCAATGTCCATCAGCGCCTGTTGGTAGTGGACGTGAGCGAGGACAAGAATCAGCCGCTGGTCTTCATCAACCCGGAAATCCTGCAACGCGACGGCGTGGAAGAGATGGAAGAAGGCTGCCTGTCCGTGCCCGGCGTCTACGATACAGTGCAGCGCGCCGAGCGCATCAAGGTGCGGGCGCTGGACCGCGACGGCAACCGCTTCGAACTCGATGTGGATGGGTTGTTGGCAGTCTGTATCCAGCATGAAATCGACCATCTCGACGGCAAGCTGTTCGTCGACTATCTCTCCAGCCTCAAGCGTCAGCGCATTCGCAAAAAACTGGAGAAGGCCCAGCGCCACCACACGACGCCCGAGCCGGACACCGAGCACCACGAACCTGCCCTTTAAGCGCCGCAACCCGCCGGTCGGCGCTACCAATCCTTTAAGCGCCGGGTACAATCCGGTCTCTTGCCCCGTTTTCGCCAGGACAGTGCACGCCCATGAGGATCGTCTTCGCCGGCACACCAGAATTCGCCGTGCCCACCCTGCGCGTGTTGTTGGCCAGCCCGCATCCGGTCGTCGCCGTCTATACCCAGCCGGACCGCCCCGCCGGGCGCGGTCGCAAACTGCGCGCCAGTCCGGTCAAAGAGCTCGCGCTTGAGCATGGCATCCCCGTTGAACAACCGCTGACTCTCAAGACCGCCGAGGCTCAGGCAACGCTGGCGAGTTATGCGCCCGATCTCATGGTGGTGGTGGCCTACGGGCTGATCCTGCCGCAGACGGTGCTCGATCTGCCGCGTCACGGCTGCGTGAACGTGCATGCCTCCTTGTTGCCGCGCTGGCGCGGTGCGGCGCCGATTCAACGCGCGATTCTCGCCGGCGACGCCGAGACCGGCGTGACCTTGATGCGCATGGAAGCAGGCCTGGATACCGGGCCGATGCTGGCCAAGGTCGCCTGTCCGATCGGCACCGCCGATACCGCCGCCGATCTGCATGATCGCTTGGAGGCGCTGGGCGGCGATCTGCTCGGCGCGCAGTTGGAGGCGCTGCTGCGCGATGCCGTGTCCGCCGAAACACAGGACGACAGCCGGGCGACCTATGCCGCCAAACTCGACAAGGCCGAGGCCGAACTGGATTGGACACGCCCGGCCACGGAGTTGCTGCGGCACGTGAACGCGTTCAATCCGTGGCCGGTGGCGCAGAGCGGATTCCGTGGTCAGGTGCTGCGCATATGGCGTGCTACCGTCGTGCCGGGGCAAGGTGAGCCCGGCACCGTGTTATCCGCCGGTCGCGACGGTGTGGACGTCGCCTGCGGTCGTGAGTGTCTGCGCCTGTTGGAGGTGCAACTGCCCGGCGGTCGGCGCATCAGTGCCGCCGATTTCGGCAACAGCCAGAATCCCCAGGGCGAGCGGCTCGCGCCGGTCGGCGCATGAGCCCGGACATCGATCGGGATACCGCCAACGCCCGTACTCTGGCCGGCGGTGTCGTGACCCAGGTGCTGCTCGATGGGCGCTCGCTGAGTCAGGTTCTTCCAAATTTTCTCGATCAGGCCGCGGCCGTGGACCGGGGCTTGGTGCAGGAACTCGGTTACGGCGTGCTGCGGTGGCGATTTCGTCTGGAGGCATTGTTGCGGCAACTGCTGAAACAGCCGTTGAAGCGCAAGGATCAGGATATCGCCAGTCTGTTGTTGGTGGGGCTGTATCAGCTTGCTTATACCGATATACCGGCGCATGCCGCGGTGCATGAGACTGTCGAAGCCGTGCGCGCAACTGGCAAGCGTTGGGCGGTGCCGCTGGCGAATGCCGTGTTACGCGCGTATCAGCGCCAACGTACGGAACTGGATACCGTCGCGGATCGGCAGCCCGCGGATCGCCATGCCCATCCCGAGTGGCTGGTCGAGCAGTTGCGTGCAGACTGGCCGGACGATTGGGAACGCATTCTCGCGGCCAATAATCAGCGTCCGCCGTTTGTCCTGCGCATCAACGCGCGACGCAGCGATCCGCCGGCCTATCGCGCCGCCTTGGATGCGGCGGGCATGGCGCATGCGCTATTGCCGGTGACCGAGCACGGTGTGTGTCTGGAGCAGCCGGTGGCGGTGGAGCGGCTGCCGGGGTTCGCCGCCGGCGAAGTCTCGGTGCAGGATGCCGCGGCGCAGTTGGCGGCACCGTTGCTGGCGGTACAGGCGGGGATGCGCGTGCTGGATGCCTGCGCCGCGCCCGGCGGCAAGACCGCGCACATTCTTGAACGCACGCCGGGTGTGGAGCTGATGGCTGTGGATATCGACGCGGCGCGCGTACGCCGCATCGAAGAGACTCTGCACCGCCTGGGTTTGTCCGCGCAGGTGGTGGTCGGCGATGCCGCGCAGCCGGCACAGTGGTGGGATGGCCGGCCCTTCCAGCGCATCCTGCTCGACGCGCCCTGCTCCGCCACGGGTGTGATCCGCCGTCATCCCGATATCAAATCGCTGCGTCGCGCGCGCGATATCGACACACTCGCCGCCGCCCAGGCGCAGTTGCTGGATGCGCTGTGGCCCTTGCTGGAACCGGGTGGTCTGTTGTTATATGCCACGTGTTCGGTGTTGCGTCGCGAAAACGAAGCGCAGATCGCGGCGTTCCTGGCGCGGCATGCCGATGCACGGGAGTCCACGCCGGACGCCGATTGGGGGCGACCGTTACGTCATGGTCGACAACTACTGCCGGGTGATGCCGACGGAGGGCATGCTGCTACAGGTATGGATGGTTTCTTTTACGCACGCCTGATGAAAGTGCCGTGAGAATCGCCGCGCGCATGCACGCCGGAGTTTTCCTGATGCTGCTGGGCTGGCTGGCAGCGTGGACGCCGTGTGCCGCCGTCGCCGACGACGCGTATTTCAATGTGCGCGACGCGCGCACCCAACTCAAGGACGGCGTCTATCTGCTCGATGCCAATGTCGTCTACCGCTTCAGCGAGGCCGCCATGGAGGCGTTGCAGAACGGTATTCCGCTGGTGCTGGAGATCCAGATCAAAGTCGGTCGGCAACGCGCCTGGCTGTGGACCGACACGATTGCGGCGCTGAACCAGCGGCATCGTCTCCAGTTTCACGCCCTCTCCGATCGCTATGTGGTCCACAACCTGAACACCGACCAGCGCCAGAGTTTCGCGACGCTCGACGATGCCCTGTATGCGTTGGGCGCGATCCGCGGTTTCCCCATGCTGGATCAGCGGCTGCTGGTGGCGGGCGCCGACTATCAAGTCGGTGTGCGGGCCGCGTTGGTGGTCGAGGAGCTGCCGACGCCGATGCGTCTGTGGGCCTATGCCTCCGAGCAGTGGCATCTCGACAGCGCCTGGTATACCTGGCGCTTGCAGCCATGAGGCGTTACGCGCGCGGCATCTGGCCGATGCTCGCCTTGTTCGTACTGTTGCTGGTGTCGCTGTCGTTCATGAGCGATGCGACGCATAACTCCGAACAGTTCGGCCGCTTGTATTCGCTGTTATTGCTGACCAATGCACTCGGCCTGGTGGTGTTGATCGGAATGATCGGCACGAACCTCTATTGGCTGTTGATGCAATATCGGCGACGTGCCGCCGGCGCGCGCTTGACCTCGCGGCTGGTGGTCATGTTCGTGGTGCTGGCCGTGGTGCCGGTGTCGGTGGTCTATTATTTCTCCCTGCAATTTCTCCAGCGCGGCATCGACAGTTGGTTCAATGTGCAGATCGAGGCGTCGCTGGAAGACGCCATCGAGTTGAGTCAGTCGGCCTTCGATGTGCGTCTGCGCGACATGCTGCACTTGACCAAGGGTTTGGCCGGCGAACTGACCGAGGTGCCTTCCGCGCTCGCGCCGTTGAGTCTGTACGATCTGCGCGTGCGTTCCGGCGCCAGCGAACTCACGCTGATCGGCGCCAACGGCCGCATCATCGCCTCCAGCGGCACCGAGGCGACCGACATCGTCCCGGACCGACCGACCGATGCGGTGTTGTTGCAAGCGCGCCAGGGACAGTCCTATGTCGGTCTCGATCCGGTCGGCGACGAGTTACATGTGCGCGCCGTGGTGCCGGTGCCGACCGGTGGCCCCAGCGCCGAGTCGCGCATCCTGCAAGCATTGTATGCGGTACCGGAACGCCTCAACGCTAAAGCCGATCGCGTGCAGGACGCCTTTGCCCGCTACAAGGAGCTGGCCTATCTGCGCGTTCCGCTCAAACACAGTTACACGCTGACGCTGTCGCTGGTGTTGCTGCTCAGTCTGTTGTCGGCGGTGTGGGGCGCGTTTTATGCGGCGCGACGTTTGGTGGCGCCGATCCGCGACTTGGCCGAAGGCACCCGCGCGGTGGCGGACGGCGATTACAGTCAGCAATTGCCGGTGACCGGCCACGACGAGCTGGGCTTTCTGGTGCAATCGTTCAACGTGATGACACGGCGCCTGGCGTATACCCGCGACGCGGCCGATCGCAGCCAACAACAGGTGGAAGGTCAGCGCACTTATCTGGCGGCGCTGCTCGCCAACATTTCTTCGGGTGTCATCAGTCTCGCGCCGGATCTGCAGGTGCGCATGCTCAACGATGCCGCCGCGCACATCCTTGGTCTCGGTGCGGAGGAATGCACGGAAGCGGCGCTGGAGGCACTGGCGCAACAACACCCTAGCTTGCAACCGCTGGTGGACACGGTGCTGGAACAGCAGCGCCAGAACTCCGCGCAATGGACCGCCGAAATCACGCTGTTCGGCAGTCGCGGCCGTCAGGTGTTGATCTGTCGCGCCACCACCCTACCGGGCGACGACGTCCATCCCGGCGGATTGGTGCTGGTGCTGGACGATATCACCGCGCTGATTCAGGCGCAGCGCGATGCCGCCTGGGGCGAAGTGGCGCGGCGACTGGCGCACGAAATCAAGAATCCGCTCACGCCGATTCAATTGTCGGCCGAACGCCTGCGCCGCAAATTCCTCGACCGCATGGCGCCCGAGGACGCGGAGATTCTCGACCGCTCGACGCATACCATCGTGCAGCAGGTCGAGACTATGAAGGAAATGGTCAATGCCTTTTCCGAATACGCACGCGCCCCGCAGATTCAGTTGCAGGTGCTCGATCTCAACCGGCTGGTGCGCGAAGTGCTCGATCTCTATCGCGGTGGACGCGGCCATCCGGCAATCGCCGCGGAGCTCGACCCGGCCGCGCCGAGTGTGGAGGCCGATGCCGGGCGTTTGCGCCAACTGCTGCATAACCTCATCAAGAACGCCCAGGAGGCGTTGGCCGACATGGCCGAGCCGCGCATCCATGTGGCGACGCGGGTGATCGACAGCGCCGACGAACAGCCGTATGTCGAACTGGCGGTGCGCGACAACGGTCCGGGGTTCAGCGCGGAAATGCTCGCCAAGCTGTTCGAGCCCTATGTCACCACCAAGACCAAGGGCACCGGCCTGGGGCTGGCGATCGTCAAGAAGATCGTCGAAGAGCACGGCGGCATCATCCAGGCGGAGAATGCGCCGGAGGGCGGCGCGTCGATCTGCATCCGGCTGCGCACGGCTGCAGCGGCCGCGTCAATCGCAGCGGCCCCGAACGGTTACGGGCCAAGCGCGTAGCTGGAGCATAACTGGGGCGTAACGGCGCATAACGGGCGCGTAAATTAACGGCGTTCGGGTTTATACTCGGCGCGATACTTCATTCACGGACCGACAAGAACCTCTGCCTATGCCGGCTGCGTACATATTGGTCGTCGACGACGAGCCCGACATCCGCTCGTTGGTCAAGGAAATCCTCGAAGAGGAAGGCTATGAAGTCGGCGTCGCCGAAGACGGCGAGGCCGCGCGCCGTGCACGCCGTGACCGCCGCCCCGACCTGATCCTGCTGGACATCTGGATGCAGGATGTCGACGGCATCACCCTGCTGCGCGAATGGGGCGAGGGCGGCGCCCTGCCCTGCCCGGTCATCGTCATGTCCGGCCACGGCACGGTCGAAACCGCGGTCGAAGCCACCCGCCTGGGCGCCTACGATTTCATCGAGAAGCCGATTTCGCTGGCCAAGCTGTTGCTCACCGTCGAGCGCGCCCTGGAGGCGGATCAACTGGTGCGCGAGAACACCGGTCTCAAACGCCTTGAACCCACCGTGCCCGAACCCATCGGTCGCAGCGACAGCATGCAACGCCTGCGCGAACAGGCGCGGCGCATCGCCCAACACAGCAGTTGGGTGTTGATTACCGGCGAACCCGGTGCCGGCAAGAAGACCTTCGCCCATTATCTGCACGCACAAAGTCCGCGCCGACAGGGACCGTTCGTCGAAGTCGGCGTGGGTTCGATGTCGCCGCACACCTCGGCCGTGGAGTTGTTCGGCAGCGAGGAAGGCGGGCGCCTGTATTACGGTCGCTTCGAACAGGCCAACGGCGGCACGCTGTATCTCGACGACATCGCGGATATGGACGTGCAGACTCAGGCGCGCTTGCTGTCGGTGCTGGAGACGCGTTCGTTCCTGCGTGTGGGCGGCAGCGAGCCGGTGCGCGTGGATGTGCGCATCATCGCCGCGACGCATTGCGATCTGGCGCAGGAAGTCGCCGCGGGCGATTTCCGCGAGGATCTCTACTACCATCTGAATGTGGTGCCGCTGCACATCCCCGCGCTGGCGCAGCACCGCGACGACATCCCCGATTTGCTGAATTATTACGCCGACTTCTTCGTCACCCGCGAAGGCCTGCCCTACCGGCACTTCGCCGTCGGCGCGCAGAATCGCCTGCGCAATCATGCCTGGCCGGGCAACGTGCGCGAGTTGAAGAATCTGGTGCAGCGGTTGTTGATCCTCGGCGCCGGCGAGGAGATCACAGCGCAGGAAGTGGATGCGGCTCTAGGTGCCCAGGCGGGTACACAGACGAGTGCGCCAACGGGTGCCGGCAGCGCGCCCGGTTTGCCCTACGATCTGCCGTTGCGCGAGGCGCGCGAACAATTCGAGAAGGCCTATCTCGAACATCAATTGCAGGAAGTCGGCGGCAGCATCGGTAAACTCGCCAAGCGCGTCGGCATGGAACGCACGCACCTGTATCGCAAACTCAAGTCGCTCGGCATCGAGGCCAAGGGCAAGTAAACACCTCCATTCAGTAGCGCTCGCCGGTATTTGCCAGAGCTTGCCAGGGTTTGTCAGGATCGTGCCATGTCCATCATCGACAACTTCGAAAAACTGCTGGCGGGCGGTCAGGACAACGCCCTGCTGCGCTACAGTCTCGGCAACGGATATCTGAAGGCCGGCGATGCGGCGACCGCCGTGCAACATCTGCAACGCGCCCTCGCACACGATCACGCCTATTCGGCGGCGTGGAAACTGCTCGGCAAGGCGCTCGCCGAGGCCGGCGATGCCCCTGCGGCAATGGCTGCCTATCGGACCGGCATCGAGGTGGCGGAACACAAAGGCGACAAGCAGGCGGCCAAGGAAATGCAGGTGTTCTTGAAACGCTTGGAAAAGGCGCAGGCGGGTTAGCCTGGCATGGGCATGCTCCGCCGGTGGCGTTCATCGCGCTGCCTCCGAGCTGCGCTAGTCGGCTTTGCGATTAACGCCACTGTCGGAGCGCGGAGCGTC
>JACREG010000075.1 GCA_016218375.1 Gammaproteobacteria bacterium
ATCCTCGGTTTTGTGGACTTGATACGTCCAGCTGAGGCCTTTCGTGAACGGAAAGAAGTTGCCGATATCGCCGGGGCCGGCACTAGTCTGGCCGGGGCGGGCGCTGGCGGTCAGGAAGGCTCTTATTCCTCTGTTGCCCACGACGGCATCGCGGATATCCTGCACCGACGACTCGATGTCGGCGTCGGTCCGCAGCTTGTTTGCGGAGGTCAGAAGGTCCAGCGAACCGCTCAGGTCTTCGAGTTCCGTGACGGTGAAATTGTCCAGAGTCACATCCGGGTCCGCCGCGACGGTGTCCAGCACCAGGCGCACGGCTGTCTCGGACACCGGGTTGATGTCCACGGTCTTGTCGCTGACGAAGGCGCGCAACTGCTGTCCGGTGGCGACATTGTCGACACGCACCAGCAGGCGTGAAGAGACGCTGCGCCGCAGCGCCGTGAGGTCGAACTGGTAACGTCCGTAGCGGGTGGTGGTGGTGGCGATGGGTGCGGACATGCGCCCAGCGTCATTGACTCTCACGAGGTCGACAGGTGTGCCGTTGGGCACTGGTAGGAGTCTGGACATCGCGGCTTGCGCGGGTGCAACGAAGAAGTCGAGTAGGCGCGCCATGGACAGCCCCCCGCTGCGTTCGCTGGAGGCAATCACACCGGCGGGTGCCGTGACCACACCGTCGACGATGTAGGCGGTCGCGGCGCGTGCCGTCGTGGTGCCACCGCAGAGGGCGGTGAGGGTGAGCAGTATCACAACGCTGTTTATCAGCGATGCAATGCCGGATGTGCGGTTCATTGACGAGTGCCCCTCAGTCGAAATCTGATGCGCTGCTCCCGACCCTGGTGAGTGGCTGCTTGCTCGATGTCAACGGCGAGCAGTCCGAAGGCGCAGCCCTGTAAAGCGAGTCGAAATGCGATGTTTTCGGGGGATTCTACTGGCGTTCGCGAGCCGCGTCTGTAAGAAATAGCCGACTGGCAGGCGCCAGCAGGGGCAGATAGACGGTTGGTCAGTGGGCGTTGTGGGGGATGGAGGTGCCGCCTGCCGCGCTGGCTTCGGGCAGCCGATCAAGGGGTCCGATCAAGGGAATATATCAAGTACTCTGCCCCCTTGATCTTGATCTCGTCATGCCCGCGTAGGCGGGCATCCAGTGTTTTCCGACGTTTCTGGATTCCCGCCTACGCGGGAATGACGGCGGTGGTAGTTGATGCCTTAGCCAATCTTGAGATTAGGTGTCAGCCTTCGCAAAACACGTCAGCCGAACATCCACAGTGACCGACAGCGTCGTCAGTGCCGCGGCCTTCGCGCGGCCCTCGGCACTGGCGCGGTAGAGATGCGGTGTCATCGCCAGCAGATCGGCAATCGGTTCCGCGCCGTTGAGATGCAGCGCATAACGGACCGGTGCGCAGGACACGCGCGTGAAGCCGGTCGCCGCCTGCGTATCGGCCGTGCGCTCCGGTTTCAGGCTGGGGTAGATGATTTCGCGCAGCTCGCGCAGATGATCCGGCCCGGGATCGATCTTGAGCAACAGCCCGTCCGGCTTCAGCACGCGGGCAAACTCGGCATACACGGGGAAACCGAAAACGCACAGCACCCGATCGAGCGTGCCCGACTGCACCGGCAGATTGGCATTGCTGCCCACCACCCAATTGGGCCGCGCATCCTGTTTCGCCGCCGCCAGCACCGCCCACTTGGAGATATCCAATCCCAGCAGCGCGAGTGTGTGTGCATTCCCGTTCGTCGCGGCCAACTGACGCAGGTAGTAACCCTCGCCGCAGCCGGCATCGAGACAACTGGTGATCTCATTGTCTGGCGGATTCGCCAACACGGCCTGACTCAGCGCCTCGGCAATCGGCTGGTAATAACCGGCATTGAGAAAGCGCCGCCGCGCCGCGACCATCGCCTTGCTGTCGCCCGGATCGCGCGAACGCTTGTGCTGTACCGGCAGCAAGTTCGTATAGCCCTGACCGGCAATGTCGAAACTGTGGCCGCTGGCGCACTGCCATGTGGAACCGTTGCGCTGCAAGGGCGCGCCGTCGAGGGGACAGGCCAGCGCTTGGAAGGGGGTGATGTTCATGGGTTGGGTTCTAAACGGTTGCAGCTCCGCTGGTTTGGTGATGTTACTCATGCCCACCGCCTATTCGTTACGCCAGCAATTCCGGTTTGTTATCCTTCAACCATTGCATCACGTCACGTTCCAAAGCCTCTGCTTGCGCCACGCACGCCTCCACGGCGCTGGGTGGCACGATATCGCCAGAATAATCCGCGACATTGCGCTGTTTGCGCAGGGCATCGAGCAAAATGATTTGCTGCCGATCGAGGCCAATGGTCTGGTTGAGCGTTTGTATCATCGTCATATGATGGCCGGGCTTGCTGGTGAGCGTTCGATAGCCATTGGCCTGCAATGCCGCGTTGGCCAATTGCATGATGGCCTTATACGCGGCATCGAAGCGGTTCTCGGCGCTGATCGCCGACACATGCGCATCCGTGATATTGCGCCGCGCCGCCGACAGCAAGCGCCCGATCACCGCCGCATCCACGGCGATTCGCTCCAAGCTGATCCCAACCAGGTTATCCAAACTCATCCTCGCCCCCCAGCACGTCCATGCGTGGTTTCGTCATCACCTCGCGAACAAAGGCATCGCCCGCTTTGAGCAAACCCGCCCACTCGCTCGGGCGGAAAATCTTCGGGTTCACTTCGCGCCCCAGTGTCTCCTGCGCCGGGTAGAGGGTATTGACCACTTCCGAAAATCCCACCTCGCCGACGATCATCAGGTCGATATCGCTCGCCGCCGTCTCCTTGCCGCTGGCCAGTGAGCCAAACACGAAGGCCCACGCGATCCGATCCGCCAGCGGCGCCAGCGCCAGCCGGATGATCTCGGTCAGGCCGAGGGTCTTTTTCACGATGACGAGCAGTTCGCTATAGATCGGGCACTCGGGATTGGCCTGGTAGTGGTGCTGGTTACCCACCCGCTTCATGCGTAGGATGCCTGCCGCCAGCATGCGATCCAGCTCCCGCTTGATGGTCGCCACCCCCATCCCCGTCAGGCGCAGGATCTCCTTGGTATAAAAGCTTTTTTCTGGCTGCCCATACAACAAACCCAGCACCCGTTGCTGGGTCACGGTAAACAGGGCATCGCTGAGCTGGCTCATGATGGCAGTCCGATCTAGAGTTCATTAAAAGTGAACTTTAGTTCACTAATAGTGAACTATCAAGCCTCTGCCAGCCAACCCATTACAACGCCGTGCCCCGCGCCTTCACTGCCCGAAAGAAGGGGGCTTCGTTTCTCACGTCCATGGCCTGCTCGTGTGGGTGGCAGTGGTAATTGCGAAGGCCTGCATCAGATGGCGGAATCGAGGGATCGGATTATTTGAAAACCTACGAAGCTACCGTGTTTCATGTTCGGGGGAATATACACGTACTCTGACCCCTTGATCCTTGAGAAAACGCCGCCGCGCCGCGACCATCGCCTTGCTGTCGCCCGGATCGCGCGAACGCTTGTGCTGTACCGGCAGCAAGTTCGTATGGCCCTGACCGGCAATGTCGAAACTGTGGCCGCTGGCGCACTGCCATGTGGAACCGTTGCGCTGCAAGGGCGCGCCGTCCAGAGGGCAGGCGAGTGCAAGGAAGGGGGTGATGTTCATGGGTTAGTGGGTGGGACGACCCGTCTCACCCGCGCGCGCCGCTCTCGCGCTCGTCGGTGTGGATATGGTGGTTAGATTTCACCTGCCTCACTTGGTCCTCGCCTTCCGCCACACTTTCAGCTTTGACCAAAGGCGTTTCAAGTCAATGGTTATGCCGTATGCACTGGGACGAAGCTGGAAAATTTCTTCACCGTTGCGGGTTATGGTAATCGGCTTGGCGTGTAGTACCGAATAGAGCGGGCAATCAGTATAGTGCTGCTCCTGCGCGTACTCCCAATTCCAACGCCAATCGCGCCCATGTGCAGTGCCCGACATCGACAAGTCTTGGTGCCGCGCATTGCGATCTATTTCATCGGCGAATCGGCTGAGCGAGACTGCGAATAGGCCAAACGTTTCGAACGATACCTCTGGGCAGAAGTTCGAGAACAGATGGTGTTCCCCGTCGCTGCTAGCCACTGCCGTTTGTTGTTCCATGGTCTTCGGCCAAACGTCGGTTTTCGACCAAGCTTCAAGTAGGCGCTGATCCTCCGCAGGAGCGATCTTTGACGATATTCCAACTTCCCCCAGCAAGCTAAGGCTCTGATAGCTCCGCGGGCAACGCTCTACGGTTGCAAAAGGGCAGCGTGGCGTGATCGCCTTTCGTTCGCTAATGCAGGTGTACCACCGTAAATCTGGATTCACAAACACAGCGCGCCCCTGCCTTTTTAAATCTAACGTTGTACTGACCAGCGCTGCGTGGAGGATCAAGGGGTCTCAGAGTACTTGAAAGCCCACGAAACCATCGTGTTCATGTCCAGGGAAATTATCAAATACACTGCCCACTTGATCCCTAAGAGCAATTTATTTGGTTGGTTGTTGGTTAACATGTTCCACCTGAATGGTCGGATTTTTTGTACTGTCAAAATCGCCAATCTTGCCGTATGCAGTGACTTTCCCATTTTCGAGACGAACGAAGTAATTTGGTTCTTTTGCGCAGTCCACGGCAGCAATGCCCATAGTCATTACCCCCATGCCAATACATGCGGATGACTCCCCCGATGTATATAAGACATAATTAAGATACTCAACGTTATTTGTGGCTCGCACGGTATCTGGTTGCCCCATGGTGGCAATGACTTCAGCTTTTGTTTGACCAGTTGAGACGTTGTTTAACTTGCTAACATTTGCGCAGCCCGCTACTAAGATTGACATAATGCCGCTGATAAATAGCTTCATTTCCCATTCCTAAAAAGTAAAGTTGATTAGGCAAGATGCCTTCGAATGTGGGGCCAAAACAGGGCTGCATTCAACTGGCCAGAAATATCTTACTGGATAATCCCTTGGCCAACATCACCGGATACTCCGTTGGGGTTCGGCAAAAAGCGTCTCACCCCCATCTACGTGATCGGCTTGGCGCAGTTCACCCGGCCACCTCCACCCTCAACACCGTATTCTCGATCCCCACCACTTTGATCTTCGTGCCCACCGGGCAATCCGCGCCTTCGATTTTCCAGGTGGAATCGTCGACGCGGATTTTGCCGATGCCGTTGACGATGGGTGTGTCCAGCGTGAAGACGCGGCCGATGTATTGCGCGCCGCGGCGGTTCAGCGTCGGTTCGTCGCTGGTGACGGGGTGCGCGCTGCGGTAGCCGCGCCAGGCGAGGATGGAGCCGACCGAGGCGATGGAGAACAGGATGAATTGATATTCCCAGGTCATGCCCGGTGCGAAATATAAGACCGTGCCGACCACGCCGGCGGCGATGCCGATCCAGAGCATGAAGGCGCCGGGGGCGAAGACTTCCAGGATGATGAGCAGGGCGGCGAGGATGAACCAATGCCAGTAGGTCAGTTGTTGCAGCATCAGTTGGCCGCTCCTTTCGACTTCAGTGCGTCTTTGAACAGTTCGGCGATGCCGCCGA